>JAZOLE010000147.1:0-35444 GCA_045652835.1 Eubacteriales bacterium | reverse complement strand
GAAGCAGATCAAGCAGTACATTCCCGTGTACCTTGCCTGCGGCGGTGACGAGCTGGATGCTTTGGACGATATTCTGTCCAAAAAGGTGTTCAGAAAGCTGGAGGCGCAAAACCCGATTTACGTACGCAACAGCGTGCAGGGTCTTTGCAATTATCTTGACGAGCTGTTCGGTTATGACCGCATGAAATTGTGTAAGGAATATTTGCGCAGATTTGAAAGAGCTGCGTAAATTGCCATTGGCAAATGATGTTGCGCTGACGCGCAAATATTAAGGAAAGGATGTCCGAGATGAACAGAAAATCTTCAACCGTGCTGATCGGCAGCATTGTCATCGGCATTGTGATCATGCTGGCAATCTATATGGGTCTGATCGTCACGGGCGTGATCGATACAAGACCCTCCTCCTTGGTGGTGGTGGCAGGCAGTGCACAAAAGGAATTTGACGGCAAGCCGCTGACCTGTGAGGAATACACGCTCAAAAAGGGCGCGCTCAAAAAGGGACACAAATTAGAGGTCACATATATCGGAGAGCAAACTGACGTCGGCTATATCGAAAACGCTGTGGTCGTTAAGGTCAGAGATGCGATCGGTGCGGACGTGACCAACCACTATGAGATCGAAACACGCCCGGGCAAGCTGACGGTTACCCCGTGTCAGCTGATCGTTAAATCGGGCGACACCCAAAAGGCATATGACGGTCAGCCGCTGACCTACGAAATGTGGGATTTCATTCTCGGCAAACTGCCCGAGGGCTATACCGCATCTGCCACCTTCAAGGGCATGCAGACCACGCCCGGCAGCTCGTCAAATGACTTTGCGATCACGATACAAGACCCGCGCGGTCGCCCGGTTCAGAAAAATTTCGAGATCGCGTATCGCTACGGCAAGCTGACCGTGACCAAACGCCCCATTACGGTGACCTCGTACGGTGCCTCCAAGATCTATGACGGAGAGCCGCTGCGCTATGAATCCTTTACGGTGGACGGCGAGGTGCTGGCAGAGCATTATTTAGACGTTTCCTTCCCGACAAGCATTACAGAAGTGGGAAATACTACCAACAACATCACAGTGCGCGTGCAGAATCTGTACGGAGACGGCAGCATTGGCGGTGACGTGACCGATTATTATGAGATCAACATCCGCGTGGGATCGCTCAAGATCGAGCCGCGTCCCATCGAGATCTCAGCAAGCCCCTGCATCAAGCATTTTTCGGGCAGCGAACTGCCCCAGGGTCAGTGGTATATCACCAAGGGCACTTTGGTGGAAGGGCATGAGATTTCAGCAGAGGTAGAGGCGGTCAAGAACGCAGAGGACACCGTGGAATTTATACTGCGCGACGTGGTGGTTCTGGATAATTCAAAAGTACAGCACGCACATCCCATTGAAATTGTAACCGACAATTATGAAATTACGCTGGTGCACGGCATTGACCGCGACCAGCTGGAAACGCTGATCTTTGCATCCGGCTCCAAGTCCGCGCCCTATACGGGTGAGCCGTTGACCTGTGAGCAATACGTGCTGGCAGAGGGCGTGATAGATGCTGCTTATCAGATCGTGCCGCACTTTACAGGCTCGCAGACCGAGATCGGTTTCTCGGAAAACACCTTTACCGTGTCTATCATTGACCCCTTGACGGGTGAGGATATTTCTTACCGCTATGACGTGTCTTACGAATACGGCACGCTGGAGGTGTATGAGAATGCGCCCTCCACGGGTGGCGAGATCTCGGATGACGGTGGCCTTGACAACAACACGCAAAACACGGATGCGATCGCTGCACGCATTTGGGCGGAAAGCGGCGGCAGAGTGTATCTGCGCTGGAAGAGCTATGGCGATTATTCCTTCCGCGAAGGCTTTGGAAACTGGGGCTGGGGAGATGCTATGGCGTATCCGCTTGCCGTGGAAAACATGCTGTACACGGTGGGTCAAGCCTTGGCTGCAGACGGCAAGCTGCCTTCGCTGTACCAAATAGAGATTATGGGCAATCAGTACCTGCTGCCCAATTACGTAGCAAAGGGGCCTGAGGGGGCGTATAACGACGTTGTCATCTCCCCCTATGCAAGCTCCTATTCGCACTCGGGGTATGATTGGTATTATAACTATGCCGATGCGCTGCGCTATGCAGCCATGGGCTTGGAGGATGAGCAGAACAAGCTGTATACCGCGTTTGTCTACGAGCAGTATCTGTCCGTACCCGAGAGTACCAAGCAAGCACTGCTGGCGTTTGCCGAGCAGAACGGCTTGCGCGCAGACCGACTCAGCATTATTGAGGACGTTGCAGCCTTGGTCCGCACCAGCGCAACGTATGATTTAGAGTATCCCGCATGCCCTGCAGGCGAGGATGAGGTAGTGTATTTCCTGACCGAGTCCCAAAGCGGTGTTTGCCGCCACTTTGCGTCTGCTGCCACGCTGCTTTATCGCTCATTCGGTATTCCCGCGCGTTACGTGGTGGGATACAGCACCTATGCGGCAGGCAATGCCTGGACGGACGTCAAGGGTGCGGACGCACACGCTTGGGTTGAGGTATTTATCACAGGCCTTGGCTGGGTGCGCATCGATCCCACGCCTGCACGCAGCAGCACGCCCGATGATGCGCTTGTGCTGATGCCCATCAAGGTCATGGGTTACTACACGGGACTCCCGTACACGGTATCTCCCGAGAACGTCATGATCACACAAGGCGAGCTTAAGCAAGGGCACTCGCTGGCGTACGTGGAGGTCACCGGTTCTCGTACCGAGGCAGGACAGGGCACGTCTACGATTACGCAGATCAGAATTGAGGATGAGGACGGCAATGACGTGACAGCAGAGTATAACGTGGTGCTGCAGGATGGCGTGATTGAGGTCAGAAAGCCTACGCTGACTGTCACTGCCGCATCCGCAAAGAGGGTGTACAATGGCACGCCGTTGCAAAATGCTGCCTTCTCCCTTTCCTTTAAGAACACCCATCTTGGCGATTATTATACCGTTGACGTAGAGATCAGCGGATCGCAGACCGAGATCGGACAGAGCGCCAACGAGGTTGGAGAGGTGCGTATATACGATATTTTAGGTCGGGACGTCACCGAAAATTTTGAGATCAAGAAAAATCGCGGAACGCTCAAGGTATATCTGTACGAGTTGTCCGTGCAATCTTCGGGAGCAAGCAAGATCTATGACGGAACGCCGCTGGAATCTCCCGCTTTGACGTATGATGCCGATGCGCTTGCCGCGCGCGGACACTATTTGGAGTATACCATGCCCTCGATTACCAACGTTGGCTCGATATACAACACCCCCACCTGCCGTGTGCTTGACGGCAGCGGCGCAGACGTGACTGCCGAGTACGATCTGCGAGTTGCAGCCGGGCTGCTGCGCATAAGCGCGATCAGCCTGACCATTGAAACAGACAGCGCCGAAAAGGTATACGACGGCAAGGTGCTGCGCGTCGAAGGCTTTACCCTGACCCGCGGAAAATTGGCAGAGGGGCAGAGCATTGTATCCTATCAGGTCAAGGGCAGTCAGACCAACGTTGGCGTCAGCGACGCCACGGTGTCGGATATCGTGATCACTGACGCCCAGGGGCGTAACGTGACAGCCAATTATCAGATCACAATCGTGCCCGGCACCTTGCGCGTGCTGGCACCTTAAATCCATCTACATTTCAGAATAATCCGGAGAAATACTTATGATGTACGAAGCATATGAGAAAAAGGTCAGGGGATATCTCCCGCTGGCGCGCATATTTAAGATATGCGTCAAGTGTGCGGTGCTGCTGCTAATCTTAGGAGCGGTGCTGCTGCTTGGCTATCTCTCGCTGCGCGGTATTTACTTCGGAGAGTATACCTTGCAAAGCGAGACGGTCGCCTTTGGCGATAAGCCCGAGTATGATTGCTTTGTGCTTTTTGGCACGTATCGGTGCGAGTATGCGCCTTTGGGCAGCGAGGCTTGGTCGGCAGACCAGCCCACGCGTCCGGGTGCGTACAGCGTACGCGCGGTCATTACCAAGGGGTTGTTTGGCAAAAAGATCTATAGCGAGGCAGGGCGGGTCACGCTGTATCGCCGTGATGTTACGCTGCGCCCCGAGAGCAAGTTCGGTGCTACCGTGGAATACGGAGATACCCCCGCGTATGGCAAGCATTGGCAGATCGATGACGGCGTGCTTGCCAAGGGACACAGCATCCAAAGTGCTGCGCTGACCTACTTTACCTATGACGGACGCGGCGGCGCGATCTGCCATATCGATCCGTCCTCGGTAGTCATTGTGGACAAAAAGGGCAACGACGTGACCGCGGGGTATCAGCTGACCTTCTCGCAGGGCACAATCAAGGTCAAGGCAAAGCAGATCACGGTGGTGGTGGCGAACGAGATCAAGAACGGCAAGCCTGTCAACATTACCAAGACGTATGACGGACAAAGCGCAAGCACCTCCAATTATGAGATCACCAAGGGGCAGCTGTACAGAGGAGATCAGATATACGTCACACCGCACAGCGTATCTGCCGACGTGGGCAGACATGATAATAAGGTGACAGTAACCGTAACCAATGATGCAGGGCAGGACCGCACCGCGTACTATAATATCAAGGTAGACGTGTGCAAGGTGGTCATTGAAAAACGACCGATCACGGTCGAAACGCCCAACGTGACGCTGGAATATACGGGCATGCGCCAGTATACCGACAGATACACCGTGACGAGCGGCAGCATTGTGTCGGGACAGATTGTGGAGTTTGTGCACAACGATAAAACCGGTATAACCGACGTCACAAATCGTCCGCAGGACAACCGCGTGCAGTTGCGTATTCTGGCTGACGGCAGAGATGCGACCAAAAACTACGATATTACTTATAAATTCGGCTCTTTGACCGTCAAGCCGCGCGTGC
Source organism: Eubacteriales bacterium (assembly GCA_045652835.1). Classification (GTDB taxonomy): domain Bacteria; phylum Bacillota; class Clostridia; order Oscillospirales; family CAG-272; genus SVQP01. The sequence continues at coordinate 30,579 of JAZOLE010000147.1, read as the reverse complement.
TGCATTTGCAAAGCGAGAATAGCCGCGGACTTGTGTATAACGGAGAGGCACAAAGCTGGTCGAACTATCAAATCAGGGGCGGCAGCCTTGCCCCGGGGCATAGCGTCAAGGTCAAAAAGGCTGCAACGCAGACCGTGCCGGGCAGCATTACCAACGAGGTTGCGTATGAGATTATCTCGGGAGACGGCAAAAACGTTACGGCAAATTACGATCTGAGCGTGTCTTACGGCACCTTGACGGTGGAAAAGGGCGCGCCCTTGCAGCTTTCTTATAAGGATCTGCGTAAGATTTACGATGCTGAACCGCTGACACCGGAGAAATACAACGCAAGCGAACTTTTGGACGTTGTAGCAGGCGCGCTGTTTGAAGGCGACACGATTGAGATCGTGAGCACCTCGGGCGCGCAGACCGACGCGGGCACGGGCACGTATACCGTTGAGTACCGCATCATGCACAAGGAAGGGCTTGGCAAGGCGGTGGATGCAACGGATTGGTATGCAAGCCGTCTGCAGGGGTCAGGTAATCTGACCGTAGATAAGCGTGCGCTGGAGATTCGTTTTGATCCCCAAACCAAGCGGTATGACGGCCACGCGGCTTCCGCATCATATCCTGTGTATCTGAATTCCACCAACGAATGGATCAAAAAATATGAGGGCAAGGGGCACAAGATCGTGCTCAACGGCGACTTTTACGATCACGTGACCTATGAGAAGAACGGCGTGCCCGTATCCGAGCCCTTGGATGTAGGTTCGTATACGTTTACCGTTCCAAAGGAGCTGTTTTCTGTGGTGCTGAACGATGGCAGTGGCGCGGACAGAACGCACAATTACGATATTTACTTTACGGGAAATACCATTAAGATAGAGGGCATTGCGCTGACGCTGCATGCTCCGAGCGGCAGCAAGCAGTATGACGGACAGCCGTTGGATGCCGCATCCTTTTTGCTCTCGGAAGTCAAGGAAAACTGGGAGGCAGGCGGTTATCGTGCCACCTATACCCTTTCGGGCAGCCAGACCAATGCAGGCACGGGAAGCTTGCAGATACAGAACGTAACGGTCTGGGACCGTTACGGCAATAACGTGACCGAAAACTTCCTCGTCACCACGGTGCCCGGTAAGCTGACCGTTACGCCCGTTTCGATTTCGGTCAAAACCTCGAGCGGCAACAAGGTATATGACGGACAGCCCATGGACAACGCCACGCAAATGACGCTGGTGTCCGGCACGCTGGTCGCAGAACACGTGCTGGGCGGCTCGGTCAAGTCGGACTATATCACCGACGTAGGCACGCATGATAACGATCGCGTCATTCCCAAGGTCTATACTGCGACGGGGCAGGACGTGACCGGCAACTATATGATTACTGTCAACCCGGGCAGGTATACCGTCAAGCCTGCGCCCTTGTATATCGATGCGCCCTTGGTGCAGGGCGAGTATTCGGGGCAGCCGTATAACGGCAAGTGTGATGCCACTGCCTCTGCTCAGGGACTTGCCGCAGGGCACAAGGTAGAGCTGACCGTCATTTCGGACGGTATTGAGCTTGGCACGCACCGCATGACGGTCAAGGACTGTCAGATTCTTGACGAACGCAAACGCGACGTGACCAGCAATTATGAGATTACTTGCACGGATGGCGAGATCGAGATCATACCGCGCAAGATCACAGTCATCACGGGCGGCGATATTGTGGCGTACGAGAACGCTCCCGCTGTCAATACCGAGATCCGCGTAAGCGGCTCGGGACTTATCGAGGGGCATGAGATCAGGGCATCCTTTACCTATCCGAACGGTATTTACGAGATCGGAACCGCAACCAATTCGCTGGAGAGCGTGCGCGTTGTGGACGGATACGGCAATGATGTGTCCGCGTATTACAGCGTCACGCCCAATTATGGTACGCTGCGCGTCAAGCCGATTGAGATTACGGTGTCGACAGGCAGCAAGACCAAGCCGGTCTATGACGGTCAGCCCATCATGGCAGCCTACAGTAAGGTGACCGAGGGCAAGCTGCTTGCGGGACATGATCTGTACGTGGAATACAAGTACGCACAGGGCATTGCCGACGTGGGCAAGTGGAAGAATGATCTTTCGGTGGTTCGCGTGATCGATGAGCAAGGAAACGACGTCACGTACATGTATGCGATCAAGGTGGACGCAGGTATGCTGGAGATCACCGATCCGTATCCTCTGCCCTTGCAATCGTTTGATGCAGAAAAGATGTATGACGGCATGCCGCTGATCAATGAGCAATACGTGCTGCTGGGCGAGATTTTGCCCGGTCACGGGATCACGGACGTCAAACCCGCCAGCATCGAGCTTGTGGGCGAGATCGAAAACCGCCTTGCGCTGATCATTGTGGACGAGAACGGACGCGACGTCAGCCAAAACTACGCATTTATCTATGAAGAGGATATGCTGGGCACGCTGCGCATCACGCACAGACCCATGACCGTTACCGTGGCGGAGCATGTCGTGCTGACCTATAACGGCACGGTCAAGCTGGCCATCTCGCAGGATCAGCTTTCCTGCCCCGATCTTGTGGTGGGGCAGAAGATCATGCTGCCCATGATCGTAAGCTCACCCGAAATCGGTGAGAAGTATCATTGTGTGCTTGGCGACTTGCGCATTTATGACGCACGCGGCAGAGATGTGACGCATTGCTATTACCTGACGCTGGAACACACATGGAAGAGCGTGACGGTAGAGCCTGCTGAGCTGAATTTGTATCTGCCCGCGCAATTCTCCAAGGAGTATGACGGCAAGGGCATTGACGTTGTGCAGGCGGGTTACCGCCCCATGGGACTTGCCCCGGGGCATACTGTGGAGTACGTGGCAACCGAGGCACCTGCGGAGCCGGGCGGTTATACGCTGAAGTTCACCGAATGGGTGGTATATGACCGGGGCGGCAATGACGTCACTGCCAATTATATCGTGACAGCAAACACGTGCTACGCCATGGTCAACAAGCTGTATATCAGCCTGACCTCGCAAAGCGCGCAGCGTCACTATAACGGTCAGCCGCTGACCTCCCATGAGTTGCTGAAGTATAAGCTTCCCAAGGGATATACGCTTGAGGCAATCTTTAGTGGCTCGCAGACCGCGGTGGGTACGAGCGAGAACACCTTTGACGTGATCGTATATGACGCGGACGGCAACGATATCACCGCGTACTGTAACGTAAGCAAGACGTATGGCACGCTGGAGGTTTGGGATCAGATCAAGCTGACGCTGCAATCGGGTAGTGCGATCGGCATATATGATGGCGCACCGCTTGTCTGCCATGAGCTTGCGGAGTATACGCTGCCGGAAGGCTACCGTATGGAGATCGTCTTTACGGGCGAGCGCACGTTGCCCGGTGAGAGTGACAATACCTTTGAGGTGGTCATTTATGACGAGGGTGGCGAGGATGTGACCGCAAGCTTTGAAATCATCAAGGAATACGGCACGCTGCGCGTGGTAAGAGCAGAGGATTGGGTGGTCACGCTGATCTCCAAGAGCGCTTCCAAGAATTTTGACGGCACGCCGCTGATTTGCTATGAGCTGGAGCCTTACGAGCTGCCGCGCGGATTTTATCTGGAAGTCACCTTTACGGGTGAACAGACCGAGATTGGTCACAGTGCCAACACCTTTGTGGCGCGCGTGTATAATGACGATGGACAAGAGCTGAGTGTTGCTTATGAATACGGCACGCTGGAGGTCACGCTGGACGTTACGGTAAACGCCTATGAAATGACCTACACCTATGACGGCACCGAGAAGAATTGCGAGGACGTTTGGGTGCAGGGTCTGCCCGATGGATATTGGGTAGAGGTAGAGTTTGGCGCAGGACTTACCGTGACGGGCAGTAAGAACGTGGAGTTCAAGACGGTTACTGTGTTTGACGCACAGGGCAATGACGTCACGGATCTGTGTAAGCTGACGCTCAATTCCGCCAAGCTGACCGTTCTGCCCAGAACTCTGACTGTTTACGTGTACGGACAGAGTGCGGAGAGTATTACGCCCGTACAGGGTAGTTTGGTGACGGGGCACACCATGTTTGCCGAATACGGCGAGGGTGGCGAGTGCTATATTGAGATCACAAACGAAGGCGGCGAGCTGGTTTACAGCAACCGCGGTGACTCTCCCGTCAGATACACGCTGTATGACGTGATCATTCAGTACGGATAAACGCATAATATAGTAAAAAACCCTCGCTTTCGCGAGGGTTTTTTCATCCTATATTATAACGGACCGTCGAGGACGCAGAAAAGTTGCGAGAGATCACCGATCTCCCGTGCCTGCATCAATGAAATACGCACGGCTCGGCAAAATGCCGAGCCGTGTGTTGTTATTTCTTTTTCTTCGGCTTTGCCCAGCCCTCTTTATAGGTGGGCTTTTTCTTTTCGGGATTTGCGGCAGTTGCCTTGGGGGCAGGCTTGGCTTGTGCCTTTGCCGCAGGCTTTTTGTTCGGTATGCCGCTCGGCTTTGCGCCGGGCTTTTTGCTTTGTGCCTCGGGCTTGCCTTGCGTCGGCTTGCCCGACATCTTGCCCTGCGGCTTTGCGCTCTTGCCGGCACCGCCTCCTGCGGGGCGTACCAGGCACTCAGCGCCATAGCCGATCAGGTCCTCGCGACCTGCCTTTTGCAGTGCCTCGCGCACCATGGGTGCGTTTTCGGGGCGATTGTATTGCAGCAGCGCTCTTTGCAGCTGCTTTTCGTGGTAATCGGTTGCTACGTAAACGCTCTTGCCGTCAAGCGGATTGATGCCGGTGTAGTACATGACGGTGGACGCCGTGCCGGGGGTGGGGTAGTAGTCCTGCACCTGCTCGGGCGCGTAGTGGTGACGCTTGAGGCACAGCGCAAGCTCCACGGCATCGTTCAAGGTCGAGCCGGGGTGGCTGGACATCAGGTAGGGCACGAGATATTGCTCCTTGCCGCAAGCGGCGCACAAATCAAAGTATCTGTCGCGGAACTGCTCGTAAACCGAGAAGTCGGGCTTGCCCATAGCGCGAAGCACGGGAGCGGAGCAATGCTCGGGCGCAACCTTGAGCTGACCGGATACGTGATCCTTGACCAGCTTTTTGAAAAATGCCTCGTTTTGGTCAAGCAGCAGGTAATCAAAGCGAATACCCGAGCGGATAAATACCTTTTTGACGCGGGGAAGCGATTCAATGGCGCGCAGCAGCTCAATGTACTCGGTGTGATCCACCTGCAAATTGGGGCAGGGCTTGGGAGCAAGACACTTTCTGCCGGGGCAAACGCCGTCGGTCAGCTGCTTTTGGCAGGCAGGGGCGCGGAAGTTTGCGGTAGGACCGCCCACGTCATGAATGTATCCCTTAAAGTCGGGCATTTCGGTAATCTTTTTCGCCTCTTCCACGCAGCTGCCAATACTGCGCGAGCGCACCGTGCGACCCTGATGGAATGCCAGCGCACAGAAGTTACAGCTGCCAAAGCAGCCGCGGTTGTGCGTGACCGAGAAGCGCACCTCTTCAATGCCGGGCACACCGCCGTCCTTTTCGTAAAAGGGGTGATAGGTACGGGTGTAGGGTAGGGCGTAAACGGCATCAAGCTCCTCTCGCTCAAGCGGCTGCATGGGCGGATTTTGCACCAGCATCTTGCCGTCATACATCTCGCAGATCGCCTTGCCCGTAATGCTGTCCTGATTTTTATACTGCACACCAAAGGCATTGGCGTATGCTTTTTTATCGGTTTTCAGCTCGTTATAATCAAAGGTAGCAGCCACGGGGAAGTGCACCGTGTCCTCGGGCTTTCCTACCCAAACCGTGCCGCGCACGTCGCGGATCTTTTTGATCGGCACGCCCTTGTCCAGCAGCTGCGCCAGGCGCACAAGAATCTTCTCGCCCATGCCGTAGGTCAGAATGTCGGCGCGGCTGTCGATCAGCAGCGAGCGACGCACGCGATCCTCCCAGTAGTCGTAATGGGCAAAGCGGCGCAAGGAAGCCTCCAAGCCGCCAAGGATGATCGGAATGTCACCGTACGCCTCGCGGATGCGGTTGGAATATACGATGGTTGCGCGGTCGGGGCGGTTGCCCATCTTACCACCGGGGGAGTAGTAGTCGTAGGTGCGCTTTTTCTTGGATACCGTGTAGTGCGCTACCATGGAGTCAATGTTACCTGCCGTGACCAAAAAACCAAGGCGCGGACGGCCAAAGGTGCGAAACGCATCCGCACTTTTGTAGTCGGGCTGCGAAAGAATGGCAACGCGAAATCCCGCGTCCTCGAGTACGCGCGAAATGATAGATACGCCAAACGAGGGGTGATCCACGTAAGCGTCTCCCGTTACGTAAACGAAATCGGGTGCGTCCCAGCCCAGAGTTGCCATCTCGGCAGCATTGATGGGCAGAAATCCATTATTTTTACGTTGTTCCTGTATCATATGTAATCCTATCGATTTTTATTTTTGATAAAGAGGCGAATGATCGCGGAAATGAATTTCGGGGTTTTGAGCGTAACGATCTTCATGCGTGCTCTCCTTTCGGCTTTTTGGTAAAAGTGTATGCCGAAGGTGCACGGAGCGTTACGCCTGACGCGATTCTATGATATAAAGCCCGCCCTTTTTGACCGTGACCATAGCGCAGTTGCCTGTGATCTCATTGGAAACGGCAAATTGCAGCCTGCGGTGCACGGGCTGTTTTTTTAGCTCATACTTGCAGCCCTTGATGCTCACGCCCTTGCAGGTTTCGTCCACCGCGATCAGCGAGAGGTATTTGTACTCGCTTTTCATGATGATGGCACCCGAGGAGTGAATAAAGCGGGCGCGGTTTGCGCCGTCGGTGATATAACCGAGCACGCGGCGTGCGTGCAGGTCCTGCAGGATCGAGAGGTTGGCAAGCGTGTGGTCAAGTCTGCCCGAAAGACCACCTATGAGAATGATCTCGTCCGCGCCGCGCGCGATGGCGGTTTCAATGCAGACCTGCGAGTCGGTCAGGTCCTTCTCGGCAGGCAACTCCACAAGCTCGATGCCGTCCTCAATCTTGTCCTTGGGAAAGGAATCAAAGTCGCCCACGGCAACGTGCACCTTGTGACCAAGCAGCATAGCGTTTTTGTAACCGCCGTCGGCAGCAATGCAAAGGTCGCCGTCCACGGGGCGTTCGGTGATATTGTCGGGGCAAATTGTGCCACCCACATAAATGAATGCGCGCATAAATTCTCCTTAATTATCCCAATCGTGCTTGTTCTTGAGCACGTCGTAAATGGCAACAAAGCTGTCATGTCGCGATTTTGCAATCTCGCCCTTTTTCACTGCCTCGAGCACCGCGCAGCCCTGCTCCTTGGTGTGCGAGCACTTGGTAAAGCGGCACTTGCCAAGATAAGGGGCAAACTCGCGCACGGTCAAGGGCAAATCCTCTTTGGAAAAGAAGTTGAATCGGGCAAAATCCAGCATGGAAAAGCCGGGGGTGTCGGCAATGTATCCGTTCTCGGTGCCGGGCATGGGGAAAAGCTCAACTGTGCGGGTGGTGTGCTTGCCACGCTCGATTTTGCGGCTGACCTCACCGGTTTGCAGCTCCAAGGTGGGGAACAAGGCATTGAGCAGCGTGGATTTTCCCACGCCCGAAGCGCCGGCAAAGGCAGAAATCTTGCCCTCGCAATTCTCGCGCACGTATTCGCGCAAGGCGTCAATACCCGTGCCGTCCTTGCTGCCGGTGCAAAAAGCGTCAAAGCCTGCGGCGCGGTAAAGCGCGCAAAGCTGCTCGGCATAGTCGGGCTTGGTGTCATGCTTGGTGACCACGATCACGGGCGTGATGCGGTGGTGCTCCAAAATGCAGATCAGCTTGTCCACCGTTTCCAGCACAGGTGCAGGCTTGGCGGCGGCAAAGGTGACAAACATCAAATCAAGATTGGCAAGTGGCGGACGGATGAGTGCGCTTTTGCGCTCGGTGATATCCGAGATCATGCACTCTCCCGAGGCATCGATCTCCAAGGATACGATGTCGCCTACCAAGGGGGTCAGGTTTTCATGCCGAAAAGCCCCCTTTGCGCGGCAGGCAACGGGGGTATTGGAGTCAAATCCTTGGGGCAAGTCGGGGGACTTAAACAGCTTTACGTGGTAAAGACCGCCAACGCCCTTGATGATTCTTCCGCAGCTTATCAGTTCCATGATGTATCCGTCCTTCGGTTATGATTGCGTATTTTGCGCAGGATTTCCCAGCTGCTCGGCGCGGCGCAGCTGTCCGCACGAGGCGTTGATATCCGCGCCCAGCTTTCTGCGCACGGTGGCACGCACGCCCTTTTTCTCAAGAGCTGCGGCAAATGCCTTGATCGCCTTATCGTCCGAGCGCTCAAAGCCGGTTTCCTCAACGGGGTTGACCGGAATGAGGTTGACGTGAATAGGCATGGTGTCGCTGCGCGAGCGCAGGCGCGAGTTGAGCACGTTTGCAAGCTGCTCTGCGGCTGCGACCGAGTCGTTTTTGCCGCGGATCAGCGTATATTCAAAGGAAATGCGTCTGCCTGTGGCAGCAAAGTAGTCCTTGCAAGCTCCCAGCAGCGCGTCCACGCCCCATTTGTTGTTGATGGGCATGATAGAGGAGCGCGTGGTATCGTCGCATGCGTGCAGCGAGATCGAGAGCGTGATGGGCAAATCGTGCTTTGCAAGCTCGTAGATCTTATCAACCACGCCACAGGTAGAAAGCGAGATGTGGCGATAGCCGATGCAGATGCCACCCTCGATATTGACCAATCTAAGGAACTTGAGTACGTTGTCAAAGTTGTCAAGCGGCTCGCCGATGCCCATCATGACAATGCCGCCAATGCGGGCGTCGGGGTCGGTGGCGCTCATGTCCTTTTGCGCGGCAATGACCTGACCGATCAGCTCGGCAGCACTCAGATCGCGTACGCGGCCGCCAATGGTGGAGGCGCAGACCTTGCAGCCCATGCGGCAGCCTACCTGAGAGGAGATGCAGATGGTGGAGCCGTGCTTGTAGTGCATGACCACCGTCTCCACGCAGTTGCCGTCCGAAAGCTCAAAGAGGTATTTGATGGTGCCGTCAATGGCGGAAACCAGCTTGCGGCGTACCGTGGGCAGATGGTAAGTGCTCACTTCAGCAAGCTTTGCCACCGTCTTTTTGCCTACGTTGGAGATCTCGTGGGGTGCAAGACCCTTATGCAGCCCCTCGAACAGCTGACGGGCGCGGTATTTCGGCTCGCCGATCTGTGCCATTAAGGCTTCTAACTCCTCGGGGAGCAGGGAGAGAATGTTTTCCATGTTGTTCTCCGTGTGAAATTTGATTTGTTTGCGATCGGGTGAGCGAAAAACGCCGCCCCTTGTGAAAGTTTTTGATCGACCTTTTTTCAAAAAGGTCGCAGGGACTTGGGGCAGTGCCCTAAGTCGCGCCCGCAGGCGCGAAACTTCTTAAACGGCCTTTATTTGGTTCTTTCTTTGGCCTACCGCGCCAAAGAAAGAACGGAGAGGATTTCCTCATATAACACCCCAACGGTTTCCCGCACACGTGAAAGAGCGTCCGTATGATGCATCTCATCCACCGCCGCTCGCAAGCGAGCTCCGCGGTCCCCCTTCTCCGGCGGAGAAGGCTTTTTGTTAGTTTGCGCAGAAAGGGGCGTTTTGCTTTAATGTTTTTTCCTCAATTTCGCAATAAAGAACCCGTCTGTGCCGTGGGCATCGGGGGTCAGGGTCAGCATGCCGCCCTCGCTTTGAATGCTTCCCACGCAAAAGTCCTCGGGGGCAAACTCGGGGTGAGTGGCAAGAAAACGCGCAACGTTGCGCTCGTTTTCCTCGGGGAAAATGGTGCAGGTGGAATATACCAGCACGCCGCCGTCTTTGACGTAGGTGCAGGCGTGTTCCAGAATTGCGTATTGAATATCGGGCAGTGCAGCTGCGTCTGTAAGGTCCTTGTAGCGGATCTCGGGCTTTTTGCCAAGCACGCCAAAGCCGGAGCAGGGCACGTCGCAAAGCACGCGATCAGCTTGTCCGCGCAAGGCGGGATCGTGTGCACGCGCATCGCGCTCACGCACCTCAATGATCGAAATGCCAAGACGCTCGGCGCCCGATGTGATCAGCGAAAGCTTGCTTTGATGCAGGTCACAGGCAAGAATTTTGCCCTCGTTTTGCATCTTGATGGCTGTGCCAAAGGTTTTGGAGCCGGGGCAAGCGCAGGTGTCAATGACAAATTCCCCCGGTTGTGCGTCCAATACCTGCACGCAGATCTGCGAGGCAAGGTCTTGCACAAAAACTTGACCGTCGGCAATCTGGGGAGAGCCGGAGGGAATGAAATCGGGCACGGTCAGGGCGCTTTCCAGCACCTCGGATGCCTGTACGCGATAGCCCAGTGCGCAAAGCTCGCTTGCAAGCTGCTCGGGAGAGGCTTTGAGCGTGTTGACGCGCAACGTAATGGGCGGTGCGTGACCAAAGGCTTCCATGACCGACTCCGCGCGCTCTGTGCCGAAAATATCCACCAGCTTTTTGCAAAGCGGTACGGGAATCGAGTAAGTAACCGACAGATAGCGGAAAAGATCGGTCTTTCTGTCGGGGAATTGCAGCTCTCCTTCGCGGCGCGTGTATTCACGCAGCACGGCATTGACAAAGCCGCGCGCGCGTCGGGGCGCAAGAGAAACGGTTTCGTTGATCGCGGCATGCGCAGGAATACGATCCAGATAGCGCAGCTGATAAAGACCCATGCGCACAAGGTTGCGCACCGTGCCGTCCAGCGACTCAATAGAGCGCGAGGACAGCGCATCGGCAAGATAGTCAAGCGTCAGTCTGCGCTCGGTCACGCCATAAACCAAAATGGTCACAAGCGCCTTGTCAGGCGCGGAAAGGTCGCTTCTTTTGAGAGCGGCGTCAAGGGCGAGGTTGGTGTACTGACCTGCCGAATCGGTCTTGTTGAGAATCTGCAGCGCAAGCGCGCGTGCAGGGTTTTGCATTTGTTCCATCAGTCGCGTCCTCGTCTGCCACCAAAGATCAGCACCAAGCGCAAAAGCTGTGCAAGCGAGACGGCAAGTGCTGCCACATAGGTCATGGCGGCAGCGGTCAGCACGCGCTTGGCTGCGTTAAGCTCCCCCGCGTTCAGCGTACCCCAGCCGTCCAGAATTGTCAGCGCGCGGCGCGAGGCGTTAAACTCTACGGGCAGCGTGATGAGTTGGAAGAGGGTGCTCAGCGAAAACAGCGCAATACCGCCCACCATGAAAAAGTCGGAGATGGGGGTGGCAGCCTGAAAGTAGAAGTAGGAGATCAGAAGACCAATCAGGAACATGGGCGCTGCCATCATCGAGCCGATACGCGTAACGGGAATGATGGCGGTACGAATACGAATGGGGAAGTAGTCCACACCGTACTGCACGGCATGTCCTGCCTCATGCGCAGCAACACCGACCGCAGCGGCACTGGTGCTGTCGTAAACGCTTTCGGAAAGGCGGATCACGCCTGCCTTGGGATCGTAGTGGTCGGTCAGATGACCGCGCACACGCTCGATGGAAATGTGATAAAGACCGTTTTCATCCAAGATCTTGCGTGCTGCCTGCGCACCGGTAATGCCGCGCGAGGTTTTGATGCGGTTGCCCTGCTCAAACGAAGTCTTTACACGGATCTGTGCCAAGAACGCGAACAGCATTGCAGGGATCAGGATAATAAACGTGATATCAAAGAAAGGGTAAAAAAACATAAATACCTCCGTTATAAGAGCAAATCTCCGATATTGAGCTTTCTGCCTCGGATGTAATCGGCTGCCGCCATGCGCTTTTTGCCCTCGGGAATCACCTGCGTCAGGGCAAGCGTACCCTTGCCGCAAGCAACCAGAATCTCACCGTCAAGGCCCACCACCGTGCCGGGAGCGACGGTGTGCATCTTGTCCTCGTCATATACGCGTGCGGCATATACTTTGAGCAACGAGCCGTTTGGCAGGTGCGTAAAGGAGAGCGGAATGGGCGAGGTGCCGCGAATGTGATTGTGCAGCGTGCGCGCGTCAAAAGAGAAGTCCAGGAGCAGGTCGCTCTTCTGAATCTTCTCGGCGTAGTTAGCCAAAGCGTCATCCTGCACCTCGGGCACAAGCGTGCCTTGGCGCAAGGCGTCCAGCGTGTCAAGCATGGTTTGTGCGCCAAGAGCGCCCAGCTTATCGTGAATGCTCTCAAAGTTGTCCTCGTCCAAAATGGGCAGCTCGCATTTCAGCAGCATGTCGCCCGTGTCGAGTCCCTCTGCCATATACATGGTGGTAATGCCTGTGGTGGCGCAGCCGTCCATAATGGCGCGTTGCATGGGCGCAGCACCGCGGTATGCGGGCAGCAGCGAGCCGTGCACGTTGATGCAGCCGTACTTGGGGTACTCCAGCACGTTCACGGGCAGGATCTTGCCGTATGCAACAACGATGATCAGATCGGGATCAATTTCGGAGAGCTGTGCGGCAAATTCCTCACCGCGCAGAGTTTTGGGCTGATAAACGGGAATGTTGTGCTCCTGTGCATACACCTTAACGGGGGTGGGGAGCAGCTCGTAGCCGCGTCCGCGGGGCTTGTCGGTCTGCGTTACAACACCGATCACGTTCTCACCGCGTTCCACAAGTGCCTTGAGCGTAAATACCGCGAAATCGGGCGTGCCCATAAACAGAATCTTCATAGTCAACACCTCCGGGAAGGGATCAGCCTTCAACCACTTCCAGCGCGTTGTCGATAAACAGAACGCCGTCCAAGTGATCAAGCTCGTGGCAGAATGCGCGTGCCAAGAGACCGCTGCCCGAAGCCTCCACAACCTCACCGTGGCGGTTGGTGTAGCGCACGGTCACGTGCATGGGTCTGCGCGTCGTGCCCCACTTGCCGGGCAGAGAGAGGCAGCCCTCGCTTTCCTCCTGCGTGCCTGCGCGAGCAATGATCTTGGGGTTGATCATCTCGTAAATCTCGCCGGGCTCGACCTCAACAACCGCAATGCGGCGCAGTACGCCTACCTGAGGAGCTGCAAGACCGCAGCCGTCTGCTGCGTGCATGGTCTCCACCATGTCGTCAAGCAGGGTGAGAATACGGGGTGTAATGGTATCCACGGGGCGGCAGTTCTTTCTGAGCGTGTCGTCGCCGTATTTTACAATCTTCAATTTTGCCATGAGAATGAATCTCCTTTATTATAGTGATGATGGGTTGAAATCTATACTCAGAACGGGCGATTTTGCGCCGTCCTTGCCAAAGCGAATGAGAATTTTGGAAAAAAGCTCGCGTGAGCGCTTGTTAAGTCTGCATTTGATGACCAGTCGCATACGATATTTTTCCTCCACGCGATACACGGGTGCTTCAAAAGGCCCGAAAATCATCATGGGCACGTCGCAAAAGTCACCCGAGCCAAGCCTGTCAAGCTCCTCGCGCAGGCGCACGGCGTGCATCATCAGCTCCCTTTCATCCGAGCAGGTCAGCGTCAGCAGCACGATGTCGCAATAGGGCGGGAAGGTGAGCAGACGGCGCAGCTTGATCTCGCGCTCAAAAAAGGTGTGGTAATCCTGCGCGCAAGCCAAGGTGATTACGTCATTGTCGGGGTTGTTTGTCTGAATGATGGCATGTCCCTGCACGTCGCCGCGTCCGGCTCGTCCAATGACCTGCGTCAGCATGGCAAAGGTGCGCTCCGAGGCGCGGTAATCATCCACGTAAAGTGAGGCGTCTGCCAGCAGCACGCCAACTAAGGTCACGTCGGGGAAGTTGTGCCCCTTGGTCACCATCTGCGTGCCGATCATAACGTCTGCCTTGCCGTCGCGAAACTCGCCAAGCAGCTTATCCATCGAGAATTTTGCCGAGGTGGTGTCAGCGTCCAAGCGCATGACGCGCGCGTCGGGCAAAAGCATTTCCAGCTCCTGCTGTACGCGCTGTGTGCCAAAGCCGGTGTGTCGCAGGTGAGGCGACTCGCACGCGGGGCACTTTTGGGGCACCTGCAGGTGCGTGCCGCACCAATGGCAAACCAGCTCACCGTCGGTGTACGTGCCGTTTTTGACGTGGTAGGTCATGGCAACCGAGCAATGCGGGCAGGTGACTGCCGTGCCGCAGGATGCGCACGAGATAAAGCGGTGGTAGCCGCGGCGGTTGAGAAACAGCACGGCTTGGCGTCCGTCCTTGACCGTGCTGTCAAGTGCATCGGTCAGCAGCGTGCCAAGCGGCGAGGAAAGCCCTTGCGCCGTGCCCTCGCGCATATCCGCAACCGTTACCTCGGGCAGATTTGTCTTGTTATATCGCTCTGTGAGCTTGATGAGCGTGTAAGTGCCTGCTTGCGCCTTGGCGTAGCTTTCCAAAGAAGGAGTTGCCGATGCCAAGAGCAAAAGGGCTTTGTTATGTGCGCAACGCCAGCGCGCAACGTCGCGCGCGTGGTATTTGGGATCTTGGTCGGATTTGTATGTGTGCTCCTGCTCCTCGTCCATGATGATCAGCCCAAGATTGGGCACGGGAGCAAAGACAGCCGAGCGTGTGCCGATCACAAGGCGCGCTTTGCCTTGGCTGATGCGCGCGTAAGCGTCCTGTCGCTCGCCTGCGGAAAGACCCGAGTGGATGACGGCAACCGTGTCACCGTATCTTGCGCAAAACAGCGCAACCGATTGGGGGGTCAGCGAAATTTCGGGCAGCATAAGGATCGCGCCTTTACCCTCTCCCAATATCTTGTCCAGCAGCTTTGCCATAACGTAGGTCTTGCCGCTGCCCGTCACGCCAAACAGTAGCGCAGCGCGTGCTTCGCCCGTGTCGGCAAGCTCGCAAAGCGTGCGAACGGCGCAGGCTTGCTCACCGTTCAGTACGGGATCGGGCGCAGGGGTGTGGTCTGCGGGTACGGCATAGGGGTTGCGGTATATCTGCTTTTTCTCAGTGCCGAGAATGCCCTTGTCCACAAGCGCTTTGAGCTGTGCAGCGCCTGCGTCTGTGCCTTGGCACAGCGCGTCCTTGTCGGCAGGGGCGTTCAGCTCCAAGGCTTTTTGCAAAACTGCCTTTTGCTTTTGCGAGGTCAGGCGCACGGGGGCGGTCTTGTCGCCGTCTACGATGCGCTGCGCGTCCTCGCGCGCAAGGGCAAGGGAATATAGCGTGGTAAAGACGCCGGCAGAGCCCTGTCGCTCCTCGGATTGCTTGATCAACAAGCCCTTGCTTGTCAGCTCGGCAAGCGTTTCTGCCACGCCCGCACCGAATCTTGCACGCAAGGTATTGATGCTTGCGCTGCCGCGTGCGGCTACGTAATTGAACACCAAAAGGTGCGCCGCGTCCAGCTTTTTGCTCCTGTCCTGCAGGTCTGCGTCGGGCGCAGGGCTGTAGTGGTCCACCAAATGCGACATGGAAGCCGAGGGCAGCACGCACCGTACCGCCTCGCCTACCGTGCAAAGCGTTTGCTCATGCAACCAAAGGCAAAGGGAAAGCATTTCCCCCGATAAGCAAATCCGCTCGGAGCACAGCCCCGCGACAGATTTGATGCGCTTGGCGGTTGCCTCGTTGTGAGTGGAGGTGACCAGACCGATCTGCTTGCGGTTTCCGTGTCCGAACGGCACAGTGACAAACACGCCGGGGAATACCGCGGCGCGCAGGTCTTGGGGGATATAGTAGTCGTAGGAGGCGTCGATGCAATAGGGGTTGTCTAAGATATAGACGCCTGCGTATTGTGCCGCGCCTTGATTACCCTTCACAAAAATTTCTCCTTTTTGGGAAAGGGGGCTTACTCAAGCTCCTCTGCGGGAGTTTCTCTGACGATCTGGTATTCGCCCTTGTGAATGCGGCCGATTGCGATCTTAACAGCCTTTTCGTCTCTGACTTCCTTGTCAATCAGAGCCTGCAGGGGCTTGTCGGTCTCCTTGTTGCCGGTCATGGAAGCCTCAGCCTGCTCGCGCTGCTTAACGTACTCACCGGTAATGATGCGTGCGCACTTAGCAGTAGCGATAGCCAGCTCGTAGCGGTTAAATTCGTTCTTGGTCAATTGATTGATGGTAGGATAAAGCATAGTTGTTTCCTTTCAAAAAAATCGATGTATTTTGGTGATAATGTTAAACAAAAATTATTCTTCCTCTTCGGGCTCGTCGTCATAGTCCTGATCGTTGGTCAGGCGGTTTGCAATGGTCTCTGCCTGCAGGGCGGAGAGCACGACGTGGTCGGAGTCGGTGATAATGACCGCGCGGGTCTTTCTGCCGCAGGTCACGTCAATGACGCGGCCTGTGTCCTTTGCGTCCTGAATCAGACGCTTGATGGGTGCGGAGTCGGGGCTTGCCAGCGTGACGATGCGTTCCACCGCCACCATATTTCCATAGCCTACGTTGATAAAATTCATATCCTTACTCCTTATTCAATGTTTTGAATCTGCTCGCGGATCTTTTCAAGCTCGGTCTTGACCTCGACTACCAGCTTGGCGATCGCGGCATTGGTGCACTTGGAGCCCGTGGTGTTGATCTCGCGGTTGATCTCCTGCAAAAGGAAATCAATGCTGCGGCCAACCGGTTGGCCCGATGCAAGGTACTGCTCAAAGGCAACGGCATGCGAGCGCAGGCGAACCAGCTCCTCGTCAATGGCAACCTTGTCAGCGTAAATGGCGCACTCGGTCAAAAGGCGGTTTTCGTCCACCGTGATCACAGCGTCGGCAAGCACCGCGCGGATCTTTTCCTCAAGGCGGTCGCGGTAGGATACGATATCGTCGGCGGAAAGCTGCTCAATGGCGTCTACGCGCGACATGACGTTTTGCATCTTGGCGCGCAGGTCGGCTTCAATGCGTGCACCCTCGGCACGGCGTGCGTCAAGGAAGCGGTCGGTGGCAACAGAGAGCACGGCAAGCAGATCCTGCCAGTCCTTCTCGGTGTCCTCCTCGGGCTTTTTGACCTTGAATAGCTCCTGATTGCGCGCAACGGTCATGACGCTGATGTCGTCGGCAAGGCCGAACGTATCGCGCAGCGCGTAAAGCGCATCAAGGTAGCCTTTTGCATAGCCCTCGTCAAACACGATCGAGACGCCCTGCGTATCCAGCACGTCGATCGAAATGCTGACGTCCACCTTGCCGCGCGAGATACCGCGGCTTTGCAGGTAGGGCTTGATCTTTTCCTCTAAGTACGAGAATGCACGGGGAATGCGCACCGAGCAATCGAAAAATCGATTGTTGACCGAGCGCAGCTCAACGGTAATATCCTTGCCCGAAACGGTCTGCTTATCGCGACCGAAGGCGGTCATGCTTAAGATCACGTCATATCCTCCAAATTCCGCCGATTTTCTCGCCATGCAACAGGGCAAAAAACGGCATATATAATTATTGTACCCGATTTTGGGTTGCTTGTCAACAGAGAAAGCAAAAAAAGTGATTGGAAAAACCGAAAAAGACAGGGCACAGCACGCGTTTTGCCTTGTGCAATTTGTATGCATTGTGCGCTGTATTTGGGGAGCGGCTCTTGATTTTTCGATTTTTCCGTGATATAATAAAGAAAATTCCTTTTTGGAGGTGCGTATGAAAAAACTTGCACTGGCAATTTGCTTTGCCTTACTGATCGGCATGCTTTGCATGCCTGTGCGTGCAGAGCAGGACTACGAGCTTTTGGAGAACGGTGACTTTGAAAAGGTTTCCGGCATCTGGCAGCCATACGTCAGCGCATCGCTGGAGTACTGTGATGACGCGCACAGCGGCAGCAGCGCTTTGAAGATCACGGGAAGAACACATTGGACTGATTTTACGCGACAGTACGTGACCAAAAAGCTGACGCATTACGGCACGGGCACCTACCGTCTGACCGCCTGGGTAAAGCTTGCGGATGCAGATGCAAAGCCTATCAATATGCAGGTAGCGCTGGGCGTATATACCACCGCGCGCGATTACTGGTTTACCACCGATTTCGTACAGGTCAATGCCAATGGCTGGACGTGTATTACCAAGGACGTTTCCGCTTCCTGGGCAGGCGAGATCAAGAGCGCGGAGTTCTATATGGTCACGCAGGACGGTACTGAAGGGGGCAACTTCCGCAGTGTTTTGGTCGATGATTGCAGCCTGATGATATTGGGTTATGACGGTGAGCCTTACCCGACGCCCACAACCGAAGCACCCACCACCGAGCCCGTGACCGATGCGCCCGAAAGCGTGACAACCGAGAGCGTTGAGCAAACTACCGCAGCTCCCGAGAGTGCCGCGCCCGAGAGTACCGCGCCCGAGAGCGAGATTGTGCCCGAGGAGGACACAACGCCCGAGGCGGAGCAGGGAAGCGGCGGTCAGATCTCGGCACAGACGTGGGTGATCGCGGGCACTATGGCGGCGGTTGCGTTGATCCTTTTGTGCTGCGGCATTGCGCTGAGCGTATCTTATGCAAGGGGGAAGCGAAATGAAGCAAGCAAATAAGCTGATTTTAAGCATCACCTGCTATGCGCTGTGTGCCGTGCTGCTGCTTGGCAGTGCGCTTTACGTGGTTACCGATCCGCGCACAAGCGGCGCACAGACCTCGCCCGACCAGACTCCCTCTATCGATGGGCAACCCACTACAGATGGGCAGCCTGTGTCCCCGCCCCCTACCTTTGATGCAGAAAGGCAGAACGATATGTTGATTGTAAGCCAAGCCTTCATGACTCCCGAAAATTTGTACCGCGCGCTCAGACTCGAGCACCACATCTCGTCGCTGCCCGGTGAGACCGCGGCGGACAAGGCAGCAGCTCTGCAGGCGTTGGGCTTTGGCGGTGCTGTCACCAATGCCGAGTGGAACGACCAGTATTTGCAAAACGAGGTCGCCCTGGCAACGCTCAACGAGTACGTGCAGGCGCTGGATGCGATGGGTCTGCGCGTGTGGATCTATGACGAAAAGGGGTATCCCAGCGGCTCTGCGGGTGATTTGACGGTCAAGGATCACCCCGAGTACGCAGCCGTGCGTCTGGTGCAGAGCAAGCTGACAGGCAGCGGCACCAAAAAGCAAAGCGTGGATAAGCCCGACGGATTTGTCGAGGTGGCGTGCGCCTTTATCAAGACCAAGGATACCGATATGACCCCCATTGAGGTCACCGAGAACGGCGACAAGCTGACTTTTTCGGGCGTGGAGGGCGATTGGGTGGCGTATATTTTCTGCGCAGCCAACTACGCGTACCACTTTGAGTACAATTCCTCGTATCCCAATATTCTCAACCACGACGCGGTCGCGCGCTTTATCAAGGTCACCTTTGATACCTACGAGAGTGCGATTACAGACTTTGACCGCATAGTTGAGGCGATCTTTGACGATGAGCCGCAGCTGCTGGCAGGGCACCACATCATGCCCGCGGGGCTGAACGCTCCCGTTATCCCGTACGATTACGATATTTTTGAGACCTTTGAAGCCAAGTACGGCTACGATCCTCGCCCCTATCTGCCGCAGATCTTTTCAGGCTCGGGCGAAGATGCAAGAGTTGTGCGTGCGCAGTATTATTCCCACGTGGGCGATCTGCTCTCCGAGAATTTCTTCGGGCAGATCCAGGAGTGGTGCGAGCAGCACGGCACAGAGCTTTCGGGACACTTGCTTCTGGAGGAGCAGATGTTCTATCACGTGCCTGTCTACGGTGACTATATCCAGTGCTCGCAGCGCATGGGTTATCCCGGCTTTGACGTGCTGGACGTGCGCCCCGTTAATTATCTGAACAACATGTCCACGGGCGGCAAGTATGCCTCCTCTCCCGCGTGGCTGCAGGGCAAGGAGCGTGTGCTGATCGAGATCTGCCCCGTGGCAGACCCCGATGAATTTGCCACCAATCACCTTGACTATGCGCTGGGCTGCATGACCTTTGCCTACTTTGACGGCGGTAACCAGATCGCGTCCTACTATTCGCAGGCTAATAACGATGCCGCCACGGGTAACGCGTTCAATGCCTACGTGGGCAGACTTGGCTCTATGACCGTGGGCGCACAAAACCTGACGCAGGTGGCAATCTATTACGGCATTGATACGGTAGCGGGCGACTACCGTGCACCCGCATCGCAGAATCTGTACGATTCGGTCAGCGCAGCACGTAAAAATGACGCGCTGGTGGGCACTCTTGCCGTCAAGCTGCGTGAAAACGGCTTGGATTACGTATTTTTGGATGACCGATCCATGCAGGGCGGCAGCGTGGCAAACGGTGCTTTGCAGGTGGGCAACTTCGCGTTTACCACCGTGCTCGTGCCCGCAGCCGAGATCATGGAGATCGAGAGCATGCGCATGCTCGACGCTATGATCAAGGGCGGTGTGAACGTCATCTTTGTCGATTCCATGCCCGAGCTCTCGCTGCGTGCGGAGCATCAGGAGGAGATGCGCGCGCTGGCCGATGCGCACTCCGACAGACTGTATAAAAAGAACAATCCCGCACTTGTGGGCGCTGTGGCAGACCACACCAAGGTGGCGCTTACAGTCAAGTCCGAGGCAACGGTTTACGTCTCTCCCTACGAAAAGGACGGCGTTAAGTTCTTCTTCTTAGCAAACGCATCGGACAAGGATGCGGCAGTGACCTTGCAGTGCGAGGACGCGGTGGCGTACCGCATCTACGATCCCGTCACGGGCGAGATCAGTGAGGTGGAGAGCACGGCACAAATCTGCGCATATCGCGCCCTGTTCGTGCAGCCGCTGACAAAACAGCCCTGATTTTTGCGAAAAAACTGCGTTTGTACGCAAAAAAAGTGCAAAAACCCCTTGAAAAACGCGCGGAACTGGTGTATAATAAAATGAACTGTATAAATCAGACCAAAATTATAAACGGTTAATATTGGAGGAAAACACAAATGGTAGTAGCTGGCGATTTTAAGAACGGCATCACTTTTGATATGGACGGTAACGTATTCCAGGTTATCGAATTCCAGCACGTAAAGCCCGGTAAGGGTGCGGCTTTCGTTCGCACCAAGATCAAGAACGTCATTACCGGCACTGTGGTTGAGCGTACCTTCTCTCCCACAGATAAGTTCGAGAACGCATACATCGACAGAAAGGATATGCAGTATTCCTATGACGACGGTGACCTGTATCACTTCATGGACACCGAGACTTGGGAAGAGACCCTTGTTGCACACGACAAGGTTGGCGATTCCTTCAAGTTCGTAAAGGAAGAAATGTTCTGCAAGATCATGTCCTACAAGGGCAACATCTTTCCTGTAGAGCCCCCCACATTCGTAGAGCTTGAGGTTACCGAGACCGATCCCGGCTTTGCTGGTAACACCGCAACCAACACTCTCAAGCCCGCAACTCTGGAAACCGGCGCAGAGATCAAGGTTCCCCTGTTCATCAACGTGGGCGACGTGCTCAAGATCGACACCAGAACCGGCGAGTATCTGTCCAGAGCATAAGCTTTCTTGCGGCATTTGCCGAATTACAACAGAAAGGAAATTAGTATCATGACCATTACCGAAAAGGCTGCTTACCTCAAGGGTCTTGCAGACGGCTTGAACTACGATAAGGAAAGCGCAGAGGGCAAGCTGCTCACCGCGCTGATCGAACTGACTTCCGATCTGGCTGACCTGGTTGACGAGATCGACGAGGATCTGGCTGATCTGGAGGAATACGTAGACGAGATCGACACCGATCTTGGCGACGTTGAGGACTACCTCCTGGACGAAGGCGATTACGACTTCGACGAGGACGAGGACTGGGACGATGAGGATTGGGATGACGAAGAGTGCGACGGCAACTGCGAGTGCTGCGGACTTGAGTGCGACATTCCTTACGACGAGGATCTTGAGGATCTCGAGGACGAGTTCGAGGAGATTTTCGAGGTTGAGTGCCCCTCTTGCGGCGAGATCATCTGCTTTGAGGGTGATATCGACGAGGACAACCTGCGTTGCCCCGCATGCGGCGAAAAGTTCGCTTGCATCATCGAGGAAGACGACATCGCTGACCTCGAAGAGCTTGACGGCGACGAGGAGTAATCCTGATATGTATTTAGGGTGCTGCATTTGCAGCACCCTAAAATACCGAACATCGAATAGGTTGATTATCAACTTAACAAGAGGTGTGTGCGCAAGAATTTGGCTTTGCCAAATAGTAGCGCGCTTGCTTTGGGTTAGTGAGGCAAAAACGATTGAGTATCGTTTTTGACGAACGGTGGAGCCAAAGCAATGAGCCGAAGGAGCGAGAATATCGAGCGACGCGCGGCGAATATGCGACGCGAGTGGGCGATGCTGATAGATTCTAATAACTTAACAACTTAATAACGAGGTGTGTGCGCAAGAATTTCGTCTGCGACGAAATGGTTAGCGCGCTTGCTTTGAAACAAAACTCATATCAAATGACGAGGTGTGGCGCAATTGGTAGCGCGCTAGCTTTGGGAGCGTGTGACCGACTCCGAGTTCAACCGAGGACGAAAACGCCGAAAAGCCTTGTAAATACTGGGTTTTCTGCACATTCACAGAAACAAAAAGCCCCCTGAAAAGAGGCTTGACCACAGATTTGACCACTTACAGAATCGACCCAAAAATTGAATAAAAATCACACATCGGGGTGTGGCGCAGTTGGTAGCGCGCGACGTTTGGGAGCATGCAGGCGGTTTTCGGTCGCAGGTTTTCCAAAGGCTCGAAAACCCTTGTAAACACTGACTTTTTCGGCGGTTTTCCTTTTCAAAAAAACACCTACAAAATGTTTTGACCACAGATTTGACCACTTACGGAAAAACTACAAAAAATTTAATAATCGGGATGTAGGGTAACGGTTACCCACTTGCTTTGGGAGCAAGGTCAAGCAGGTTCGACTCCTGTCATCCCGACCAACAAAAGAGCGGACGAGAAAAAAGTCCGCTCTTTTGTATTATCGTTGCTTTTTTAATTCATCAATTACCGATATAGGATTCAGTTTAATTTCAGACGTTATAAAATCTATAAACTTTTCGGAATAGAAATATATAGTACCGTTTTTATAATCGTGCTTTTCAGAATATTCATTGTTGGTTTTCACATTATATATTTTGCAAAACAATCTAAAATGGAAATCAGAAAAAGCGCAATTTTCTCCATCCTCTTGCAGAGTGACACCCATCTGTGCCAGCCGGCAATTTACAATTTTAACGCAACTCTTTTTGCTGTACTTGAATAAACATTTTTCATCCTGTAAAGAAAAATAGCTCAACAAATTATTGTAATATTCTTTACCAACACTTTGCATTCCCAATCTTCCCATTTGCTTTCTTAATTCTCTTGCTTGGATGGGTGGCGCTTCATTAACAAGATCATTCTTCCTTACATGAAAGTAAAAATACTTTAAAACATCATAGGAGCCAATAAAATTCCTGTGCAAATGCTGATCTATGTGAAGAGCCGCAGTGTTTATTAGATTAAAATATTCCTTTAATTTATTGGTTGAAACTTGAATCGGAGGAGCAACCTCGGGAGAGTCTGTAAATTCATATTCTTCTTTTTTTCTTGCAAAAAAATGACCGATGCTATTTCTTTTTATACGTAATTCATCTAATTTTTTAACATCAATTGCCGAAGGAAAAGAACCAAAGTATTTTTCATAACACTTCACACGTTTATCCCATTCACCTTTACAAACGTCGTCGATCATGTCAGAGAACATGTATTCCTTACTTTGTGAGTCACCGTACCCATTTTTTTCTTTCAAAAGAAAAATCCCATCAATACTTTCTGGACATCCCAACATTGCTCCCGGTTTCGATTCGATTGCTAAAGATACAATGGTTCTTAAATAAGTTTCAAAACAAGAACTCAAGAGCATTATCATATTCAGCCTTGTGTAATTTCCAAAGGATCGGAAATATCCCTTCCATTCCGAATATGTATTAGCCAGTCTACGATCATCTTCATCTGGAATTAAAAAATAACCACGGGGATCGGCAGATTTGTCTTTCAAACTCTCAATTGCTTTCTTTTCTATTGTGCTTGAAGCAGGAACATATGCCCAGTACACGTTATTGATTTCTGTAAAGTGCTTGGAAAACAAAATATAAGGTATTGAGTGACTATATGGAGAATTCCAACGTTCATTAGGCATATATTATACTCCCTTCTTGGTTTGAAAATCTTATGGCATAATTATACCACAATATGACATAAAAATCAAGATTGTTCTGTTGTGCGAGGAATATTTTTCCTTCTTACCGTTATACAATAATCGTTTTCTTTTTCTTTGATTATTGCGATGTAAATTTTGAAAGCTATTTAAAAAATCGAATACATACTTTCAAGTGTGTTTTCAATTGCAAATCATAGCATAGTGTGGAGAAATCGGAACGAAAACCAACTTTTTAGCCCCGAAAAGTTGGTTTTCATTTTTTATTACGCACTCGCTGCCTGTTTTCTTCTCTCCTTCTCCGCTTTGATCTCGGCTTTCATTTCTACGATCAGCACTGCGAGCTTTTCCTCGCATTCCTCTCGTGTCTTGGCATACACGTTTTTGGAGATGCGTTTACCGTTGACTCTCGGTGTGAACCGCCCCTCGTAGAGGTGGTCGTTTATCATGGTGACGCATCCCGTGCCACTCTTGCGTATCTTGCCCTTGTAGGGCTCAAATTCTTTCTCAGGTGTGGCTTTCGTGGGGGTGGGTTTACTTGCCTTGGGTGGCTCTACGCTTTGCGTGAATTCGGGCATCTGTGCGTTTGTACCGCCGATTTCTCGGTCGATTCTCACAGCTGCCTGCTGTTGCATGGTGTCGGTGATATGGCTGTAGATGTTGAGCGTGGTCTCGGCGCTGATGTGGCCGATCATGGCGGAAAGCGTCTTGATATCCATGCCATTTTCAAGTGCCATCGTAGCGAAGGTGTGGCGCAGGTCGTGGAAACGGATCTTCTTGCACCCCGCTCGCTTCAGTATCTTTTGGAATTTGCCGTAGATCGAGTCGGGATTCCTCGGCTCGCCCTCCTTGACGGGTGACGGGAACACCCACTCGCAGGTGGTGGTTTTCTTATGCACCGCAAGGATATCCAGCATATCGTGTGGCAGAATGAGCGTTCGTATCGAGGACTTTGTCTTGGGCTTGGTGATCTGGGTCTGTGCGCCCTTCTTGACTACCTGCCGCTTGATGTGTAGCTCGCCCGTGGCGAAGTTGACGTCCTTCCATTGGAGTCCGAGAATCTCCCCACGGCGCATTCCTGTGGTTAGTTCGAGGATGAAGAACTCATAGTATCCTTCCTCGTTTGCCTGCATCAAAAACCGTCGGATCTCATCCTGCGTCAGCACCTGCATCTCCTTTGCCTTTTTCGGGGGCAGTCGGCAACCGATAGCAGGGTTGATGGTTATCAAGCCCTCGGTCACCGCCTTTTCGAGTGCGGTTCGGCAAGTGGTGTGACAGGAGCGGACCATTCTGTCGGACAAGCCCTCGCCGTAAAACTCTGTGAGCCTGCGCCTGCCACCCTTTTTCAACCGTGCGTAGAACTGTTGCAGATCGTTTTGCGTCAGCTTGCACAGCGGTATCTTGCCAATTTCGGGGATGATGTGGTTGTAGATTCGGTTTTCGTAGCACTCTTGCGTTGTCTGTCTGATTTTGGGCTTGGAGAAGTTCTGATACCAGAAGTCCATCCAATCGCCAAACGGCATGTCCGGCTTGAGCCTGTCGCTGGTTCTGCCCCATTTCTCTTTGAGAGCTTGGAGCTTTTCCTTGCATTCTGCCTGCGTTTTAGCGGTTACGTTTTTGGTCTTAGGATTGCCGTTTTCATTATAACCGATAATGATTCGTCCTTCCCATCGACCGTCCTTGCGAAGGAATACACTACCTTCGCCGTATTTTCTTTTAGCCATTTATTACTCCTTTATCATAATTTTTTGCATCATATTACCCACTACGGCGGATGCGCTTTTCTGCATATCGCTCGTTACGTGGGTGTAGGTGTCCAGCGTAAAGCTTGCGTTGGTGTGACCAAGGATGCCTGCCAAGGTCTTGGGATCCACGCCGCCCTGCGTGGCGTGAGTTGCAAACGTGTGGCGAAGGTCGTGGAAGCGTATCAGCGGAAGCTCGGCATTCTTCAGTATCACCTTCAGCTTACGGTATGCACTGGCAGGGCTGATGGGCTGTTCGGGATGCAGGAAGTGTGGGAAGACCCACTCGGTAATCGCCGTCTGCTTTTTGCTTTTCAGCAGTTCAGCCACACTCGGCGGCATCTGAATACAGCGGACACCGGTCTCGGTCTTGGTCTCGCCGATGCTGACACCGCCGCCCTTTTTGACCGACACCGATCGCTTGACTTGGAGCTTGTTTTCCTCGAAGTTGATGTCCTGCCACCTGAGGCCGCAAATCTCGCCGCGGCGCAGACCCGTCATGACCTCCACGTAGAAGAAGTCGCACCAGTATTCATGCCCCTTGATGGCTTCAAGGAAGGTTTCCAGCTGATTATCACCAAGGATCTGCTTTTCAGGATAGTTGCACTTGGGCACGGTCGTGCCGTTTGTTGGATTTTTTGCGATCAACCTTTCCTTGACCGCTGTATCAAGTGCTTCATGAAGCATCATATGCACCCCTCTGACCATGCTGTCAGCGAGTGTCTTGCCGTGGACGGGGTGCGGTCTGACACGGCCTTCCTTCTTGATTTTATTATAGAATTTCTGCATATCCGCCGTGGTCAGTGAGGATATCTGCTTGCCTCCGATGAAGGGCTTGACTTGATTTTTTACCATGGCGCGATAGGAATCCAGCGTGCTTTCTCGGATGGTGAATATCATATACTCGTCCAACCACTTGTCAAGCCATTCGCCCAGCGTCAAGCGACTGTCCTCGGTGAGGTCAACGTCACGGTAGAGGTCGATGAGCTGATGAAGCTGCTTGAGGGCGCTTTTCTGCGTTTTGGCGAATGCCGACTTGTACATGGGCGAGCCGTCATTCTTGTGACCGATGATGATGCGGGCTTCCCATCTGCCGTCCGCTCGCTTGCGAATCGTGCCGTCACCCTGCGGTCTGCGTTTTGCCATAATTTTTTTCGTCCTTTCTGTAAGTTTTTTGCGTACCACAAAAAGATACCACAGGTTCAACTGAATATCCAGCGGCAACGGCAAGAGTTATCAAAGAGTTATCAATTAGAGCCCCGACATGGTGATGCCCATGCGCTTGGCTCTGTCCTCCTTCTTGACACGGATATCCACGCCATCCGAGTGGTCGTGGGAATAATAATCATCACTGCGCTCGTCAAGAAGATTGGAGGCATAGTAGAACAGGCCACATATGCCTACGATGGTTCGGGCATCCAGATTTTTCTCAATCGCTCGTATGGCTTCGGTCGCAGGTGCATAACCCTCGTCCGAGGCGGAACGAAGCAGCATCATACCTCGATCCCAATCGTCAAGTGAATAGCAGTAGAGCAGACCGAGATGCGTCCGCGCCATGCTGTCACGGCGACCTGCTTTTTCAAAATAGTAGAGTGCATCATCGATCTGACCGCGTTCGTAAAAAATCTTGCCGATGGCATATTCCGCTTGACCGCATCCATGCTCGGCGGCTCTTTGGAGATACTCAAGCTTGACATCCGGTGTGAGCTTGTCCTGTGTTATGGCATATTCATACTCGGCAAAGCCGAATTTTTTATCTACCGCCATACGAAGATATTTGAGCTTGTCGGAAGAGTTCTCGGAAAATATCCCGTCGCGGTAGCCCTTGTATATCTGATACATAGCCAGCTCGTTACCGTGATCTGCCGCCAGCTTCAGCCAATAGAGGGCATCGTCTGGATCGTACTCTTGCTCCAAGTAGTACCTGCCGACACGGTACATGGCAACGTGATTGCCCATGTCCGAGATCATTTCAAGGTAACTAAGGTCCTTGGCGCGATCCTTCAGCTCGCTGTAATCGTAGCCAACATCGTGGAAGGGAACGTCGGAAGGCATACTAATATTTGCGGCAATTGTGATGACCTGATTGCGGATAGATTTGAATTCCTTGTTGTCCTCCAGCGCGATCTTGTCGGGCATCACATCGGTATAGGTTCGGAATGTCTCGCAACGAAGCTCGTGCCAGAGGTCATACATCTCCGCAATTCTTTTGTCAGTTGCAAGAATTTTTACGATATCATCCACCAAGGATTTTGTTTTTCTATTGAGATAAGCATAGGTTTTCTTGCCCTTATGCTCCGAAATATTTTGACAAAGCAGAGAGAAGTTTTGATAAAGTTCGGGAGAGATCTCTCCGGGGCTTGTCTGCAACTGCCGCGCCAGCTCGCGCAATCGCTGACGGAATTCTTCCTTCAGACCGTCACGAATCTCGGTCTGTTTTTTGTAAACCGACATCATTTCATAGCGAAAGATGTCCCCCGCAATCTTCTGTTTGATGTTGTGAATACCCGTGGGCGAGAGGTAGGGCTCGCTGGCTCTTTCCGACCAGACGAGCATGTGTACGTGCGGGTTCTTTTCTTTGTTGTGGTAGGCTGCATACCAGCGAAGATTCATGGGATCGATATTCATTTCCTTGGCGATGTCATTGCGCCGTGAGCGCAACAGATGCATCCATTCCTCGGCGGTATTGTAGCCGAGTCGCTCGGCATCCTCGCGCTTCAAAGAGAATATCAACGTCCAAACGTTGCCGCGATGCTCATTGATCTCCTCGGAAAGCTCCTTCAGATTGATGGTTATACCTTTGTCGGAAAAGAGTCCGCAGGAGCCTTTTCGCGTGCCGATATAGTCAACAAGACCTCCGCGCAACAGCTCAACACCCTCACGAGTTGCCACGTATTCCAGCATCCCACCGCGCCCACGACCTTCCTCGGTCTTGTGTCCGGGCTTGTAGTAAGGAGCCTTCAGAATGAGCTTTGCCACGTTCAGTTACCTCGAATGATATCATCCACGCGGATTGTTCCGTTGGTCTCCTGCACGTCACGGATGGCTTGCGCACGGAGTTGTTTCAGCACGTCATCGGGAATATCGTAGGTGTATGCGATGATTCTTGCAAGGTGATTTTGCTCTACCGCCAGCCTGTAAAGGTTTCTGTTGATGCGTCCTTCGCTGTCACGGTTCTTGGCGTCAATGACAGACTCAAGGGCAGGAGTGAGGAACTTGGAGGAGCTTTTCGTATTGAGAAACTCGATATAAAAGTCCACGGCATCGCGGATGAAGTGCTTTTCTGAGGGCAGAGACAGCTTCTTGGTAAGTCGGTCACAGTCCTCCCATTGGTCTACACGGAGGCGAACGTTTTTCGCCGGCATTGCTTCTTGATTCTTTTTGTTATCTTCCATTGTAATGATCCTTTCGTTTGTGATGTTGATTTGAGCCTCGGGAAAAGCCTGAAAACCTTAGAAATTTTGGCATTATGAGGCTCGGATTTTGAAATATTGTGCCGTTTGAGGCTCATAGAATAATTGTGGCCGTATTCGTAAATCTTGTAAAAAGGCTTAAAACAGCCGTAAATCTCCACCGCACGGCGTTGCCGGGCGATGTGATATGTCGAGGCGAGCCTCGGCTTTATCCTGTTTTCCAGCATACGCTGTGTGCGATGGGTGAAAATGCCTTTTCTTTGTTTCCTGTGGCATCGTTTTTGGTGGGTGGTGGCAGATGGGAGGTCTACTCCCACCTGCCATTTTCGGAGAACGTATTACTCCGTTTCACAGAGCGCGTTGGTCATCAGATCCGCGAGACCTTCGCACTTTGGGGAGAGTCTGAGCTTGTCCTTTTCCCATTCTTCTTCGTAGGAATGAAATCCAACATCAAGAAGTGCTTCGGGGAAAAGCGCGCTGACACAACCGTAACAGTCAGGCTCACTCACGATAAACATCACAGGCTCTTTTTTCTGTGCTGCATTGAGACTTTCAATCAAGCCCTTATCGAAAGTGTCAATGTGTACGAGTCCGTCTGCTTTGTTAAAGCGGATGACCGTGACCTGATCCTTGGGATCCAACTGATATTTTACGTCTACCATTATCTCACCTCCTTTCTGATCATTTCAAAATTCGTTTGCTTATCCAGCCACTCAAAGAGTGTATCTCTGGGAATGATGACACGTCCGGGTACGAGCTTCAGCTTCGGGAAGCCTTCTTCGGCGGCGAGCTCGTATGCGCTGGAACGTGAAATGCCGAGCAGGGCCGCCATGTCCATGACCGTTAGGAACATGGGGAGCTCGTCTTTGCTTTTGATGATTGATGATTTCATTGACTCACCAGCCTTTCTAAAATTTTATGTAGAGCAGAAGAAAACTTCCGCGAAGCTTTTTCTTTGTTTCCCGCGTGTCAAAAATTACTCCCTCACTTATACCCATCAATAAGGGGGGATTTACAGGGGGATTTGAGAATGATTTGCGTTTTGTTTACAAAATTTGAATCCTCGGATATCCGTTTAAATGGTTCAGAAAAAACTCTCCTCACCTATATGAAAATTTACAGGGGTTTGAGGGGGTGTTTTGAAGGATGATTTACAATCTGTTTACAAAATTCGAGTTCAAGGATATTCGCATAAATGGATCGGCTAAAAACTCTCCTCACCTATATCCAAAAATACAGGGATTTGTGGGGGGGGATGGAAAGATTTGCAGCAAAATATTTAGCCCCTCACCTATATCCATAAAAATGGCCTTTTGAATACCCTGTTTTGAAAAATGTTCACCGATTGTTTACAGACCCCCTCACTTAATAGCCACAGGAAAAGCAAAAGTTTAGGCTTCATCAAAAAAACATTCCTCACCTATATGAATTTTTTAGGGGGTCTTGGCAACCTTTTTTGAGGCGATTTTCAAAAAAATATTTACGTCCTCACCTAATAGGACAAAAAATCGGCAAAATTCACCCTTCGAGGAAACAGATTTACAATCTGTTTACAAGATGCAATAGTCCTCCCACTTAT
>JAZOLE010000146.1:0-18068 GCA_045652835.1 Eubacteriales bacterium | reverse complement strand
CCTTTTGTTTTTGTGTGTTTTTATTATCCATTTTGATCCTTTGTCCGTTTTATGCGTTGTTTGGATGCATATTGCATCACCATAATTTGAACGGAAATAACCGTTTCGTTTTTTTGCTTTCTTTCGTTTTCAATATGCTGTTTATCAGATACGTATCACCGTTATAATGGCAAGAGGATATTCCCAACGTATTATGGTGAGCCATTCTATTGGTATTTATGTATGCATCTATACCTTTTTTGTTGTTGCCAATAACCTTATATCCTCTTTTCTTGAAATAGAAAAGAGAGCTTTCGCAATAAAAATAGTAGCTTTTTTTTTCGGGAGGATCACTAAAAGCTATGCGCCCTTCCATATACGCCCAATGATTGTCTTTGAGCTGCGACATATCGGGAATTTCATTAAAGAACTCACAATATAGCTGATATACGATCCAATGGTCAGCGACCTCGGGAACCATCTTCGATCTGTACGATATATGGTCTTGGACCTTTCGGATAACCACGTACTTTCCGTCCATTGACCGAAAAGTTTCTTCGTCAAAACTGCTTTTATCTGCCAAATAACTGTTGTCCTTTGTTTGGAGCTGAAAGGCAACGTAATCACCAATGTCAAAGACAGAATTTAGGTACAAATCCACCTTGATCTTCTTTTTGGCAGGTTGTGGCGACAGCAGCATTTCTCTGAACTCGGCAAGTGCCTTTTTTCTTTTGTTGAGCGTTTTCTCGCCCTCGTCTGCCCATATTTCAAGACCAAATCCGGTGTCGATCATATGAACAGCCGTATCTCTGACCTCATCGGTCAGGATGCCTTTTTTCCACATAAAATTGGCAAGCGAAAAATAGTAGTCACACCAATCGCTCTCGTCCGACTCGTCATATCCGTCGGCTCTGACGTACGCATCAATTTTTGCAAGCGCGGTTTCGACGTCATAGTATGAAAACGCTGCTTGAAAATCCTTTTTCAAATCTTGCGACGCGTCATTTGATGTGATTCCAACACCCCAAGCTCCCATATCTGCCTCCTTACGATTGATTTTTGATCTTTTGGGTCAAGAGAACCCGGTGACCATCCGTTTCGGGCGCAGCCGCCCCCGAAACAATCAGACCTGCCTGTCTCCCCACGTGAATTGCGTCAGCTCGCCCTCGGTCTGCAGCTGCGCGAAGTTGTCCTGTCGGAGCACCTCGTAAACGGCAATTGCCACCGAGTTGGAAAGGTTGAGCGAGCGCAAGGTCGGGCGCATGGGAATACGCACGCAATCGTCGGGATGTGCTGCCAAAACTTCCTCGGGGAGTCCCTTGGTCTCCTTGCCGAACATCAAAAATACCTCGTCGGGGTATTCGATCTCTGCGTAATTGTACTTTGCCTTGGTGGAAAAATAGTAGACCTTTGCGCCCTCGTGCTTGGCGTAAAAATCGTCAAGCCCATCGTAATAGGTGATATCCAGCTTGTCCCAGTAGTCAAGTCCGGCACGCTTGAGGTGCTTATCGGTTACGGTAAAGCCCATGGGGCGAATGAGGTGCAGGGAAGCACCGGTCGCCGCGCAGGTGCGCGCAATGTTGCCTGTGTTCTGCGGGATCTCGGGCTGGTGAAGAACAATATGTATGTGTTTCATAAGGGGAATCCTTTCGTTGTCATGTCATTATTATAGCGTTTTGTCGCCATGTTTTCAAGTATTCTTTGAAAATTTACAAATATTTTATCTATTACAGTATTTTATGGTATATAATAAAGAGAATATAATGCGATATTATGTGTATTATGTGATTTCGGAGGAATATATATGAGTCTTATTACCAAGATCTTCGGCACTTACAGCGACAGACAGCTCAAGGCGATCAGAAGAACCGCAGATTACATTGAGTCCTTAGCCCCCCAGTATGCGGCTATGACGGACGAGGAACTCAGAGGCACAACCGCTGTTTTGAAAAACAGACTTGCCGCAGGTGAGACGCTGGATGATATCCTGCCCGATGCGTTTGCTGCCATTCGTGAGGCGGACGACCGCGTGCTTGGCAAGCGTCCCTTCTATGTGCAGCTGCTGGGCGGTATTGTGCTGCACCAAGGCAGAATTGCCGAAATGAAAACGGGTGAGGGTAAAACGCTGGTTGCAACCATGCCCGCATATCTTAACGCGCTGACCGGTAAGGGCGTGCATATCGTCACGGTCAACGATTACCTTGCTCGCTACGGCTGCGAGGAAATGAGCCGCGTTTACGGCTTTATGGGTCTGACCACCGGACTTGTTGTGCACGGCAGAACCAATGCCGAGAAGAGAGAGGCGTATGCTGCCGACATTACCTACGGCACCAATAACGAATACGGCTTTGACTACCTGCGTGACAACATGGTAGTGTATAAGGCAAATATGGTACAGCGCGGTCACGCCTTTGCCATCGTGGACGAGGTGGACTCGATCCTGATCGACGAGGCGCGTACTCCTTTGATCATTTCCGGTGCGGGAGACAAGCCTACCGACCTGTATGAGAAGGCAAACTCGTTTGTTCGCACGCTTTCCAAGCACGTGGTCAAGGAGCTGGACAGCAAGGAACAGCATGACGATATTGAAGCTGACTACATTGTGGACGAAAAGGCGAACAACGCCATTCTGACTCCCAGAGGTGCCAAGAAGGCAGAGCGCTTCTTCGGACTTGAAAACTATTCCGATCAGGAAAACGCCACCATTGCGCACCACGTCAATCAGGCAATCCGTGCGCACGGCTGCATGCACCGCGATCAGGACTATATCGTCAACGAAAAGGGCGTAATCATCGTCGATACCTTTACCGGCCGTTTGATGTACGGCAGACGCTACTCGGACGGCTTGCACCAGGCAATTGAGGCAAAAGAGGGCGTAGTGATCGAAAAGGAAAACAAGACCCTGGCGACCATCACCTTCCAGAACTATTTCCGTATGTACGGCAAGCTCTCGGGCATGACGGGTACTGCACTGACCGAGGAGGAGGAGTTCAGAGAGATCTACTCCTTGGACGTTGTTGAGATTCCCACCAATATGCCCATGATCCGTACAGACCACAGCGACGTGGTATATAAGAACGTTGAGGGCAAGTACAGAGCCATTATCAATCAGATCAAGGAGTGCTACGAGAAGGGTCAGCCCGTGCTGGTTGGTACTGTTTCGGTTGAAAAGTCCGAAATGCTTTCCGCAAGACTTAAGAAGGAAAAGATTCCGCACCACGTGCTCAACGCAAAGTATCACGACCGAGAGGCAGAGATCGTTGCGCAGGCAGGTAAGTACCGCGCGGTTACCATTTCCACCAACATGGCAGGCCGTGGTACCGATATTATGCTTGGCGGTAACCCCGAATTTATGGCAAAGGCAGAGCTGCGCGCGCAGGGCGTGGATGAGGAGCTGATTGTACAGGCAAACGGCACCTCGCTGACCGATGATCCCGCTGTGCTTGGCGTCAGAGCGCAGTATGCCGAGCTTTACGAGCAGTTCAAGGAGCAGATTGCACCTGAGGCAACGATGGTCAAGCAGGCAGGCGGTCTGTTTATCGTGGGTACGGAACGCCACGAGAGCCGACGCATCGATAACCAGCTGCGCGGACGTTCGGGCAGACAGGGTGACCCCGGTGAATCTCGTTTCTTCCTGTCTCTGGAAGATGACCTGATGCGCCTGTTCGGCTCGGAAAAGATCGCAGGTGTGGTAGATCGCATCGGCATGACCGACGATACGCCCATTGATGCCAAGATCCTGTCGGGCAGCATTCAGTCCGCACAGCAGCGCATTGAGGACCAGAACTTCAAGCGCAGAAAGTACGTGCTGTCTTACGATGACGTGATGAACCAGCAGAGAAACATTATCTACAAGCAGCGTCAGGAGGTGCTTGAGGATAACGATATCTCGCTCAAGATTCTGCACATGATCGGTGAATCGATCAAGGACAACGTAGCTGCCTACACCGGCGAGGAAGGTCCCGAGACCTGGAATCTGGACGGCTTGCGCAATGCGTATATGGGCTATTTGTGTGATGAAACCGACTTCCGCTATGAAGAAAAGGAGCTTTCCAAGCTGACCAAAAAGCAGCTTGAGCAGTACCTGATGGAAAAGGCGGAGGAGAAATATAACGAAAAGGAAGAGCTGTTCGGTGAGCAGAACTTCCGCGAGGTTGAGCGTGCTGTGCTGCTTCGTCACGTAGATACTGCGTGGATGGAGCACATTGACGCGATGGACGATCTCAAGGGCAGCATTGGCTTGCAGGCTTATGCGCAAAGAGATCCCATTACCGAATACCGTATCGTGGGTGGTGACGCGTTTGACGCCATGATCTGCGAGATTCGTGAAAAAACTGTGCGCACCATTCTGTCTGTCGTGCCCAGAGCACGCGAGGAGGTACAGCGCGTGCAGGTTGCCAACCCCTTGCAGGACGGCTTTGAGGGTCAGGGCAAAAAGACCTTTAAGAAGGTCAGCGTGGTACGCCGTGAAGCATCCAAGGTCGGCAGAAATGATGCTTGCCCCTGCGGTTCGGGTAAAAAGTACAAGAACTGCTGCGGACTTGGCAAATAAGGACTGACTATGGGCTTCGGAATACTGTTTTTAGCATATTTTTTGGCGTTTTTCGTACCGCTTTCGTATCTGCGTGTGATCGGATACGTGGGCGTTGCATGGGCGCTGACCAAGCTTCGGGATTATCGCCCTGCTTTTATGGGGGCAGTGAAATGGCTGGTTCCGCTTGGCGTGTGCTGCTTGTATCATGTTTTTGTCAGGGTGCTTGAGCTGCTGCCGTATCTCGGCGTTGCAGCTCCCGCGCTGCCGTTTGTCAATACCACCGTCACAGCTGTGGTCAGCATGGTGGAATGCGCCCTGACGCTTGGTTTTCATTTCGTATTGCTGCGCCAGCTGCGCGGTTTTGCTGCCGAGCTGGAGCTGCCTGCCATTGCAAAAAGAGCAGACTTTGGACTTTGGCTGGTGGGCGTGCAGACAAGCACCTACGTGCTCGCGCTTGCGCTTGAGCTTGCGGGCGTCGGTCTGCAGCTGCTTTCGCTGATTGCATTCTTTTTGCAGTTCGTTTGGGCGATCTTTAATTTGGTCAACCTGTTTGGCTGCTATATGTACATTTGCCCCGAGGGGGATGAGGACATGGAGCGTAAACCCTCGCGGTTTGGCTTTGTCAATGACATCCGTGACAAGATGGACGAGCGTGACCGTCAGGCGCGTGAGCGTGAAGCGGCTGCCCGTGAAAGAAAAAACAACAAAAAAAAGAAAAAGTAAGGTTTATTTGAAAGGAGAGTGTTATTATGCAGATCCGTCCGAGAAAGCGTATGGGCTTTTTACTCATTGCTCTGTCGCCCCTGTTTTTGTTTAATCCCGATATTGCGGTGTTTGATCTGCTGCCCGACGTGATCGGGTATATCCTGCTGTCGCTGGGTATGTCCTCGCTCTCCTATCTCAATCATCACTTTGAAGAGAGCGCAAAGCGTTTTCACCGTATGGTTGCGCTCAGCGCTGCCCGCCTTGCGTTTGTCTTGGTGCTGTTTGGCATGGTCAACTCGGTTGACCGCCCCACCACCATGCTGCTTGGCAATTTTGTGTTCGGCGTGCTGGAGCTGATGACGCTGCTGCCGGCATATCACCACTTGTTTGAGGGCTTGATCTATGCAGGCTCCCGTACGGGGGTAGGGCAGAGCGTATTCCGCCAAACTGCGGCAAATAAGCTGTGGTCGCTTGTCATCAAGAGAAAATCCGAATTTGACGAGCGCAATACCGCTGTGAGTGTGACCGAAAGCTTTTCCTTTATCACCGCCGTGTTTGCGGTGCTCAAGGTGATGCTGAACGTGCTGCCCGAATTCAGCGTGCTGACCGAGCATTCGGAAAAGGCAGCCGATCTGTATGCCTACGTTTGGATATTCCGCGTGGCAGCTGTGCTGATAGGTGCGGTGATCGGCATTGTGTGGCTGCTGTTTGCGCTGCGCTATTATATCGGTGTGCTGCGCGACCGCGAATTTGTGGATAGCTTGCACACGCAATACATGCGTGACGTGTATCCCAACAAAGATCTGTTTGTGGCAAGACGTTATAAGCTCGGCTCGTTCTTCTTATTGCTGGGCGTCATGCTGTCGATCGACCTGCCCATGGACGGAGTAAACATTCTGCCCGATATCATGTGCGCGATCTGCTTGATCGCAGGTGTGCTTGCGCTGCGCCATTACGTGACAACCTGGAAGGCGAGCGTGGCAATGCTTGTCGCCTACGCGGTTGCATCTGTGACAGAGTTTTATTGGCAGATCCGTTATTTTAAAATTGAAGGCTTCAAAGCCGAGGCTGCCCTGAACGGCGCAGAGGCAACCGATGCGCATATCGTATCGGTGGTGCTCAGTGCCATTTGCGCAATATTGTTTGTACTGGGTGTGCTTGGCGTGCTTGGCTGCTTGCGCGACATGATCCGTGCGCATACAGGCTTTGAGGTAGCACACGTGGATATGCAGACCTACGGCCGCAAAAACGCCTTGCATAAGCAGTTGATCCGCGGTCTTGTGCCTGTGCTGGTCATGAGTGTGATCTGCGCTGTGGGAAGCGTGGCGTATACCGCAATGCTGCCGTATAGCGGCATGGGAGGCGAATGGTATCGCGTGCTTGCATCTCTTTGGTGGGTGATCAATCTGTTTTTGGGTATCGTGTTTGTTGTGGTATTCTCCGAGAAGAACAACGATATCATGGAGCAGCTCAATAACCGATATATGCTCACAAGAGTATCCGATGACGGTCAGACTGAATAAAACGCGCCTGCGCGGTGCATACTGTCATTGACCCCGCAAAGGGGAAAAATGAGAAAACAGGAGATATACAGTATGCAGAATCAGCAGAACAAGAACCAGAATAACAACCAGAATCAGAATCAGAACAACAATCAGAACCAGAACAACAACCAAAACAACAACCAGAACCAGAACAACAACCAGAACAAGAATCAGAACCAGAACCAGAAGAACAACTAAACAAGCTGTTTGCGGATGCCGCGGTTTCGCGGTATCCGTTTACATAGTGACGAAAGGACATCATGCAGCACAATTACGATAGATTTCTACGTGCCAAGAGGGCACTGTTTGATAAATATTATCAAAGCCTGAACGGTATGCAGCGCAAGGCGATCTACAGCGTTAACGGACCGCTTTTGGTGCTTGCGGGTGCGGGAAGCGGTAAGACCACCGTGCTTGTCAAGAGAATTGCGCATATCATTCGCTTTGGCGATGCATACATGACCGACCGCGTGCCGGGCGGCGTGGATGCAGAATACATACAAGGGCTTGAGCAGGCAATCAATCTGCCTGCAGAGCAGATCGGTGAGATCTTGACCGAGCTTGCCGAGCAGCCCTGTCCGCCCTACCGCATACTGACCTTTACCTTTACCAACAAGGCGGCTAACGAGATGAAGGAGCGTCTTGCACGTACCTTTGACGATCCGGACGTGGCAAAGGACATTTGGGCAGGCACCTTCCACTCGATCTGCCTGCGTATTTTGCGTATTTACGGTGAACGCTTGGGGTATCAAAAGGAATTTACCATTTACGATGCGGACGATACCAAAAAGGCAGTAAGCTCTGCTATGAAGGCGTGCAACGTAGACGATAAGCAATTTCCCATCAAGAGCGTGATCGCTGCCATCAGCGCAGCCAAGGAAAAGCTGCAAAGTCCCGAGACCTTTGAAATGATCGCGGGGGGCGATTACAGACAGTCCCGCATTGCCAAGATCTATAAAAAGTATCAGGATCAGCTGCGCGCCTCCAACGCCATGGACTTTGACGATATCATCATGCAGACGGTTATTTTGCTGCGTGAGCACGAGGACGTGCGCCTTTCCTATCAGCGCAGATTTTTGTACGTTTGCGTGGACGAGTATCAGGATACCAACACCGCGCAGTTTACCTTGGTCGCATTGCTTTCGGGCGGCTACCGCAACGTCATGGTAGTGGGTGACGATGACCAGAGTATTTACCGCTTCCGCGGTGCAACCATTGAAAATATCCTGAACTTTGACCGCGTGTATACCGATGCATCGGTTATTCGACTGGAACAGAACTATCGCTCCACGCAGACCATTCTGGATGCTGCCAACGAGGTCATCTCGCATAACTCCGGCAGAAAGGGCAAAACGCTTTGGACAGCAGGGGATAAGGGCGATAAAATTTACTTAAAGCAGCTGGAAACGCAGGATTTTGAGGCAAGAGAGATCATTTCGGTGGTCAACCGCGCCGTGGCGTCGGGTGAGTATCATTACCGTGATTTTGCCGTTTTGTACCGCACCAACGCGCAGGCAAGCAGCATTGAGCGTGCCTTTGCAAAGAGTGCGCTGCCGTATCGCATTTTGGGTGGCGTGCGCTTCTCGGACCGCAAGGAAATCCGTGATATCGTGGCGTACCTGCAGCTGCTGGTCAATCATAATGACCGCGAGCGTCTTTTGCGCATCATCAACGAGCCAAGACGTAAGATAGGCGACCGCACCTTGGAGGCGGTTGAAGCGATTGCAGAAGAGCAGGGCTGCTCCATGTTTGAGATTATGCAAAATGCCAACCGCTATGCAGCGCTTTCGCGCTCTGCGGTGTCGCTGATGAACTTTACTGCTGTAATAAACGAATTGACCGCGCTTGTGGGCAACATGCCGCTTGGTGAGCTGTTTGATCAGGTTGCCGACCGCACGGGCTACCGTCAGATGCTGATTGACGGCGGAGAGCAGGAAAAGGACAGACTTGACAACTTAAACGAATTCAAATCGGCTATGGTGGAATACGAAGCCCGTACTGAGGAGGACGTTGAGCCTACCCTGACAGGCTTCCTTGAAGAAAACGCGCTGGTTGCAGACGTGGACAGATACGATGAGAACGCGGATGCCGTGGTTATGATGACCGTGCACAGCGCAAAGGGTCTGGAATTCCCCATCGTGTTCCTGCCCGGTATGGAGGACGGATTGTTCCCGGGCATGCAGACCATCAGCGCGGGAACCGATGAAATGGAAGAGGAGCGCAGACTTGCTTACGTTGCGCTGACCCGTGCCAAGAAAAAGATTTACATCTATCACACCAAGTCGCGCCTGCTGTACGGTCGCACCACGTATAATCCCTTGTCAAGATTTGTGTCCGAAATTCCCACGGCCCTCATTGAGAAGTTTGAGGAAGCACCGGTACGCAACCCCTACAGCCAGCAGCCGACCTTTAAGACCTACTATTCCGAATCGCAGAACAAAGCGCCCGCGACCGCGCGACAGACAAGCCCTGCAGGTAATTATACCGTGCGTAAGCCGCAGCCTACACCCACGCCCGCAGCGGCGCAGGGAGGCAAGCGCGAGGTCTTTGCACCGGGGGATCGCGTGCGCCATATGACCTTTGGCGAGGGCGAGATTTTGTCGGTCAAGAATATGGGAGCGGACGTACTCTACGAGGTCATGTTTG
The DNA here is from genome assembly GCA_045652835.1 of Eubacteriales bacterium. Lineage (GTDB taxonomy): Bacteria > Bacillota > Clostridia > Oscillospirales > CAG-272 > SVQP01. The sequence goes on along the minus strand of JAZOLE010000146.1, from coordinate 8,660 downwards.
ATAAGGTTGGCACTAAGAAGCTGATGGCAACCTACGCAAAGCTCAGAAAAATTTAATTTCGGAGGCATAGCGTGAAAGTTCACGCTGCCCCTCTGATCAGTCTATCATTCACGCTTAAACCTCAACTTAAAATGGCTTTTGATCCATTTTAAGTTGAGCTTTCAAAACTATATTGAGCCGCCGCAGGCGGCATGGAGGTTATCATGTTAATTTCTATTACAGGCAAGCTTGGCAGCGGCAAGTCCACCATTTGCAATCTGCTTAAGGACAGATACGGCTTTGAGATTTACAGCACGGGCGCATTTCAGCGCGAGGTGGCAAGAAAAATGGGCATTACCACGCTGGAGCTCAACAAGAGATTGCGCGAGGACCCTTCGCTGGACTACGTCATTGACGATGCGGTCAAGCAGCTGTCTATTGAGCGCGCGCAGGACAAGCTGATCTTTGACTCGCGCATGGCTTGGCACTTTGCAGAAAAGTCGTTCAAGATCTTTTTGACCATCGAGCCCTGCGAGGCAGCAAGACGCGTCATGCTCAACCAGCGCGGCTGCGAGGAGTTTTATGCCGACGAGCAAGAGGCTTGCGATAAGCTGATCGAGCGCAGCAAGGTAGAGCAGGCAAGATTTTTGCAGATCTATGGCGTGGATTACTACGATTTCAACAACTTTGACTTGATTGTAGACACCACCCGCCGCACCCCCGAGGAGATCATCGATATCATCGTGGCTGCTTACGAGAGCTATGTTGCCGATGAGGCAAATTACACCCGCAAAGTGTTTGATTGATTGCTACATAACGAAAAAGCCTTGCCAAAGCAAGGCTTTTTCTGTTGCAAAACGTGATAAAATGTGTTATAATTTTCTGTGAAAAGAGGACGCTTGGGGGAATACTGCAATGAATCTGATTCCAAAACAAAATAAAAACAGCCTGTCCTACTGGTGCTCCTGGCAGACGCAGAATATTATGGCGGTGATGGCGGGCGATGCTGCCAAGAGCGGGCGCGATATGCTGGACGAGGCGTAGATCTTTGGCGAAAACGGCTACGTGCATCAATATGACGCCGTGCGAGGAGATATGTATTTTCTGCTGGATGACGGCTGGGACGTGGACTATGGCGTCAATCCGAACCAAAATCCCGCTTGCTTTGGCTCTCTTGAGGTAAGTGAGCAACGCTTTCCCTCGGTAAAGGGGCTGCCCCCTGCCGAGCGACTCAAGCGCATCAATCAAAGAGTCAAGGACCACGGCTGGAAGGGACTTGGTCTTTGGGTAGCGGCGCAGAGGTGTGCCGAGGATTATGACGCGCCCTTTACCGAGCGTGATCTGCCTTACTGGCAGGAGCGCATTTTATGGTGCCGTGATGCCGGTGTGGAATATTGGAAGGTGGATTGGGGCACGCAGGCGGACAATATCGCCTTTCGCAAAGCCTTGACCGATATGGCAGCTCGGCTATATCCCTCGCTCATCATTGAGCATGCCGCCTGCATGCTGCCGCTCAATGCTCCCGAGCATCCCGATGCCGCCTTGCAGGGAAGATATGCCGGTGAGGCGTCCGCCTTCGCGCTTGCCAAGCAAGCCGTGACTTTTTCGGAGGTGTTCCGCAGCTATGACGTGCTGGGGGTATTGAGCATTCTCACCACGCTGGATCGCTTGTCTGCCTTGCTGCCCGTATCCAAGGGATACGTCAACGGTGAGGACGAGTGCTATATCAACGCTTCTCTCGGTTGTCCCATCGGCGTCATGCGCAGCCATTATGATACCGATAAAATCAACGAGGTGGGCGATGACCGCACGTGGCGTCTTGATGAGGTCACGGCAGCTCTGCGTTGGCAGCGCATCGCACCGCCATTTGCTCACACGCAGACCGCGTGCAGCAAGGAGATCTTGTATGACGAGCAATATTTTGAGGCAGGCTCAACCTGGTACGGCAGCGTGTACGGAAAGCGCGTCCGTCAGGGTGCCCCCGCTGTGGTTGCACGCAATCTCGCGGCAGAGTCGATTTGGGTGGAGGGCGAGATCAAGCCGTACGTGGCAGCCTCGCTGCACCCAAACGGAGCGTATAGCGTCAGCGTGCAGCCTCGCGTTACAGGCGGTGCTTGCCGCTATCCAAATGCCTGCGTGCATTGCGAGATTCCAGACGGCGTGGATACCGTGGGCTTGCTGGGCGTTGGCTGCCAAGTGCAGTTGCATCTGTCCGCTACTCCTAAAAAGGTGTACGTGCAAAGCCTGATAGGCGACCAAGCCTTTGAAATGACCCCGGGAGTGCAGGGAAACGTGATCACAGTGACCAAGGAATTTGCACGCCAAGTCTTTTGCGGCAACGATCAAACCTCCCCCGGTCTTGTGCTGCGCATGGTGTGGAGTTAACAATCGCCCAACAACAGAAAAAGCCTTGCAACGCAAGGCTTTTTCTGTTGTTTATTCCGTTTTCTCGTCGGGCGCTTGGAGCGCTTTTTGTCCAAGCTTTGCCCAGTGCTTAAAGGTCAGCGTCCAAGCGCCTGCTGCACAAACGATCAGGAAATAACGCACGGCGCGTGCCGCGAGGTGACCGCCAAAGATCGCGTCCAGCACAGGGCGCGTGCCTTCCTTGATTGCCATCACAATGGCAAGTCCGATTCCCAGCTTGAGCAGCTGTACCCACCAGACTGCGCGCGTGTCATACTTGATGTATTTGTCATCGGCAAAGCGGAACAGGATCATGCCGACTACGCAACCAAGCATGGTGTATGCGTTTTTGAGCGCCGACTCGTAGTTGCCGATGTTCTCCTCGAAGAATACCTCATCCGGGAAAGGGAAAGCATACAAAAATACCATAAACCCAATCACAAGCAGGGCAAGTGCGCCCATGACGATGTAGATCACGTAAGGGTACTTGTCGTTCAGACGCAAAAGCAGGTCAAACGCCACGATCAGCACAAGCGCGATTGCCATGGACACCAGCACGTCCTGCGGAGTATGTACGCCAAGATACATACGCGAAAGCGGCACCAAAATCACGCCTGCGATGCACAGAATCTTGACCCACAGCTGACGCGAGCAAACGCCAAGCGAACCAAGCATGCCAACGCTGTTTTGCGTGTGACCGCTGGGGAAGGAATAGCCGCTTGCGCCCTCACGTGCAGATTCCACAATGGTGAAATTGGGATCCTTGACCCACGGACGGGGCACGCGGAAGCACATTTTCAAAAACTGATTGACTATGATGCCCGTAAAGCTGACAAGCAGCACCAAATAGCCGTCACGCTTATTGCAGCACCAGATCAAAAACAAGCCCAGCGCCAAGAAAAAGGTTTCTTCTCCCACAAGCGTGATGGCTTGCACCAGCACGTCGAGCACGGGGTTGCGTAAACTTTCCAAAAAATATAAAACTTCCATGACAAACACCTTTCTGTAAGTTATTTTCAGTATAGCATATATATGCTGCCGTGTCAAGCAAAAATCGCGCTGTGCCAACGCAAAACTCTTGACAAATTCGGGCAAAAAATGTATAATGGGTATATATGAAAACATGGAGGTAGATCCTATGAAACAATTTCCTATCGGCGTGATTTTGGAGTCCTTCCGTACCGACACCAAGACCGCAATCAAAACCGCAGCTGACATGGGCGTGCAGGGCCTGCAGATGTACTGCACCTACGGTGAGCATGCACCCGAAAATATGAGCGCACAGCAAAGACGCGAGCTGCTTGACATGGTCAAGTCGCACGGACTTTGCTTCTCGGCTATTTGCGGTGACCTTGGCATGGGCTTTGGTAACCCCGAAAAGAATCCCGCTGCTATTGAGAAGTCCAAGCGCATCCTGGAGCTTGCAAAGGAGCTGGAGACCGACATCGTTACCACCCACATCGGTGTTGTTCCCGAGGATCCCGCTCATCCCAGATATGCCATTATGCAAGAGGCTTGCGGCACGCTGGCTGCATTTGCGGACAGCATGGGCTCCCATTTTGCAATTGAAACAGGTCCCGAGACCAGCGCAGTGCTCAAGAAGTTCCTTGATTCTCTGGGTTCTCGCGGCGTAGCGGTCAACCTTGACCCTGCAAACCTTGTTATGGTATCTGCAGACGATCCCGTCGAGGCAGTACACAACCTCAAGGACTATATCGTACATACCCACGCAAAGGACGGCGTGATGCTGCATCGCGGCAACCCCGAGTATATTTACGGCGTGGTGCATCCCGTTCCTCAGGAGTTTGCGGGCATTCAGTATTTTGAAGAGGTTCCGCTTGGCACGGGCGGCGTTCATTTCCCGACCTACCTGCAGGCACTGGACGAGATCGGCTACAACGGCTTCCTGACCATTGAGCGTGAGTGCGGTGACAATCCCAGAGGAGATATTCAGACCGCGATCGACCATCTGACCGGCATTATGGGCAAGTAAGGAGCAGGGAAATGAAGATTTCTGTCAGCTCTTATTCCTATTATCAGGCGATCCGTGACGGCAGACTGACCCTTGAGCAAACCATTGACAAAGCGCATGAGATGGGCTTTGATGCCATTGAGTTTTTGGATATGCCCGGTGCAACACAGGCCGAAAGACTTGCGTTTGCAAAAGAACTCAAAAAGAGAGCCGACGCGCTTGGTATGACCATCAACGCCTATACCATCGGCGCTAACCTGTACCATGATACCGCTGCTGCCAATGAGGCAGAGGTGGATAGAATGAAAGCACAGATCGACGTGGCAGTCGAGCTTGGATGCTCGGTTATGCGTCATGACGTTTGCTATGCAACCACCAAGCAGGGCAATGGCAGAAGCTTTGGGCTGATGCTGCCCACCATTGCGGACAACTGCCGCAAGATCACCGAGTACGGTGCGCAGTGCGGCATTATCACCTGCACCGAAAACCACGGCTATATCGCGCAGGATTCCTATCGCGTTGAGCAGCTGTTCAATGCGGTTGCGCACGATAACTACGGTCTTTTGGTTGACGTTGGCAATTTTGTGTGTGCCGACGAGGATAACGCCACCGCAGTTTCGCGTGTCGCCCCCTATGCTGTGCACGTGCACGCAAAGGATATGTATAAGTCGAGCGAGCCTAAGCCCAGTTACGGCAGAACGCGCGGATGCAACTATTTTGCAGGCGCAGCCGTGGGTGAAGGGGATTGCAACGTACAAAAGTGCATCGAGATCATTCGCTCCACAGGCTATGACGGATATTATTCGATCGAGTTCGAGGGCGCGGAGGATTGCTATGCAGCCATCGCAAGAGGATACGAAAACCTCAAGCGCTTCCTTTCTTAAATGATGAGCACATTTATCATTGACCATGATTTGCATCTGCACTCGCAGCTCTCTCTTTGCTCCGATGACCCCGAGCAGACAGCCAGAGCGCTGCTGGATTACGGCGTGCGCGAGGGCCTTGCGGATATTTGCGTGACCGATCACTACTGGGACGAGAACGTGCCGGGCGCGAGCGGCTGGTACGCAGCGCAAAACTATGCGCACGTAAAGCAAATACTGCCGCTGCCCGAGAGTGACGCTTGCCGTTTTCACTTCGGCTGCGAGATCGATATGGATCAATTCATGACGCTTGGCATTTCGGACAAGATGCTGGACGCCTTTGAGTTTATCATCGTGCCCACAAGCCATTTGCATATGATGGGCTTTACCATCGCTCCCGAGGACGCCTCGGTGGCGCGCAGGGCAGAGCTGTATCTTGCGCGCAATCATTCACTCTTGGATATGGATTTGCCGTTTTCCAAGATCGGACTTGCGCACTTTACCTGCAGTTTGATGGAGAGAAATTGCGAAGGCACTCGCGACGATATTTTGGATGCCATTACAGATGCGGAATATGCCGAGCTGTTTGCACGCGTGGCAAAATCGGGCATGGGCGTGGAGCTGAATATGAATCTTCATGATCCGCAAAGTGCTCGCACCATGCGCCCGTATCACATTGCAAAGAGCCAAGGATGTAAGTTCTATCTCGGCTCGGATGCGCATCATCCCAAAAATCTACAAGCCGCCCGCGCACGCTTCCAAGCAGCGATTGACGCGCTTGACTTGACCGAGGATGATAAATTTAAGCCATTTGGATGATTTGCATATCAAAAAAGCTGCTTTGATTTGTTTCAAGGCAGCTTTTTTAATGGAAAAAGATGATGAGGGGATCATGGTTGAGGCGTAGTTGTTTTTTGAAAAATAAAACTGCGAACAAAACAGAAATATTTTTTCAAAACATCTTGACATTAGGGAAGAGCTTTGTTATAATATATAGGTCGATGACGCCGGTGTGACGGAATCGGCAGACGTACCAGACTCAAAATCTGGCGATGGCAACATCGTGTGGGTTCAAGTCCCACCACCGGCACCAAAAAGGGAGAGACGCAGCCGTAGGCAGCGCCTCTCCCTTTTTGATGCCGGTATCGAACGTGGGACTTGAAGAGGTGGCGCAATGAATGACATGCCGGTGGCATGTCAGAACGCCGCCTGACCGAGGCGCGTAGCAAAAGACCGCATCAAAACGCGGCTTTTGCGTCGTCGCGCCGAGACCAAGTCCCACCACATGTGTGAAAAGGGATCAAGCCAATAGGCTTGATCCCTTTTTTGCGTGCCGCTATTGAATGGGAATTGAGTTGTCGCGTCAATCATGACAGCCTGTGGCACGTTAATCTATTACTGTCATTGAAAACTCCTCAACCGATATCGCATCATAACGCACACAGGTGCGAACATATACCGTTCCTGCTGGAATGGTGAGCATATACCCATTTGACTCCATAGCCGGACCACCGATCAGATTGATCACATTTCCTCGCGAATCCAAGAGTGCTGTGTTGCGGCAGTGAGGCATATAGTAGGTTTTACCTGCCTCAACGGGGATGAAGTCATAGGAAAAATACGCGCTCATGTTAACGATTTTGCCTCCTGATCCCTCCACGCCCGATTTTTCATAAAGAATATTGATCTCGGGTTCTATGACAACCTCGGTCATCGAAAACTCCTCGACCGATATCGCGTCATAACGTGCACAGGTGCGAATATATACCGTGCCTGCGGGAATAGTGAGCATATACCCGTTCGCCTCCATGGTCGGACCGCTGATCAGGCGGATCACGTTTCCTCGGGAATCCAAAAGAGCAGTGTTGCGGCAGTGCGGCATATAGTAGGTTTTGCCTGCCACAACAGGGATGTAGTCATAGGCGAAATAGTCAACCAGATCAATGATCTCTCCATCGTTCCAAACCCCGGACTTTTCGTAAAGGGTGTTCGGATGTACGTCAGCTGCTACGTAGTCATTTATGTCAAGACGCAACTTATACAGCAGATCATCGATCGCCTGCTGACCCATAATGGCATGCCCCTTGTCATTGGGGTGCGTGGGAATGGAGGAGCTGTCGGTGATGTATCCCTGATCGTAACAGTTCTCAAAGGTGATGCCGCATTTATCAAAATCAATGGTATAGCAGCCAAAAAAGTCAGCCAAATCTCGAAGGGCAGCGTTGAACTGCGGGAGACTGTATAGGTTGTTGTTGGTTGGGAAATTATCATAGTCAATGCGTTTGAAGGTTGCCTGAGTAGCGATTACGATCTTTGCGTCGGGATAAGCTTCTCTGATCTTCATAATGGTCAAAGACATTGCCTCCAATACTCCCCATCCGTTTCCGACGCGATCGGTATAGGGATAGCTCCAATCGCAGTTGTCAAAGTATCCCTCGGTGAGCGTGGCGTAAGGGGAGTGCGTCATGTCATTGCAGCCACGGTACAAAATCACGATATCGGGGGCAATGCGCGTCATGCTTCCTGCCACGCGAGTACCCAGCTTGCGAATCTGTGAATCGTGCCATGCATGCGCGGTTTTTAAGGTGATTTCGCTTTCTTCGTGTGAGGAATAAGAGCTGCTGCTGTAGCAAACAGCGTTTACGTTACAGTTGAAATAGTCCTCCAGATGCTCCCACCAGACTTTGGTAGTGGAGGGATTGTAATTCTTGGCATTTCCCAAGGTCTTACCAATATCGTCCTCGGTAGGGATAAAGGTGAGCTCTTTACCTATGTCACTTTCAACAACGGTGTGTCCTCCAATGGTTGTTCCAAGATCGTAATAGGTGGGATACGCCGAAAGCGTCACGCCTACATCATACTCTGTGATTGTGATTTCCACCGCATTTTTGCCTGCCTTGGTAGAGATGCTGTCGCCGACAACCGCAATTGTAAGGTCTGTTTTAGGTTTTTCCTCGGTAATCAGACCGCCGCTGATCAGATCCTTGAGCCATTGCTCCTCGGTACCGGTGTAGCCGTAGACTTCACAAAATAGCTCGTATGCTGATTTTCCGTCCTTACCGTCAGCACCATCCTTGCCATCGGCACCGTTTTTACCGTCTACGCCATCCTTACCGTCGGCACCATCTTTACCGTCTACGCCGTCTTTACCGTCGGCACCATCCTTGCCATCAACGCCTTCAGCCTTGATGCCGGTATTAACGTCGCCAATGTACCAATAACCGTCCTGAATGTAGGGGGTATTGCCGTCTTTTCCGTCAGCGCCATCCTTACCGTCAGCACCGTCTTTTCCGTCAACACCGTCCTTGCCATCAACGCTCTCTGCCTTGATTCCAAGGTTGACACCGTCAATATACCAGTATCCGTCTTGAATGTAGGGCGTTTTCCCATCTTGAACGGTTGGTTGTGCAGTATCGCAGCCAACACTGACTAAAGTAAGCGCC
>JAZOLE010000145.1:0-28239 GCA_045652835.1 Eubacteriales bacterium | reverse complement strand
TGGACGGATGAGTACGTGCTGATCGACAGCGGCGCGCAGAGCATTACGTTTACGGTCAAAACCGAGGAATAAAAAAGAAATCCGCCAACGGCATGCCGTTGGCGGATGTTTTAGTTTGAGCAGGCGGGGATCGGCGGGGGGTGCAACAACCTCCTGTAGGGGGCGTGCACATTGCACGTCCGTGCCGTTATTTTGCGCGAAGCCCCCCTCGTGTCATCCTGAGCGGAGAAAACATCCCGGGTGGATGTTTTCGTAGTCGAACTTTTCAAAATCTGCAACAAATTGCGGATTTTGAAAAGGCAGGCCGCAGCGCGGCTTGAGGGTCTCGAGGGGTCATTTCCGTAGGGACCGGCGTCCTCGACGGTCCGTATGCAAAATGAAATCCGCCCCCTGTCGGGAGCGGATGAAATCCACTTGCGTGGATGAAATCGCTGCGCGATGAAATCCGCCAACGGCAAAAGTCGTTGGCGGATGTTTTTTTATCTTGCCAAGACAAAGATGATCCACGTGATCAGAAACGACACGAATATCAAGCCGAGCGTGACTAACATGGGCACGAACATGAGCTTGACCGCGGCGAAATAGGTGCGCATCTGCTCGCGCAGCGTGCCTTTTGCGCCGGGGGTGTGCGGCTTTTGTCCGGGGCGGCGGTTTGCTTCCTCCAAGGGGCGCATACCCACCACGGTCGAGCCGTCATCGATGTATCGGATCTTTTGCTTTTTTGGCTTTTTTTGCTTCTCCGCCATGGCTTAATCCTCGGCGTACATGTGGCAGGCGGTAAAGTGACCCGGCTCTACCTCGCGGTATGCGGGAGCGACGTGCTTGCAAATCTCCTTGGCGTAGGGGCAGCGCGTGTGGAAGCGGCAGCCCTTGGGGGGATTTGCGGGCGAGGGAATATCACCCTTAAGCACCATGCGGTGCATCTTGGCATCGGGGTCGGGATTGGGGATTGCAGAGAACAGCGCCTGCGTGTAGGGGTGCAGGGGATTGTCAAAGATGTCCTTCTTTGCGCCAAACTCTACCATAGAGCCAAGGTACATTACGCCGATCTTGTCCGAGATAAACTTGACTACCGAGAGGTCATGCGAGATGAACAGGTAGGTCAGGTTCATGGTCTTTTGCAGTTCTTTTAAGAGGTTGATGATCTGTGCCTGAATGGATACGTCAAGCGCGGATACAGGCTCGTCGCAAATGACCAGCTTGGGCTTGACCGACAGCGCACGCGCAATACAGATACGCTGACGCTGACCGCCCGAAAATTCGTGGGGGTAACGCTCATAGTAATAATCGCGCAGACCGCACTTTTCCATCAGGTCCAGCACGTACTCCTTAATCTCCTTTTCGGGCACGATCTTGTGCACGCGCACAGGCTCGGAGAGGATATCGCCCACCGTGCTTCTGGGGGGCAGGGAGGAATAGGGGTCCTGGAATATGATCTGCATCTCGGTGCGCAAATCGCGCATCTTGTAAGAGGAGTAGTTTGTGATGTCCTTGCCGTCAAACAGGATCTGACCGCCGCTGGAGGGGTGCAGCTTGAGCACGGTTCTGCCCATAGTCGTCTTGCCGCAGCCCGATTCACCAACAATGCCAAGCGTTTCGCCGGGGCAAAGCTCAAAGGATACGTCATCCACCGCAATCAGCTCCTGCTGTACCTTACCGGTCAGCGATTTCTTGATGGGGAACGCCTTGCGCAGGTGTCTGACCTCCAAAAGCGCATCGGGATTGGGGGCTTTTTTCGCGTCTGCCTCTATGGCAGCCGCCTTTGCCTCTGCCTGCTTTGCTGCTTCTGCCGCATCATCGTAGGAGCGCTCGATCTCGGGCGTGCTTTCCCAGCGCGTAAGCGCGGATGCAAATGAAATATCAGCCATGGATCGTTTCCTCCTTACTGTAAAGATGACAGGATACGTAATGCGTGGGGCTGACCTGAATCATGCGCGGATAGTCACCGCTGCACTTTTCACAGCATCTGTCGCATCTCTCCTTGAAGTAGCAATGCGTGGGCATGTTAACGGGGTTGGGTACGTTACCCGGGATGTTGAACAGCACCTCGCTGTCGGATTGCATGGTGGGCTTGGACTTCTGCAGTCCTACGGTGTAGGGGTGCAGGGGATTTTTGAAGATCTCGTGCACCGTGCCCATTTCGATCACCTTGCCTGCGTACATGACCACCACAAAGTCAGCCATTTCTGCAATGACGCCAAGGTCATGCGTGATCAGCATAATAGAGCCGTTGATCTTGTCCTTGAGGTCACGCAGCAGGTCAAGGATCTGCGCCTGAATGGTCACGTCCAGCGCGGTGGTAGGCTCGTCCGCAATGATCAGACGGGGATTACATACCAGCGCCATCGAGATCATGACTCTCTGTCTCATACCGCCCGAAAGCTCGTGGGGGTAAGAGTTATACACGCGCTCGGGGGCTGCAATACCCACAAGACGCAGCATTTCCAAGGAGCGCGCTTGCGCCTCCTCTGCGGTTGCCTCGGGTCTGTGAATGTAGGTCACCTCGTCGAGCTGATCGCCGATGGTGAAGATGGGGTTGAGCGAGGTCATGGGCTCTTGGAAGATCATGGCGATCTCCTTGCCGCGAATGCGGTGGATCTCGGACATGGGCATTTGCGCAATGTCATAGGTCTTATCCTCGGCAGCAAAGCGGATCGCGCCGGAATAGATCTGACCCGTCGGGCCCTGCAACAGACGCATGACAGACATGCTGGTCACGCTCTTGCCGCAGCCCGATTCACCCACGATACCAACGGTCTTGTTCTTGGGAATGTTGAAGGATACGCCGTTTACTGCCTTGACAATACCCTGATCGGTAAAGAAGTAGGTGTGCAGATCGTCGATCTCGAGAATATTGTTCTCGTCCTTCATCTGTGCAAGGAATTCCTCTTCCTTTGCTCTGCGGTGCTTTTTGGCTTCCAGCGCCATCATCACCTTTTTGTTCTGCTTGGCAATCGCGCGGATCTCGCGACCTGAGAGATAGGAGGATTTTTTGTTATTTTTCATGCTCGTATTCTCTCCTTATCTTCTCATCTTGGGATCAAGCGCGTCGCGCAGACCGTCGCCCACAAAGTTAAAGCCCAGCACCGCCATAATGATGCACAGACCGGGAGGGCCCCAGATGTTGAAATAGTTTTGCAGAATGGTGGTGTCGTTTGCGGCGTTGATCATCGTACCCCACGCGGCAAACTGCTCGGGTGCACCAAGACCCAAGTAGGTCAGGGATGCCTCGTACAGGATCATGGAGCCAAGGCTGAGCGTCATGGAAACGATCAGCTGCGGCATAACGCCGGGGATGAGGTGCTTGAAGATCTTGCGCGCGGTGGAGTAGCCCATTGCCTCGGCTGCCACCATGTATTCCTGCTCACGCAGGGAAAGGATCTGACCGCGCACCAGTCTTGCCGTGCCCGACCAAGAGATCAGGGCAAGGAACGCCATCAGGTAATAAATACGGTGTTGCGGCTCAATGGCAAGCGGAAAATCGGGCGTTTTGCTCCATGCGTCCAGCACCGTACCCACAACCAGCATGATCGGGATACCGGGCAAGCACATCAGCACGTCGCAAACACGCATGATGATGTTGTCGATAATGCCGCCGAAGTAGCCTGCAATGCCACCGAATACAACGCCGATGGCGGCAATGACGAATACGGTCAAAAAGCTGATGGTCAGCGAAATTCTGCCGCCGTACATCAGTCTTGCAAGCACGTCCTTACCGGTCTTATCCGTACCAAGGGGATGCGACCAAGAGGGCTTTGCAAGCGAGTTGGTGGTCTCGTGCGTTTCTTCCAGCTGGTAGTAGGAGTGCTCCACGCCGTTCTCGTCCACGTAGGTGATCAGCGTCTGCACGTATTCGGTCTTACCCGAGTAGTCAACCTCGGTCTGACCCCATGCGGTGTAGAAGATCGGGCCAAGCCAGCAAAAGGCGAACAGGAACACGATCAGCACAAGACCCAGCACGCTGAGCTTGGAGCGGAAGAAGCGGCGCATGACCATACGTCCGGGCGACATGAGTCGCACGTTTTTGTCAAGCGGCTCCTCGGTCTTGGGAGCGCTTTTTACTTTGATATCTGTATCGTTCATAAAATGCCTCCTTTAACCAAGCTTGACTCTGGGGTCAACCACCGCGTACATGATATCTGCAAGCAGAACGCCCACGATACTCAGTACGGCAAGGAAGAGGTTGTAGCCCATGATGAAGGGAATGTCGGCAACCAGCGTTGCCTGATATGCCATGTTACCGATACCGGGTAAGCCGAACACCTGCTCGGTGATGATCGCACCCGAGAACAGCGAGGGCAATAGTCCTGCCAAGGAGGTCACGAGCGGGATCAGGGTATTGCGGAACGCGTGCTTGTAAATGACCTTGGACTCGTGCAAGCCCTTGGCACGCGCGGTACGGATGTAATCCGAGTTGAGAACCTCTAACATGTTGGTTCTGGTCATTCTCATTCTGCCGCCGATGCTCAGCACCACCACGGTCAGCACGGGAATGACTAAGTAGGAAACGTAGTCAAGGATCAGACCTACGCCCGTGTAGTCCATGGATGCAGAGCCAAGACCCGATGACGGGAACCACCCAAGCTGCATGGCAAGCATGTTCTTGAGTATCTGCCCAAAGAAGAAGGAGGGCAGCGAGATACCGATCATAACAAGCACGGTGACAAAGTAGTCGCGGAAGGAATACTGGTGGGTTGCAGCCGTGATGCCAAGGGGAATGGCGATCATGAACTCAAAAATGGTTGCAATTGCGGCAACCGCAAAGGATACCCACATGTTCTTGGCAATGACGTCGGCAACAGGCTGCTGGAACTTAAAGCTGTTACCAAAGTCCAGGCGCAATGTTGCGCGCAGCCACGTAAAGTAGCCGCGGATAATGCCGCCGAACGTGCCGTCCGTGCCGTAGCCGTATTCACTCATCAGCGCCTGTACGGTCTCCTCACTCACCGCCTCACCCTTGGTTTCAATGGCAGCGATCTGCTGCGTGACGTAGTCCATGGGCATGAGCTGAATGAGCGTGAAGATGATCAGCGAAACGCAAAACAGGATGAGCACCGAAAGCGCAAGGCGTTTAATAATATATTTCAGCATATTGATTTACCGCCTTTCTTACTGTGCAAATTCGATCTCCCAGATCTTTTCCAAGGGAGAGGTGTAGGGGTTGATCTCTGCGGGCAGGGTAGTGGAATCGATCACGCGTGCATTGTAAGCGTACAGGGTCTTTCTCTGGTAAAGCGGCAATTCGATTGCCAGATCCAGCACGTATCCCATAGCTTCCTTGTAAAGCGCGGCACGCTCTTCCTGATCGGTGATCTCACGCGCTTGGTCAATGACCTCGCTGAGCATGTCAAGAATGGCGTTTTCCTCGGGATATGCGGCAGGAGAGCCAAGAATCTCGCGGTAACCCCAAGCCAGCGTGCTGGTTGCGGTCGAGTTTTTGTGGTATACCTGATACATATCGGGGTCAACCGTGGTGCCCCAAGCCGCCGCCCATACGGTCAGGGAACCGGTGGAAAGCTTGGTCAGCGCCTGCGTATCGGGCACGATCTCAATATCCCAGCCGCACTCGTTGAGCAGCGCCTGCGCGCTCTCAAATACCTTGTATGCGGGGTGATCGGTCAGGTCTGCGCCTGCAATGGTAAAGGTGATGGAAAGCTGATTGTCGCCCTCGGAAACGCCTGCGGCTGCCATGTAGTCAAGAATGGTCTGCTTGGCGGTCTCGCGGTTGAAGTTGATCGAGGGGTATTCGTGTCCGTTGTCAAGGCTGGGGTTGCCGTTTTCCAGCGGGTATGCCCAGCTGACCGTGGACATGGGCCAGTAGATGGTGCTTGCCGTGCCCGTGCTGTAGTATTCAAGGGCAAGGCCGGTGTCCATAGCGCACATAATGGCTTTGCGCAGGTTGATGTCGGGCACCTTGCCTGCGTTAATGCCGATGTAGCCGTAACCCAACTGATCGGTGTAGGTGCTCTCAATGCCTCTTGCACCGAGATCGTTGATGCGCTCAATGTTGTCCTGCGTGTACTGGGGCGTTACAAAGTGTACCTCGCCCTTTTCCAGCGCGTCCAAGGCGTTGGTGGCGCTGACCACCTGATAGCGCAGCTTTTCGATCTTGGGTGCACCCATCATAAAGTTTTCGTTTGCCTTGAAGTAAACGATGTTGTTTAAGTAGAAGTCCGCGCCCTTGGGGTTGTCCTCGTTATTTCTGTTGGTTGCCTTGTAAGGGCCTGCGCCCACGGGCACCTTGGTCACCTCGCTTGCGCGGATGGTGTTTGCCATAAAGTCGAACGAGCCGTAGTCCACGCCAAACTTATTGTTGGGGATGTCCACGGTGTAGCCCTGTCCGTAGTAGTGCTGGGGTGCAACCGAGAAGGCAAAGTTCCAGATCGCCTTGGGGTCAACGCCGTTGATGGTGATCTGCAGCACGTCGTATTCGTTGTCATTTGCGGGAGTGCCGTCGGGATTGTGCTCGTGCGCAACGGTGTAGAAGCCGTTATTTGCTTCGACCTCGTAAACGTCGGTGGTGTGACCGAGGGATACGATGCCCGAAATGTTGGGGACGAGCAGAGAACCGTCAGCCGACATGTTCTCGCGCAGAATGACCGTGGTTGCCTGTGCCGAGTATTCGGTCAGCAACGTAGTAGCGGTTGCCCAGTACTGCAGAATGATGTGCAGCTCCTGGTCGATCTTTTGGTTGTAAACGTAGTTGATGGCTGCCTCGCGAGAGTTGACCACGTCGGGGGAGTAGTTACGGGTGACCTTTTTGATCTTGGTCTTGATGTCCTTGTTGGTCACGGGGTCTTTTTCGTATTCAACCGTCACAAAGCCCTCAGCGAACATAAAGGAGGTGATCTCGTCAAACTCGCCCGTTTCCTTGTAAGGAGTCTCCTTGTACGCCTCGGATGCCGAGGTGTAGTCATTCTCCAGCTCTTTTCTGAACTCGGAGAGTGTCAGCTCGTAGTCTGCAAGCAGATTGTCGGTGGTTACCTTGGCAGGGTCACTGGAGATGGCTTCCTTGTAGCCCTTGGAAAGGCCTGCGTTCTGAATGGCGGCGACCATCTTATCGTAATCCGCGCTGTAAGAGCCTGCGGTGCTGGTCTTGCCCACCTGCTTGTACAGGTTGATCAGCTCGTTGATACGGTTGCGCGCGCGTGTAGCTGCCAGCTCGGCAATGATCTCGCTGGTATCGTCCGAGCCCGAGCCGCGGGTCTGGGTTCTGTAATCCTGCAGACCAACGATGTCGGTGGAGTACATGGTGGAGGAGCCGGTGTAGACGGGGTCGAGGTATACGTACATGTTGAAAATAACGTCCTCAATGGTCAAAGGCTCGCCGTCCGAGAACAGAATGCCGTTCTTGATGACGAAGGAGTAGGTGGTGGTGTCCGAAATGTCATCGTATTCCACGGCGTAGTCAAGTGCCGCAACAGCCTCCTCGGGGCCGCATGCGACCGTGACCTGACCGTTTTCATAACCGGTGGTCAGCATGGCGATCTGCGTCATGGCAACAATAGTAGCATCGGGAGCGGTGGTGGAGTAGAAGGGGTTGAACACGCCGTCCAGCGCGTCGGTCATGACAACCAATGCGTCAGGCTTTGCGTTCTTTTGGCCGCAGCCACCCAGCACGCCCAGCGTGCTGAGTAGCAAAAGGGCACAAAGAAGTACGGAAAGGATTCTTTTATTCATTTTTTCGTATCCTCCTTACGCATTAGTTGTGTTCACGGGGGGAGAGGGTAATCTCGCCCGTTTCTTTGTTGAGCGTCACAATGACTGCGGTCTTGTTGTCGCCGGTGGCTTCAACCTTGATACCGGAAAGGTCAATGCCCTGTACCGTGCCTGCGCCTGCAAGCATGCCGTAGGTTGCTACGTCCACGCCGTCAAGGAACAGCGAGGGATCGATGAGCAGCTTACCTGTAATGGTGACGTTTTGAATGGTTGCCTGATCGGAAACAGTACCTGCCAGCAAGCCGAAGGTCGAGCCCTGAATGCGCGAGCCGGTTGCGGTGTAGGTCACGTTCTCAAGGTGCAGATCGGTAATCTCTGCGCCTGCGCCGATATAGCCGAACAAGCCGCCCTGCTGTGCGCCCGAGGGCTGCACGACAGTAATGTTAGAGAGCGTATGTCCGTTACCGATGATCTTACCGGTGAACTGGGTCTGACCCTTGTAGAAGTTGGTGGGCCAGATTGCTCCCTTCTGGGAGAAGTCAAGGTCTGCTTCAATGATGTAGTTGCCGTCGGCTCTTGCGTGCTTGTAGAACTGCTTAGCAGAGCTGATCTTGAACCACTGACCCTCCCACAGATCCACGTAAACGTTGATTGCGGGGGTGTTGATCGTGCCGTTTTCGTAGTTGATGTCAATCTTGAGCGGATCGGTAATGGGCTGCGTCTGCTCCTTGTCCGCAAAGATTGCGTTGGGCGTGCCGTCCAGCTTGGGGAATGCACCGCCAAGCGATACTGCGCCGTCCTTCCAAGTGGGAACAGTCAGCTTAGAGCCTACGTAGGTCTGAATCAGCGTGGGATTGCCGTTCTCGTCAAGGGAATTGAGGTTGTAGAGGTTGAACTGAACGCCGGGAACCCATGCGGCATAGAGTGTCAGCACTGCATCCGAGCCGGAGGTAATGCTTGCGGGATCAACCGATACGGTGCTCTGGTCGAAGTCCCATTTGCCGGAGTAAACCCAGCCCTGCTCTCTGCCGGAGATCTCGGTGAGCACGCCGTATTCGTCCAAGGGACGGCCCTGCTCGTCAACTCTGGGCTGACGGTCGGTGTACCAGCCTGCCAAGGTGTAGCCGGGATTGTCAACCACGTAAGCCTGTGCACCGCGCAGCTTATCCTGCGGGTCAAGCAGCGAAATCTGAATGTTGCCGTTCTCATCTGCGGTGTAATCGTCCAAGGAGAACACGTCAACCACGGTAATGTCGCGGTTTGCAAAGCGGCCCGCACCTGCGTCAAAGCGTACGCTGACAGAGTAGCCCTGCTTATCGAATTGCTTGTAGGGGTCCTTCCACTGCGAGCCTGCAGAGGAGAACAGCGTGATCATCATCAGCACAAGGGAAGCGACGATCGCGATGACCGCGAAGAACGTAAAGATTTTGTCCAGCGGCACGGTGGCAAAGACTTTGGCAAGCTTGCCGCGTCTGTGCATGCCGCGAGGCTTGTGGGGCTTGTTGAGCTTGATCGGCTTTTGCGCCTTTGCCTTGATCTTGGCATCGCGTGCTGCCTTGAGCTCGGATACGTACTCGGGGGTGAATACCTTGCGTGCCAGCAGGAAGCTGATTGTGGCAAGGACAAGCGAGAGTGCACCCACGATTGCAAGTGCAATCGAGAGCACCTTGGTCACGGAAATGCTGCGGGGAGGCTGAACCTGGGGCTGTTCGCCCTCGCCCTGACCGCCTGCAAGTGCTTCCAGGTCGGCAATTCTGCGCTCTGCCTGGGTCAGTCTTTCCAGATTGGTCACAAGTGCCTGCTGCTCCTTGGTGGAGATCTTGTCGTAAGCGGCTCTTGCTGCCTCGACAATCGCCTTGTCATCCAGCGTGACCGATTCGGGAATTGCGTTGATGGCGGCAATGGCGGCAAGCGTAATCTCGTCTGCTGCTGCGCTGCCGTCGATGACGGTGTCAAAGTACTGCGCAAAGATAAAGGAATCGTAGTGGTTGCCGTTGACGGGTCTGACCATGGTAATGGGAGAGTCAACGTGACCGATGTAGTCCACAAAGCTTGCGCCGTAGTAGGTGTTGTAGTAGTTTTGCTCGGCGTTCCACATAAAGTACTTGGTAATGCCAAGGCCTACCTTTACGATGGTGGAGCCGTCGCTGTACTGGAAGGTGTAGTCGCCCGTGCCGGGAATGTTATCGTAGGATTCGTGGTACGCAGCGTCAAATTCCTCTTCCAGAATGGGAGCGTTGTAGGAGGAGAAGGTAACAAGGCGCAAGTCACGGCAATCATAGAATGCCTTGTGACCGATGGCGCGCAGGGTGTAGGGCAGCTGTACTTGCTTAACGGGAGCGCCCGCGAATGCCATTGCGGAGATGCGCACCGTGCCGTCTGCTACCTGTACGTTTGTTGCGTCACCCGTGTAGGTAATCAGCTCAAGTCCCTTGGGAACAACGCGGTAGAGGTGACCGTCGATCACGCGTACCGTTTCGCTGATATCGTAGGTGTAAACGATTGTTTCGTACTCCTTACCGTTGAAGGTGGTCTTTTCTATGGCAGAGAAGCGCTCAAGGCGGCAGAATGCAAACGGGTTGTCACCAAGCTCGGTCAGTGCCGCGCCCAGCGCCAGTGCAAAGTCTGCCATTTCGTTTTTGTAGAATGCGTGTGTACCGATGTAGGTTGCGTTTGTCAGATTTGCACCGGGCAGAATCGAGTAAGCAAACGCGTAGTCGCCCACAAAAGAGGCGTTTTGCATGCCGTCCACGGTAGCAAGTGCGGAATCGTAAGCGAATGCGCCCTCTTCAATGCGTACGCCCTGCGTGCCCAAGTTCACCTTTTGCAGCTGCTCGCAGTATGCAAAGGCGTAAGTGCCAAGCGTCTGCGCGTTTGCAAGGTCAATTTCTGTCAGGGCAGTGGTGTAGAAGGCGTTGCTGCCAATCTCGGTAAGACCCTCAAGGTTGATATCCGAGAGCGTGCGGCAGTACATGAAGGTCATGTCGGGAACTGCGGTCAGATTCTGACCGAGCTTTACGCGCTCAAGCAGCTGACAGTATGCAAATGCCTGATCGCCAAGCTCTGTCAGCGCGTCAAGGCTGATGTTTTTCAGCGCGGGAGCAAAGTAACGGTAAATGGGATCGCCGTTCTCGTCCACTGCGGGAACGGTAAAGGCGTTATCGTAGCAATCGTTGTAAACGTCACCCGAGAAGGCGTGCGCACCGATCGAGATAACCTTGGAAAGATCGATCTCGGAAAGCGATGCAGCGTTAAAGAACGCGTAGTCGCCGATCTTGGCGCCTGCACCAAGGCTGACGCTCTGCAGCTTGACAGCGCCGTAGAATGCGCGGTTGCCAATGGTGACGTTGTCACCGATGACCAGCTCGGTCATGGGAGACTTGAAGGTGACGTAGTAGATGGAGGTGAATACGTCGTAAGGCAGTGTTTCACCCTTGATCTCCATGTTGGAGTAGGGATTCAAGTAGAAGGCGCTGTCGCCCAGCACAACGCCCGAGCCGATCTTAACGCTTGCAAGGCTCTGGCACTCTGCAAACGCGCCGTTGCCTACTGTAATGCCGTCGGGCAGGGTCACGCTTGTCAGCTTGCTGCCGCTGAAGGCGTATGCACCGATCTTGGCTACGTGGTCAAACGAGGGCGCGGCCTTAAGCGCGGTTCTTGCAAAGGCGTAGTCGCCAATCAGGGTCAGCTCACCAAGCGTTACGCTTGAAAGCTTGGTACAATCCGCAAAGGCGTATGCCTGCAGCTGTGTCACAGAGGGCAGTACAACAGAGGTGATGTTGGCATTGCCCGAGAAAGCGCCCGTGCCTACCGTGGTAATGGGCAGGTCAAGCTCAAATTCGCCCTTGGTCGCGGGAGCAACCAGAACAAGCGTGCTCTTGGCAGTGTCTACGATGTAGGAAAGGTTGTCGCCCGTGACAAAGCGGGGGTTGTCCTTGTCGATGGTGATCGAAGCAAGCTTTGTGCCGCCAAAGGCGTTCTCGCCAATGACCGCAACGTCCTTACCCAAGGTAACCTTTTCAAGGTTCTTTGCGCCCTTGAACGCACCCGTGGGGATAACGGCGGTGTTCAGCGATACTTCCTTGAGCGATTCGCAGCCCGTAAAGGCGTACTTGCCAAGCTTGTAAATGGGCGCCTTGATGGTCAGCGTCTTCAAAGAGGAGTTGTCCGCAAAGGCGTAAGCACCGATTGACTGGATGTTCTCGGCAATGGTGACGTTCGAGAGCGAGCGGTTTCCTGCAAAGGCGTAGTCTGCAATTGCAACGGCGCTGGTCAGCTTGATCGAGCCGCTCAGGGCGCAGCCCTCAAACGCGCTTTCGTTGATGAACTTGACGTGCTCAATGCCTACCACGGTCTTGAGCGCAGTACAGCCGTAGAATGCGCCCCAGTCAATGCGGGTCAGCGTGGAGGGGAGCACCACTCTCTCAAGTGCGGTCAGGTTAGCAAAGGCGTAAGCCGAAATGGTTTCCACGCCCTCGGGAATGATGACCTCCTTGATGGTATTGTCACCGATAAACCATGCCTGAGACAGGGAGGGATCCTCTTCGGTCACCAGAGAGGGGTCTTTGTCCACGTATTCGTAGTTGGAGAATGCAAACTGTCCGATCTGGGTAAGACCCAAGCTTGCGGGAATCTCAACAACGCCGCCAAGACCGAAGTAGTTTTGCAGCATAGGACCTTGGGTCACGTAAGGATCCTTGACCTCAATGCTGATGGATTTGGAGTAGTAGGTGGATTTGCCGTCCATCATCACGCTTGCGGTAATGGATGCAAAGCCTTCCTTTTGCGCCACAATGGTGCCGGTCTTCTCGTCAACCGTCACGATATCGGGGTTGGAGGATTCAAACACCACCTTGGTATCCGCAGGGAAGTAAGCGTTCAGCTTATAGCGAACCGTGACAGATTCGCTGGGGAACATTTCAAGCGAATAGAAGGAAGAGCCAAACTTTGCTTCATCACCGGTCACGCCAATGTCGCGATCCGAGGAGTTGGCAAAGTAGAACGCCTTGTCTACAAAGTAGCCGGTCAGCTCAAAGAGGTCGGTGACGGGCTTATCGTACTTGACGTAGCCGGCATCTCTCTCGGAGAGCACCTTGACGCGGAACTCGTAGAATTTTTTGTTGTTGTAGGGGTCGGTGATACGGATACGGGTCAACGTACCGGGGGTGACGGGGATGAGCGTGTTGCCCACGATCTGCACGTTGTCGGGGTTGAAGGTGACGTAGTCAAGCAGATCTGCCCAAGAGGCATCGGGGTAGAGCACGGGATTGAGATCGTAGAGCTGGTAGGGAGAAAGCTCCAGCGTGGGCATGGTCTGCTCTGCGGTCGGCTCAAAATCAGCAAACTCGGGCAGGTAGAAGTCCACGTACGCATCGGGCAGACCGATCTCATAGGTCGCCTCGTTCATTGCGTAGTCATAGCAGGTCAGCGCAAAGGTGTTCTTGTGCGCCGCACCGTTTTTGATGTCCTGAATATAGTCGGTCAGCTCCACAACAACCTCGGTAGTGGAGTTGAAGTCGGAGTAAATGGCGGTTACGTACTTGTTAAAGGTTTTGAATACGTAGCCTGTTTCGTCCAGACCCACGTAGCCCGGCTGCATTGCCATTGCGTAGTGGTTGTCATAGATCGAAATTCTTGCGTACAGGCGGGTGGTCTTGGCGGATTTATCGTATTCGGTGTAGTATTCAACGTCGGTTACGGCAGGTGCTTCAAAGTCGGTGTAGAGCGGGAAGGTCATGGTGTTGCGCAGGTTGGTATCCGCGCCACCGTCACCGTAATCAAGCAGACCCTTGATGGTAACCGTGTATTTGGTGTTGTTTTTGAGGTTTTGCTCAATGGCGGAGAATCCTACGTCCAGGTTTGCAGGGAAGATGGTTGCGCCGCCGTCCGAGTAAGCCTTGCGGATCCATTGCTCGGTGCGTTCAAATACCACCTCGCCCGTGGAATCGTCGGTGATGGTGATCTTCATCTCCTTAGCACCGCGCAGCATACCCATCCAAACGTACTCCAGCGAGTTGACCGCACCCTCTTGGTTGGAAAGCGCGATGTAGTCGCGATTGGCGGAAATCATCTTGGAAGCGGGATCCTGAATGAAGTAGAAGGAGCCGAGATAGCTGACGTAGTCGCCGTACAGAGAACCGATGGGACGGGATGCGTAAGCATCGGGCATGGTCTTGTCCTCAAAGTCAACCGAGCTGTCCAGCTCGTCCTTGTTGGTCTCAAAGTATTCAATGTCGAACATGGGCGCGCGCGTCCAGTCGCCGTAGAATGCAAGGAAGGGGCAGCCCAGATCAACCGTGCCCTCGCCCTGTGCGTTCAGCTGCACAAAGCCTTCTACGTACATGCCGTTCTCAAAGGAATCGTCCAAGTACTTTCTGTCAGCGTCGGAGAGGGTCAGAGTCAGCTCAACGTCTGCGGTCGTGCCTGCAGCCACGGTCACGCTCTGGCCGTTCTGCGTGCCGTTTTGCACGCTTGTTACGTTCACGTTCACGCCCTCGAGCAAGTATCCTTCCTCGGTTACAACGGTCTTGCCGTCCACCGTCTTGGTCTCGCTGACGCCCTCGGTCATCACGGTTGCGGAAATATCGTAAGTTAAGGCAGTATCACCAAAGTTAACAATCGAGAACTTGAGCACGTAAACGCCCACCTTGTCGGGGTCGTCGCCAAGCTCGATCTTGGATTTGTCCATCACGGAGCCGCTCGCTCTGTTGTAGGTCTGAATGTATGCGGTGGTCAGTGCGCTTTCGCTCAGATTAGCAAGACCTGCGCCCTGCTTTCTGACCGAGTAGGGCAGACCGTTTTTGCCAAGCACCACGTCGGCAGTGGACATGAGCAGGCGGTTGACAAGTGCCGCAACCTCTACGTCATTGTCAGCAATTTCGGGGAAGTTGGCTTTTACGTACTGACGCAGCAGCGCCACAACGCCGGTCATGTTGGGGCATGCCATGGAGGTACCCGAAATGCGGTCATAGTCCTGACCGGGAACAGCCGAGAGGATCGAGCCGCCGTGTGCGGTGATCTCGGGCTTGATCTCAAGGTCGGGTGTGGGACCCCAAGAGGAGAAGCCGGACATGAAGGGACCGGAGGTCTGCGCGCGGCTGAACACGATCTTGCCCTTGCCTGCGGCAGCCAGCATCTCACCGTCGTCCTGACTGATCGAGCAGGAGGGAATGGTAGCGTCACCCACGTTCATGCGGATCTCGCCCGAAACGTTGTTGTAAATGATGACGGCAGCAGCGCCCTTTTGCTGCGCTACGTTAACCTTCTCTTCAAAGGTGGTCGCGCCTCTGGCAACCAGTGCTACCTTGCCCTCGATATCAATGCCGGTGTAGTCGGCAGATCTGCCTGCACCGGGAATGAGTATGTATTCAAGCTCCAGCGAATCTCTGCCCTCGCCCAGCACGTCGTCAACCAAGTGCTTTTCCTTACCTGCGCGGTTGGTAGAGTCGGCAAAGTAGATGATCTTGCCGTCAAAGGTCATGTAGGGAGTCTTTGCGCCTTCAATCGAAGCCACGCAAAGCGCGCCTGCGTAGGTGGAGGGAGAGCCGACGGTTGCGGAGTCGGGGTTGCTGGTCAGACCAAGGTTGCCGTTCTTTTCGGAGCCGTAGGTCGAGTTGTAGCTGTTGGATGCTGCAACGACCAAGCTGATGCCTGCCTCGCGAATGTGGTCATAAACACCGGAGATCTGCTCCTTCTCGTTTTCGGTCGAGAAGCCGCAAGCAGTACCGATCGAGAGGTTGATGACGTCAACGCCCAGAATCACGCAGTCTTCCAGTGCACCCAGAATCCAGGAGGTACGTGCGCTGGTCTCGGTGTCCGAGAAGATCTTCATGGCAACCAGCTGCGCGTTGGGGGCAACACCGGTGATGGTATCGTCCTTACCCACGATGATGCCGGATACGTGCGTACCGTGGTCGGACTGAATGGGATAAACGTCCGAGTCTCTGTCTGCGTAGTCAAAGCTGAAGGGAACCTTCTCGCTGATATACACGTCGGATGCGGTCAGGCCGGAAACAATGCCGGACGCCTCGGTCTTACCCACCAAGCCCTCTACGTCCGAGAAGGTCATGCCCAGCTTATCTCTGTCTGCGGTAAAGTTACCGGTCGAGAAAGCGGTGTGGTAATAGTCAAGACCCGTGTCCAGCACAGCCACGACCATGCCTGTGCCGTCATATGCAAAATCAGAGCTGTCGAAAATACCGGTGTCGTAAACGTCCACCGTGTTTTCTACCAGCTTGGTCTCTGCAGGCAGATAAACCTCGCCTACGATGACGGTTGCCTTTTCTGCCAGCAGCTCGTCGGTACGTGCAAGATCGCCTGCCTTGATGGTGATCTCAAAGCCGGAGAGCACGGTGTTATAGGAGAGTCCAAGGCCGTAGTCAAGTCCTGCTGCATCCAGTTGCGCAAGCAGCTCGCTTTGCTTGTTTGCAATGCGCTGCTTGATGGCAAGACCTTCCTCGCTCTTGGCATACTCGGAAAGCGACAGATCGGTATCTGCCTTCTTATAAGCCTCCATGATGCCCGGGAGATCGGTGCGGATGATCAGCGAGATGACGTCGGTGTCCTTGACGCTGCTTGGCAGCTTGTGCACCACCTTGCTGTCCAAAAGACTCTCAACGTCGGTCTGCACGTCACCGTCAAAAAGCCCGATGTAGTCGGACTTCTCGGCACCTGCAAAAGACGCTGTGGACATAGTCAGCAGCGTAGCCAGCACAATCAGGACAGAGATCATACACGTGATCACTCTTAGGGTTGTTTTGCTGTTCATTGGTGTTTTTGCCTTTCGTGTTTTTTCTCGTTTTTACTCAATGGTTCAGTCAGGGTAAAAATGTCAATATACAATCTTTATTATATCATATTTCGCGCGCGAGCGCAAGGGAAAGGGACACATTCTCTTTTGGTCACATAGCATAAAATACTTTTGAACAAAGTAAAGATCCCGTGAAATTACTACAAAATTATATATACGCGCGCGTATATGGAAATAAAGCCCTTGATTTTTTGCCGCGCTTGTGATACAATAATACGGAAAATTACTTTTTTATGCTCGGGCGACCAAAAAACGTGCGTATGCCCGGGAAGACTTCGCGAAAAAACATATCAACCGATAGGAGAAAACACATGAAACACATGACCAAAGTTACGGCGCTTTTGCTGGCGCTGCTGATGATGCTGTGTGCCGTGCTGAGCGGCTGCAACACCCCGGATACGGGCGAGGAGCAGACCACTGTAGGCGGCAGCGAGCAGACCACTACACCGGGCGGTAGTGAGGAGCAGACCACGGGCAGCCAGGACAAGGGTGAAAAGCAGACCTACACCGTTGAGGTTAAGTCGGTCGGCGGCATGGCGCTCGAGGGCGCAACCGTTATGATCTACGCTGACAGCACGCTGGAGGATCTGGTCAACTTCGGCACGACTGATGCAGAAGGTAAGGCAAACATCGAAATGCCCGCCAAGGAGGGCTACGTAGCAGTCGTTTCGGGACTTCCCGCAGGCTACGAGGTGGAAGAGTATTATGAGATCGTGGGCAACGGCGTGACCGTTTACGCAGTATCCCGCGTCATTTCCGATACCAATATTCAGGGCGTTTCCTACAAGGTCGGTGACGTCATCCGTGACTTTACTGTTGTGGATACCGACGGCAAGAGCCATACGCTCTCCGAGATCCTTGCAGAGAAGGAACTGGTCGTGCTCAACTTCTGGTACGTGACCTGCTCCTGGTGCGGTGAGGAATTCCCCTATATGAACAACGCCTACAACAACTATGGCGACAAGGTGGAGATCCTTGCACTTGACCCCTACGGTACCGATACCGAGAGCGATATTTCGACCTACAAGGCTTCCATGGGTCTGGATTTCCCCATGATCAAGGACTACAACGCGCTGTACGCTGCATTTGGCGTGACCGCATTCCCCACCTCGGTATTTGTTGACCGTTACGGTGTCATTTGCCTGATCGAGGAGGGTGCTTTGCTTGGCGACCAGCCCTTTACCGTGGCATTTGACCACTTTACGGGTGATGATTACGAGCAGGGTCTTTATCAGAGCGTGGATAGCCTGATCCCCGAGGTATCCGTCAACGTTTCCATGCCCAATCCCGAAGAGATCTCGGCTGCTATCGGCAGCGAGGGCTTTAACGGTACCTTCCGTGCAGAGGAGTCCGAGGAATATAAGGATATTACCTGGCCCTTCGTGCTTGGCGAGAAGGACGGTTATGCGTGCGTCAAGCCCGCAAACACCGGCGTGGCAAATTCGTTCTCAATCCTGTACTGTGACGTAGAGCTCAAGGCAGGTCAGGCTGTTTGCTTTGATTTCTTCTCCTCGAGTGAAGCGTACAGTGACGTGCTGTACACCATTGTGGACGGCGTGGACGTCAACGGCATTTCCGGCGCTATGGGCTGGTCTACCTGCTATCCTTACGTTGCAACCAAGGACGGCACGTATGAAATCGCCTTCTCCTACGTCAAGGACAGCGACACCGACGAGGGCGAGGATGCGGTATATATCACCAATCTGCGCGTGGTGGATATGAACAATATCACCACCCCCACCTACATCCCGCGCTATGCAGCAACCGATCGCGCAGAGGATGGCTTTGGCTATAACAATTACGTAGAAGTTGTGTTCAACGAGCAGGACGGCTACTATCACGTCGGCACGGTTGACGGACCTTATCTGCTGGCAGACCTGATGGGTTACACCCAGTTCAGCCAGGAGTCTGTTTACAACATGGCGTATAACGGCAAGCTGGGCGAGACCTACTACGATGAGATCGTGGAGTACTTTACCCATGCCTCCAACTCGCAGCTGGCAGGCGTTGTAACCGTCAACGCAGAGCTTGCTGAGATTCTCAAGTACGTAGCGGCTACCGTGGGTGCTGAGGGTCATGATCAGGAGTGGCTGCAGTTCTGTCAGTACTATGATGCGTACGGCACAAACGGACAGCAGCTGGAAGACCCCATCAAGGGTCTTGCACCCTTCTGCGCATACAAGGCAGAGCTTGGCGAGAACAACTATTTTGAGTATAACCGCGTTATCATGCCCAGAGGCTTGCTTGCAGAGTTCACTCCCACCGTCTCGGGCGTATATCGCATCACCTCGTTTGCAGATCAGCAGGTTGAGGGCTGGTTGTTTGACGAGAACCGCAATGAGATCATGGCATATGAGCATTGCGAGAGAATGTACTCCGATCTTGGCAACGTTTCCATCGTGTTCTACATGGAGGCAGGCAAGTCTTACTATATCGATATCGCATACTGGGACGTTTACGGTGTGGGCGTTGTGCCTTACTCGATTGAGTTCTTGGGCGAGAGCTACGATTACTTCCGCACCTGCGCTCCCGGCTACTTCACCTACTATGAGACCGAGGACGAAAACGTGACCAGCGAGATCATCGCGCTTGGTATTGACGTTGCGCTTGGCGAGGACGGCTACTATCACGAAAAGTTTGAGGATGGCTCGCTTGGCAGCATCGTATATGCTGACTTTACCAGCCTTTCCGCTATCTTCAACAGCTACTCCTTGGTGGAGATGGTTGAGATGGATGCATTCAACTTCAAGTACACCGAGGGCGACCTTCTGGTCATGGCGTACATGGAGCGCTATCCCGAAAATACCAGAGAAAAGCTGCAGGAGCTTTGGGGCGATGCCTTTGAGGAGTATGCTGCAGAGTATCTGCTGGACGAGGTGCTTGCAGGCAAGTACCACGGTGCAGGCGAGGATATGACCGAGATTGCCAAGAAGTATGCAGGCATGCTGATCGGTGCAAGCGAAGATGCTCCCGAGCTGCAGGGCTGCGTGGCAGTGAATGCCGAGCTGGCTGATCTGCTCCAGAAGCTGATGGATAAGTACACCTTTGAGGGCGTGGAAAACTCCTGGACCAAGCTTTGCTTCTATTACCAGCATCTGGGCGCGTAAGAATATGATTTTTGCCGAACCCTTGTCATAGGGTTCGGCAAACGCCGTATTTTGCGGCGGTAAAAAAACAGTAAATCAGAGGATCTTATGAGAAGAATCATGAAAAATAATGCGATTTTCGCGTTGTCTGCGTTGCTTTTGTGTTTGTGCATGCTGCTTGCGGCGTGCAATGGCGGCAATAGCGGACAGGGAGCGACCGATACGCAAGGCACGCAGCAAAATACGCAAACCTCTCCCGAAAGTCAGACAGAGCAGGAAACCGAACCCGAAGCTTCCACCGATACCGAAACCGAATCGGATAGCGAGCAGGTAACCGAGCCTGAGCCGGAGAAGGTGACCTATACCGTTACCGTAATCGGCTCGGACGGAAATCCCAGACAGGGCGCGGTCGTGCGCTTTTATCTGGGCGAGGAGCAGGTGACTATGGTGCCCACGGGTGCTGACGGCGTGGCAAATGCCGAGCTGCTGCCCGATACCTATGCGGTTGTCATCGACAATATTCTCGGTGAAAAGTATGATACAGAGGGCTGCGTACTCAGCCCCGAAAGCCCTGCGTTGTCGGTCAATCTGTACGGTCTTCCCGCTGCGGGTGAGGAGATTTATGCGTACTCCGAGGCTGCCGACGATTACGTGCCGTACAATACAAGCAAGCTCTCCGAGGGTGAGTATTGGACGTCCTTGACCGCGGGAGATATGACCTATTTCCTGTTTGTTGCTTCGCGCGGCGGTGTGTTCCGCCTTTGGGCAGATGAGCAGCTGCCGTTGTCGATCGGCTATTTTGGCTCGACCTCGTTTGTGCTGACCGAATCGGTGGCGGTGGAAGAAAACAACGCCATTTGCGTGGAGGTTTTCGACGATATGGTGTACAATTACGCCTTCGTGATCGGTGTGAAAGCCGAGGAAGCGTCCTTGACCGACTGCATTTTGCACGTGGAGTACGTAGGTCAGCGAGAGTTGACCGATGATGATCTGCCTTGGAATGAGGTAATGCCTCAGGATTCTCTTGCGGCATTCCAAAAGCCTGCAGGCACGCTCAGACCCTTTGACGTTACCAGCACCAAGCTCAGTGCGGTGTATAATCCCGAGGATGGCTACTATCACCTCGGCGCTGTGGACGGCCCCGTGCTGATGCTCAGCCTGGGCAATGACTCGCCCTATATGGACGCGCTGACCACCGTGTGCAACAACATGCGCCTTGGCGTGTACGTGTATGATGCCGACGGCAAGCTGATCTCCAAGGACAGCTATAACGAGCTGATCTGGGCGTACGATGCTGTTGCGGACGGCGGCTATTATCCGCTTGACCAAGTGCTTGCGGATATGATGATCACGGTAGGTAACTATATGGGTTGGTACGATGCGTCCTCGCCCATGTACCTGTTCGACATGCAGCCGCTTGTACCTGAAAATGCGTATCTGTTTGCATGCGTGTATGCGCAGTAAACTTGAATTATTTTAATCAAACAAAAGGAGATTTACCATGAATTTCAAGAGATTTTTCATGCTGCTTGCAGCAGCTCTGATGCTTTGCGTGGTCATGGGTGCGGTTGCTTGCGATAGCAATGAGGGCACTGTGGATACTACCGAGCAGACCACCCAGGCTCCCGCAGAGTCCACCGAAACCGAGGCGCCCGCTACCGAGCAGACCACCGAGGAAGAGACCACCGATGACGGCAAGGTGACCTATACCGTCAAGGTTGTTGATGCGTCCGGCGCACCCGTTGAAGGCGTTGCCGTACAGTTCTGCGATGATAACGGCTGCCGCATGCCCGTGGCAACCAATGCAGAGGGTATTGTGACCCTGACCGATGCAGAGAGCAACTTCCACGTGACCATTGCGTCCGTGCCCGAAGGCTTTGCTGCAGATGCTTCCGAGTACTATTTTGACGGCGCATTCGAGCTGACCGTAACGCTTAACGCACAGTAAAATGCTTTAAAACGCATCTAAAACGCTTTTATACTACGCGTAAAGGTGCCAAAAAGACATAAAAAGCGCGATATCCTTTCGGGATATCGCGCTTTTTGCGTGTTTACATTGCCAAATATTCTTCTGCATAATGCGCGGCAACTGCGCCGTCTGCGGCGGCGGTGACCACCTGACGCAGCGTTTTGGTGCGCACGTCGCCTGCTGCGAAAACGCCTGCAAGATTTGTTCGGGTGCTTTCATCAGCCACGATATAGCCGTAAGCGTCCAGCTCCAGCTGACCGTCAAACAGCTCTGTTGCGGGCTGGCGACCAATGCTGACAAACAAGCCGTCAATACTGATCTCGCGCTGCTCACCGCTTGCAAGATCGGTCAGTGTTACGCCGCTGATGCGCTTGTCCGCAATCAGACCCGAAACCGCGCTGTTCCAGCAGAACTCCACGTTTTGTGCACGCATTAAGGGCGCGTGATAGATCTTGGTGGCGCGCAAGGTGTCTCTGCGGTGCACCAAAATGACCTTTTCGGCAAGGCCGGAGAGATAGAGTGCATCGGATGCTGCGCTGTTGCCGCCGCCGACCACCATGACCGTCTTGCCCTTGTAAAAGCGACCGTCGCAATGTGCGCAGTAATGTACGCCTCTGCCAATCAGCGCCTGCTCGTTTTCCAATCCCAAAGGACGGGGGGAAGCGCCTGTGGCGATGATGACGGTTTTGCCCAAATACGTGCCGTCGGTGGTGACCACGCGCTTGATTGCGCCGTCAAGCTCCACCTCGGTAATTTCTGCGTAAGCACTCTTTGCGCCAAAGCGCTCCGCGCCGGCAGCCATTTTCATGCCAAGCTCAATGCCGTCAATGCCTGCGTCAAAGCCGGGGTAGTTGTCAATGATATCGGTGGTTGCCATCTGTCCGCCCGGGCAGATCTTTTCAATCACCAGCGTGTCAAGCCCTGCGCGCGCGGTGTAAAGCGCGGCAGAGTAGCCCGCAGGGCCGCCACCGAGGATGAGGGTGTCGTAAACGTGTTCCATAAAGATCAGAGAAGTGCCAGAATAGCTGCCTTGGGGCGCGCACCGGTTACCTGATTTGCTACCTCGCCGCCCTTGAGTACGATCAGCGTGGGAATGGACATAACGCCGTAAGCCTGCGCCAGCTCACCCTGCTCGTCTACGTTGATCTTGCCGACTACGATATCGTCTCTTTCGTTGCCGATCTCCTCAATGATGGGAGCGACCATGCGGCAAGGGCCGCACCAGTCTGCATAAAAGTCCAAAAGCACGGGCTTGTCGCCGTTCTTGATCTCTTCAAAATTTTCCTTGGTTACATGAATTACTGCCATTTTTTTGTTTCCTTTCTTGTAAGTTTATAAGAATGTGATTTTATTATTTGCCTGTAGTGGGAGCTTTACTCACCAAGTCCAAGCTCCTTGAGTGTCTTGAGCAGGTGCTTTGATGCGTTTTGGTGACCTGCGATGTTGGGATGACCGTTGGTTCCGAGGTGGCTGGCGTTACAGCGCACGGAGTAAATGCCTGCGGACTCGCCTCCCATCTCCTCAAGAACTGCCTCTGTCCATGCAAAGCGGCATTCACCCATCATGTTGTGCACCCAGACGATGGGGATGTCCTTATCGTAGGCGGTGCGGACAAAGGTGATCAGATTTTTGACGCTGTCCTTAAATTCTTGCTCGGTAGCACCGTGGGGGTAATCGTTGGTGCCGAGATTGATGACGATGGCGTCGGGCGCTCTGCCAAATACGTGATCCGAACCCTCAGAGGTCGAATCGCGGAAGAAGGAGGTCTTTTCGTAGAACTGCTGCATGTCAAAGGCGGGGTAGCCTTTGTTTACGCCAATGCCGCTGCAGCCGATCATGGAGAAGTCCGCATCCAGCGCAAGCGCGGTGAATGCTGCAAAGCTCTGCGTGCCATCGTGCCAGACCTGATTGCCGGGATCCTCGGAGGAGGATGTGCCGAGATTGCCGTAACCGCAGGTAATGCTGTCGCCCAAGAATTCGATATAAAGCGGTTTTTGGGCAGGCGCGTCGCCAAGCTCACCGGTCAGCGTGACCGATTTGAGCGTGCAGAGCGAGAATTGCGGCTCGGTCTGCTTGACAAAGCGCACGTTGTGCAGCTCGGCTGTGTCAAAATTTGCGATGACCAGCTCGGTGGTGTCTGCGGTAGCGGTTAAGCGTTGTTCCACACGTTCCCCGTCGATATAGACCGTAAAGTAGGTATTTGCCGTAACCGAAAGCGTCAGCTTGACCTCTCCGTACATGATGCCTTCAAATTCAATGCCCGACATAACGTGGTCGCAGCCAAGACCGTCGGCAAGCAAAATGAGTCTGCCGTGCTGCTTGAAGTGTGCCGTATCTTGGGTCAGCGTGTAAGTAGTGAGCGAGAGCGTGGCGGGGTCGATCGATTCGATCTCGGTGGTCTGTTCGGGCGTTGACATTTCTTGCGTATCTGTCATGGCGGTTTTTTGAGTGTCGGTGGTATTGGGATCGCTTGGTGTGCCTTGGCAAGCGGCAAGCGTGCCGCAGCAAAGTGTTAAGAGCAGCGGAAATATCATCAACTTTCTCATAAGAGGCTCTCCTTGTTGTGGTTATGCTATTATTTTATCATATTTTGCGTGTGATGTCAATGCGATTTGCAAGAGAATACAAAAAGGGAAGCCGCATTTGCGGCTTCCCAAAACGGGTCAGAGGGTCTGTTTTTTATCAGGGGTTAGTCCTTCTTCTTTTTAAGCACAACTGCTGCGGCTGCTGCGGTAGCAAATACTGCTGCGCCTGCTGCCAGCGCCTTACAGCCCTTTTTCTGCTCGGCAGGCTCGGTTTCGCTTTCAGAGGGTGCTTGGCTCTCTTCGCCATCGGTGCTCTGCACTTCGGAAGCTTGGGTCTTTCCACTTTGGTAGCTGTACTTGAATCTTGCACCGGGAGCAACGTCGCCGGAAATGTAGAAGTCCATGATGTCACCCGAGAACTTCTCGTAGTCGCCCTCGTCATGTACGTTGTCGGTCCAGGAGAAGTTGATGGTGTAGTCATCGCCCGAAAGACCCAGATCGCTCTTGGCAACCTTGATGGTCATGTATCTGCCGTCAACTACGTATGCGCAATCCGCAACCTTGGTGGATTCGTAGCCGTTGCCCGAGAACTTTTCAAGCACTACGGTGTCAGCGGATGCTGCGGATTTATTGATGACGTATTCAAAGGTTTCCCAACCCTGATTCTGCTGGTCGGAGTCGATGTAAAGCGTCATCCAGAGCTTGTCGGTGTAGGGGGTGATATCGGTTGCGCACTCAACGTTGAAGTAAACGTACTCGTCATCACGTGCAATCTGTGCACCGATGATATCGTTTCTGCCCGAGGACTCGGTGTAAACCAGCTTGCCGTAGCCTTGTGCATCTCTGTGCTCGGTGTTGCCGATGTATGCGCCGAAGTAAGGCTCAACAGTCTTCCACTGTTCCTGACCTGCGGCAAGATCAATGGTGGTCTTTGCGCTGGGTGCGGGAATGGGGTTGGCGCCCTTGTACTGACGTACAAAGTTAACAAGCTGATAGTAGTAGTGGTCCTTGAGCGCACCCTTGGTAGGCTCAATGTCACGGGAGTATTCGTCGTTGAACTGGTCGGGGAATGCGTTGGGGATATCCTGCCAGGATTCAAAGCGGGAAGCGGTCCATTCGTTCCAACCGGTGACAAATACCACTTGAGGATCAACCTCCAGCGCGTACTTCCACTGCTGGGCAAAGTTGTAGCCCCACTTGGATGCCTCTGCGCCTTCTACCTCGTAGCGGTTCTCGTAGTCGGTGGTGTAGGAGCGTCCGGTGATGTTGTTGCTGTTCATGGCGGAAAGCTGATGCGTTACGTAGTTGTGGTTCTGCGCCACGCCTACCGTGATCTGCTCAACAACGCCGTTTGCCTTATCCTGGTTGGAGGCAAAGTGCTTTGCCTGCGGATACATGGAAAGCCAGCCCCAGCTGGAGATAGCGGGATTTTCCTTGATATACTCGGGTTCGCCTGCGCGGAAGGTAAAGAAATTGGAAATTTCCTTATTCACCAAGTCGGAGGTATCGGAAAAGCTATCCTTGATTGCCATGAGCATGGGCTTTTGATCCCAGTAGAACCACAGCTCCTGCCACTTGTTCTGACGGAAAATATCCTGATACAGCAGCTGCACCTGAATTTTGGTGTAGTTCTGATCCCAGAAGGGAAGCATGAAGGATACCTTGGGGGTCATCACGCCGTCTTGCATAGCGTCTGCCCAAGTGTCCATCAGGGAGGTGTAGCTGTTGCGGAAGGTGCTTGTGCCGTTGGTGTTGTCTGTAAAGACTACGTCTACGCCTGCGTTTGCCAAAAGCTCAGCCTGCTTGCGCTGTACCCAAGCATCGTCACCGCGATAGTGACCGTAGATGGGCTCGTTCCAGAAGAATGCGCGCTCGCCCAGCTCTGCCCATATTTCATGGTTATAGTTGAGCATAGCATCGGGGTACTGCGTGGAGAGGTCCTGCAGCTTGGAGGGATCGTTACGGGAATTTCCGCTGACGTGCCAGGTCCAGTAGAACATAGCCAGCGTCTTGTTTTCCTTGGGATCTCCCACCTCTGCGTTGGTCAGCGAAACTCTGCCAAGTCCGTCGGTAAATACCCAAGTGTCGGGCATGACGGGGTGGGTGTAGATCAGGCTGTCCTCGGGGATCACGTAAGGATCGGGGGTGGTGTGATTACCGTCGGGCAGATTGGTATCGGGGGACAGGGGCAGGTAGTAGTCCTTGGATTCGGCTGCAAAGTGCATGCGGACGAAGGGGTAGAGGTTCATATTGTCTGCCAAAATGCCGTCTGCATACATCGAAGCCTCAAGACCCGTTACGCTTTGATAGACGTACAGGGCTACCGCGCTGCTCATGTTGTGAATCAGGAACAGGTAGTCGCCTGCGGGGATCTTTTCAAAGGAGACCCCTGCGTACATATTGTCCGACAGCGTGGCTGTTCCCGTGGCTACGGGCTGCTGGCTGACGGTGTCTGCATAATTGCCCTTCCAAGCATACGCGGACATGGAGACAGTTGCGTTTTGAATGTGATAGGTACCGAATTTGGCTTCCATACCCGTTACGGGTGCGCCTGTTTGCAGGCGGATGCCAAAGCTGTGGTTGATATCATAGATGGCAGCGCCTTGGGAGGAGGTATACAGCTCTTCTTTGAACAGCAGATCCTGGGAAGGCTCACACACGCCAAAGGGATCGGATACCGGATTAGCAAAACGAACACGCATATCGGGTTCACCTCTCTGTTCCTTTCCGTTGATGTACAAAAAGCCGTTGGAGTTTGTCGGGGAGGTATTGGTCCATACACCTACATCCGTGCTGACGTCGGCAATGTGGAACAGATACTCGCCTGCAGGCTGGGCATCAAAGTTTACCCAGTGGTGATGGTTGTCGGTCAGGGGATTGAAGGACTTGGAAACAACGGGCTTGCTTGCCAGGGTTGCTTCATAGCTGCCCTGCCACTTGTAGAGATGCAGCGTAGCGTGGGAGTCCTTTTTGTTCCAGGTGGGGGTAGCAAAAGAGAATGCCACGAAGGGGTGGTTTAATATTAAGCGGTAGGAATAGCTTTGTTCAACCTTCAAGGGCTCGCGAGTGCCCGTGCCGTTTTGAACGGTATGGTCGGTGTTAGCGGCTGCAGATACGTTCAAAGCAGTCACGCTTGCTGTGAGAATCATCAAAGTGCTCAATAGCAATGTCAAGGTTCGCTTGGAGAATAATCGTTTCATAAGCATACTCCTTGTGTATGAATGGATTAAAATTATTGTACCAAATCTCTATAGTCCTGTCAATAAGGCGGCAAGAATTTCGGCATTATAACCAATATGGGCATCCTGCATTATACAGGATGCCCATGAGGGGATGTGATTTTAGTTTCCCTTGCGCTTGCGCAGCACAACTGCTGCAGCTGCTGCGGTAGCGAGCATAGCACCTGCTGCTGCGAATGCCTTACAGCCCTTCTTTTGCTCGGCAGGCTCGGTCACCTGCTCGGAAAGACCCTCTGCGGTGGTTTCGCCACTCTCGGGAGCGACGGTCTGCTGCTCGGAGGAAGATTCCTCTTCTGCAGCCGTGCCGCTGACGTAGCTGTACTTGAATCTTGCGCCGGGAGCAACGTCACCGGAAATGTAGAAGTCCATGATATCGCCCGAGAACTTCTCGTAGTCGCCCTCGTCATGTACGTTGTCGGTCCAGGAGAAGTTGATGGTGTAGTCATCGCCCGAAAGGCCCAGATCGCTCTTGGCAACCTTGATGGTCATGTATCTGCCGTCAACTACGTATGCGCAATCCGCAACCTTGGTGGATTCATATCCGTTGCCCGAGAACTTTTCAAGCACTACGGTGTCAGCGGATGCTGCGGATTTGTTAATGACGTATTCAAAGGTCTCCCAACCCTGATTCTGCTGGTCGGAGTCGATGTAAAGCGTCATCCAGAGCTTGTCGGTGTAGGGGGTGATGTCATTTGCACACTCAACGTTGAAGTAAACGTACTCGTCGTCACGTGCAACCTGTGCACCGATGATATCGTTTCTGCCCGAGGTCTCGGTGTAAACCAGATCGCCGTAGCCTGCGTGATCTCTGTGCTCGGTGTTGCCGATGTATGCGCCGAAGTAAGGCTCAACTGCCTTCCACTGCTCCTGACCTGCGGCAAGATCAATAGTGGTCTTTGCGCTGGGTGCGGGAATGGGGTTAACGCCCTTGTACTGGCGTACAAAGTTAACA
>JAZOLE010000144.1:0-1921 GCA_045652835.1 Eubacteriales bacterium | reverse complement strand
AATGGTTTCCTGAATGGACTTGGGTACCTCAGCGAAGTGGCTGGGCTCCATGGAGTAGATGCCACGGCCCTGGGTCTTGGAACGCAGGTCGGTAGCATAACCGAACATCTCGGACAGCGGCACGTGAGCGATGATTTCCTCAACGCCACCGGTGCGTGCTTCCATAGTGCTGATCTGACCACGACGGGAGTTAAAGTCACCAATAACTTCACCCATGTAGTCCTCGGGAACAATGGTAACAACCTTCATCATAGGCTCGGTGAGCACGGGGTCAGCCTTACGCATAGCTTCCTTGAACGCCATAGAACCGGCGATCTTGAATGCCATTTCGGAAGAGTCAACTTCGTGGTAAGAACCATCATAAAGAGTTACCTTAACGTCAACTACGCTGTAGCCTGCGAGTACACCGCTCTGCATTGCACCCTGAATACCGGAGTCAACTGCAGGAATGTATTCCTTCGGGATAGAACCACCAACGGTAGCGTTGACGAATTCGTAACCCTTGCCGGGCTCGTTGGGCTCAACGATGATCTTGACGTGACCGTACTGACCGGAACCACCGGACTGACGCTTGTACTTGCACTCGTGGTCAACCTTCTTGCGAATGGTTTCCTTGTATGCAACCTGGGGCTTACCAATGTTAGCCTCAACCTTGAACTCGCGCAGAAGTCTGTCAACGATGATCTCAAGGTGGAGCTCACCCATACCAGCGATAATGGTCTGGCCGGTTTCTTCATCAGTGTAGGTCTTAAAGGTGGGGTCTTCCTCAGCCAGCTTGGACAGAGCAATACCCATCTTTTCCTGACCCGCTCTGGTCTTAGGCTCGATAGCCTGACGG
The DNA here is from genome assembly GCA_045652835.1 of Eubacteriales bacterium. Classification (GTDB taxonomy): domain Bacteria; phylum Bacillota; class Clostridia; order Oscillospirales; family CAG-272; genus SVQP01. The sequence goes on along the minus strand of JAZOLE010000144.1, from coordinate 1,083 downwards.
ATAACGGGTTCGGGGAATTCCATGTTCTCCAGAATGATAGGCTTCTTCTCATCGCAGAAGGTATCACCCGTGGTGGAGTAACGGATACCGATTGCAGCTGCGATATCGCCGCTGAAGCATGCGTCGATGTCCTTACGGTCATTTGCATGCATCTGCAGGATTCTACCCAGACGCTCGCGCTTACCCTTAGTAGAGTTGTACACGGTGTCGCCTGCGTTGATTACGCCCGAGTAAACGCGGAAATAGCAAAGCTTTCCAACGAAGGGGTCGGTCATAATCTTGAATGCCAGTGCGGACATAGGAGCTTCATCGGAAGCCTCTCTGCTGTCTTCCTCATCCGTGTCGGGGTTTACACCGGTTACGGGAGGAATATCCAGAGGAGAAGGCATATAGTCGATAACTGCGTCAAGCAGCTTCTGAACGCCCTTGTTACGGTAAGAGGTACCGCAAACAACGGGAACGATTCTGTTGTCGATGCACGCCTTACGGAGTGCGCCCTTGATTTCCTCTTCGGTGAGCTCTTCATCGCAGAGGAACTTTTCCATCAGCTCGTCATCCTGCTCTGCAGCTGCTTCTACCATCTTTGCACGGTATTCCTGAGCAAGCTCCAGCATATCTTCAGGGATGGGCTCGATTCTGATGTCCTTACCAAGGTCGTCATAGTAAACAACTGCTTCCATCTTGACCAGGTCAATGATGCCGCGGAAGGTCATCTCCTTGCCGATAGGCAGCTGGATCGGAATTGCATTGGTATGCAGTCTCTCCTCCATCATGCCCAGCACGCGGTAGAAGTCCGCGCCGGTGATGTCCATCTTGTTTACATATGCCATTCTCGGTACACGGTATTTGTCTGCCTGTCTCCAGACAGTTTCGGACTGGGGTTCAACGCCACCCTTAGCGCAGAATACGGTAACTGCGCCGTCGAGCACGCGCAGAGATCTCTCAACCTCTACGGTAAAGTCAACGTGGCCGGGGGTGTCGATCAGGTTCAGGCGGTGGCCCTTCCATACGCAGGTAGTTGCTGCGGATGTGATGGTAATACCTCTTTCCTGCTCTTCTTCCATCCAGTCCATCGTTGCTGCG
>JAZOLE010000143.1:0-2858 GCA_045652835.1 Eubacteriales bacterium | reverse complement strand
CAAAGCGGTTTTATACTGTCACTATATCACACCGCAAAAGCGTTGTCAATAAGGTGGGGAAAAGTAATTTTCAGGGTGCAAAATTTGCCTATGAGTGGGGGATTTTCGCTAACTCCGTAGGGGCGATTCACGAATCGCCCGAGCGACTTGGGGCGCTGCCCCAAGACCCCGCGACCTTTTTGGAAAAAGGTCGATCAAAAACTTTTATAAAAGAGGCGTCATAAACTTAAGCCTCACCGTTTTTGCGCAAAAACTATTGACAAAAAGTCAATTACAATATATAATGAAAAGAGTGTTTTTTACGTTGTAATTACCGACCGCCCAAGTGGTGGAAGAAAGGAATATTCATGAAATACGAGCATTTGTCAATTGAAAAAAAGTGGCAGGAATACTGGGAGAAGAACCAGACATTTAAGACCGACGTTTGGGATTTTTCCAAGCCTAAGTTTTACGCGCTGGACATGTTCCCGTACCCCTCCGGTGTGGGCTTGCACGCAGGTCACCCCGAGGGCTATACCGCAACCGATATCATTTCGAGAATGAAGAGAATGCAGGGCTATAACGTGCTGCACCCCATGGGCTATGACTCGTTCGGTCTGCCTGCAGAGCAGTATGCGGTCACCACGGGTAACCACCCCAACGGCTTTACGCAGGAGAACATCAAGACCTTCTCTGCGCAGCTGCGCGAGCTGGGCTTTGACTATGACTGGTCCAAGATGATCGCAACCAGCGATCCCGAGTTCTACAAGTGGACGCAGTGGATCTTCAAGCAGCTGTATCTGGACGGCTACGCACAGTATATCGACATGCCTGTTAACTGGTGTGAGGAGCTGGGCACCGTGCTTTCCAATGACGAGGTCATTGACGGCAAGTCCGAGCGCGGCGGCTATCCCGTTATCAGAAAGAATATGAAGCAGTGGGTCATCAACCAGCCCGCATTTGCAGAAAAGCTGCTGGAGGGTCTTGAGGAGATCGATTGGCCCGAATCCACCAAGCTCATGCAAAAGAACTGGATCGGCAAGTCCACCGGTGTTGAAGTTAAGTTTGACATCGTGGGTGGCGGCGAGTTTTCGCTCTTTACCACCTGTATCGAAACCATCTACGGTATCACCTTTATGGTGCTTGCACCCGATGGCGAGGTGGTCAAGCAGCTCATGCCCAGAATCCAGAATAAGGAAGAGGTACAGGCGTACATCGACGAAACGCTCAAGAAGAACGATATGGACCGTACCGAGCTCAACAAGACCAAGTCGGGCTGTGAGCTTAAGGGCGTGACCTGTATCAACCCCGTAAACGGCAAGGAAGTGCGCATGTTCATTGGCGATTTCGTGCTTGCAAATTACGGCACGGGCGCAGTTATGGCTGTTCCTTCGCATGACCAGCGTGACTTTGAGTACGCGATCGCTCACAATATCGATATGATCCAGGTTATTGACGGTGACGAGAAGCTCGGTCATGTGGACGTATCCGAAAAGGCATTTGAAAAGCAGGACTACCTTGGCAAGGGCTACCGCCTTGTCAACTCCGAGGAGTTTACCGGCTTGACTGTGGAAGAGGCTAAGGAAGCCATCACTTGCAAGCTGGAGGGTCTGGGCGTTGCCAAGAGAACTGTTAACTACCACTTCAGAGAGTGGATCTTTGCGCGCCAGCGTTACTGGGGCGAGCCTGTTCCCGTAGTACATGGCGAGGACGGCGCGGTGCACGTGCTGCCCGACGAGGAGCTGCCCCTGATCCTGCCCGAGCTGGAAAACTACAAGGGCGAGAACGGCAAAGCACCTCTGGAAAACGCAACCGAGTGGAAGAACTACGATCAAAACGGCATCAAGGGTAAGAGAGAGACCTCTACCATGCCCGGTTCTGCCGGCTCGAGCTGGTACTTCCTGCGCTATATCGATCCCAATAACAACGATGAGTTTGCAAATCAGGAACTACTCAAGCACTGGATGCCGGTTGACCTTTACATCGGCGGTCCCGAGCATGCGGTCGGTCACCTGATGTATTCGAGAATTTGGAACAGATACCTGTATGACAAGGGTCTTGCTCCCACCAAGGAGCCCTTCAAGAAGCTGGTACACCAGGGCATGATCCTTGGCGCAAACGGCATCAAGATGGGTAAGCGTTTCCCTGAGTACGTGGTTAACCCCAGTGACGTTGTCAGAGAGTACGGTGCGGACACTCTGCGTCTGTACGAGATGTTCATGGGCCCGCTGGAGGTCTCCAAGCCTTGGAGTGACGCAGGCGTTGACGGCGCACGCCGCTTCTTAAACCGCGTATGGGCATTCTTTACCGAGCAGGAGAACATCGTGGACGGTGAAGTTCCCGCGCTGGAAAAGATTTACCACAAGAGCATCAAGAAGATCACCGATGACTTTGAGAAGCTGGCGTTCAACACCGCTATCTCGCAGATGATGATCTTTGTCAATGCCGTATATAAGGAAGGCAAGTGCCCCCGTGAGTATGCAGAGGGTCTGATCAAGATGCTGTCCTGCATCTGTCCTCATATCGGTGAGGAGATCTGGGAGATCATGGGTCACGATACCACCATTGCGTACGAGCCTTGGCCCGTATATGATGAAAGCAAGACCGCTGATGACACTGTCGAGGTTGCCGTACAGATCAACGGCAAGCTGCGTGCCACCATCATGCTGCCCGTAGGCTGCTCCAAGGAGGACGCGATTGCCACCGCAAAGGCTGATCCCAAGATCGCAGAGCAGATTGAGGGCAAGACCATCGTCAAGGAGATCTCCGTACCCGGTAAGATCGTCAATATCGTGGTCAGATAAATTCGCAAAAAAACTTTTGCGTAAACACTTGACATTCTGAAATGTTTGGTGTATAATACCAAAGGATATAACGGA
>JAZOLE010000142.1:0-53793 GCA_045652835.1 Eubacteriales bacterium | reverse complement strand
GTGTGCATAGAGGTAAAGTGGGTTACGCCATAGTAAGGATTGCCGTCATTGTACTTTGCGAACATATCAGCGCCTGCACCGTAGTAGATCTGGTCAAACAGCTGTGCAAGATCGGATGCCTTCAGATTTACGTCATCCTGCGCATCAACAAAGTTAGTACCGATATCGGTGGTGTAGCCGCCCTGGTGGCTGACTACGGGAAGAATTACCTTGAATTCGCCAAGGCAAACCTCAACGCCATCGGGAGTCTTGTACAGCGTGCGAACGGTGTACTCGCCTTCCAGACCTGCAAGGTTAATTCTGATCTTCATTCTGGAAGCATTATCCGCACCGGTAGGCTTAGCAGCATCAATTACGGGCTGCTCTGCGGTAATGGTCCACTCGTCGTTATAAATGGGAGTACCGCCATTGATCTGGTAACCAAACTGGCCGATCTCGCCCTTCATGCCTACCCAACCCCAATAGGTCAGGACGTCAACGCCGCCTGCGGTCAGGTCAGCAATCTTATCCCAAGATGCGGACTGGCCGGGAGCAAACAGGTTTTCTTCACCCGCGGTCGCATCGCCCATGCCCTTGTAGAGCTGGTCGAAGGACTGGTGAGTGATGACTGCCTTATCAGCATCCCACATGGGAGCCTTGTGCAGCTCGAATGCGTAAGCCTGTGCATATTCGGGAGTATTGAAGAATGCAATGAAATCGATATCGAAGTAGTCACCCTCTGCGCCGGCATCGGTAAAGTAGTCAAGACGCAGATAGTTGATGTTACCGTCGGTAATGGAAGCTACGCCGGAAAGATCAATGATAGCGAGATTCCACTTGCCGTCCTCGTTCCAGGTAACCATGGGGTTATCGCCCTGGCCGTTGGGACCTGCGCCCGAGCCGATAAAGATCTGGCCGTCAAGCGCGGAGTTGGTACGGTAAGAGATTGCCAGGTACTGAGGCTGCTGACCTGCAGCGTTCAGGAACTGGAAGTAGGGGTCAGCACCGGTAGAGGTTATGCGTACATAGCCGTCCATCAGCTCTGCAGCGGTAGAGTTACCGGTCGCAGCCTTTGCAGCCAGACCTTCGGCATCAATGATCCAGGTAGGATCTGCGGGATTGATCTCCGGAGGTACGGGAGGATCAGTCTCAGTCTCGGTATCGGTGGTTTCAGAGTCAGTCGTCTCGGTAGTACCGGGGTCGGTGGTATCGGTAGTACCGGGTTCAGTGGTGTCAGTTGCGCCGGGTTCGGTGGTGTCATCAGCATCGGACTCGGTGGGGGTTTCCGGGGTGCTTTCCACGGTGGAATCGGTGGGGTTATCGGGCTGATCGGGATCATTACATGCCACGAACACCAGCATCAACGCCATCAGGATAGCTGCGAAGATAAGAAGCTTTTTCATCTTTCTTTTCCCTTTCGTTTTTTATTTTATAAGACCTCAAACGTTCAAAGACCTTATAATACTCTCATTATAGCACTTCTTTGTTAAATTTGCAACAATATTGTAAATTTTCTCCTTTGTTAATAAAGCGATATGCATATTTTTAGGCACTCTGCACAACCTTTTTTGACAAAACAGATGTCCTCGCCAAATAAGTAGACTTTTATTGCTACGCGATAGACTTATCATGCGCCTTTTCGCACTGTATAACCTTTTTAACAAAAGAAAAGTCCTTGCAAAGGCAAGGACTTTTCTTGCTATAATGTAGACTTTTTATGCACTTACACGCCAAAGAACAGCCAGATGATGATGTACGCAGGAACAATGGCTGCAAGCGTGAACGGGATACCGATCTTGAAGAAATCGCCGTTCTTGACCGTATATCCTTCCTTGCGCAGAATGCCGATACCCGTGATGTTGGCAGACGCACCGATGGGCGTGCAGTTACCGCCAAGCGTTGCACCGGACAGAAGTCCGAAATACAAGGGCACTGCAATCGCGCCTGCATCCACGCCCATTTGCGCGGAAAGTGCCAGCGAGATCGAGCCGATGACAGGGATCATGGTGGCTACGTAAGGAATGTTATCGATAAACGCAGAGATCACAACAGATGCCCAAACGATAACCGTGTACATCAAGAACAGGTTGCCGCCGCCTGCCTGTACCAGCAGCTGCGCCAGCCAGTCGATCACGCCCTGTGCGGAGATACCGCCGATCATCAGGAACAAACCGAGCAGCAGCATAATGGTCTGATAGTCGATCTCCTTGATGGGAGCAACGATTGCCTTGAAGCTCTTTTTGCGGATCATGGTATAGACCAGACCGATCAGGAGCAGCACGCAGCAAATCGCTCCGTTGGTGATGTCAGGCTTGTTGGGAATAAAGGATGCACCGATCAGCAGCACGATAACGCCGCTGAGCAGAATGGTGGGTACGTAATCGGAAACCTTGGTGAACTCGGTGATCTTGTCCACCTTCTTTTTTCTTTCCTTGCGGAACAGGAATGCAAGAATGAGTGCGGAAAGCACCGCGCCAAGCTCTACGATAAAGAACATACCGGGGCGACCGTTATACCAGAAGAAATCCAAGAAGCTCATCTCAAGAGCCGAGCCAAGCATGATAGCGGTGGTGTCGCCTACCAGCGTTGCAGCACCCTGCAGGTTGGACGAAACTGCGATTGCAATGATAAAGGGGACGGGATTGGTCTTGAGCTTTTTGCAGATCTCCAGCGCAACGGGTGCGATCATAAGCACGGTTGCAACGTTATCCACAAATGCCGAGATAATGCCCGCAAACAGCGAGAGCGCAACGGCAGCCACCATGACGTTGGGGCAGCGAGACATAACCAGATCGGCAAGCAGCTCGGGCATTTTACTTTCAATAAACAGCGCAACAAGTCCCATTGTGCCCGCGATCATCAAAATCACGTTCCAGTCAATCGCGCCTGCGATATCACCCAGCGGCAGCATGCCCGTAGCGATAAACAGCACGGCAGAACCGAGCGCGATGTAGGGTCTAACCTTGCTGAAGGTCAGCATGAGCACATAGGTGACGGCAAACAAGCCAAGGGCAAGATACATGCCGTATTGCTCCAAAAATGCAGAAGGTATCATAATTTTATCTCCTTATTTGTTTTTACATAATCAGTGAGCCTCGAACCAATCCTTGCCCCATTTTGCGTCTACCGACAAGGGCACGGAAAAGCTGACTGCATTTTCCATTTGGTTCTTAAGAATTTGCAGCACCTCGTCGCGGCAGCTTGCATGGCACTCTACGATCAGCTCGTCGTGCACCTGCAGGATCAGGCGTGCGTCATATCCGCTTTCGCGCAAGGCGCGATCCACGCGGATCATGGCGATCTTGATGATATCGGCAGCAGTTCCCTGAATGGGGCTGTTCATTGCCACTCGCTCACCGAAATGCTTGAGGTTTTTGTTCTGCGCCGAAAGCTCGGGAATGGCTCTGCGTCTGCCGAACTCGGTGGTCACGTAGCCGTCATCGTACGCCTTTTTGACCACGTCGGACAGATATGCCGAAACACCGGGATACCCCGCCATATAGCCCTCGATATACTCCTTGGCAGCAGCACGCGAGATGTGCAGATCCTCGGCAAGCGAGAACTCACCCATGCCGTACACAATGCCGAAGTTGACCGCCTTGGCGCGCTTACGCAGCTCGACCGTCACCTGCTCAGGCTCAACGCCAAACACGCGGCATGCGGTTGCGGTGTGAATATCCTCGCCATTGATGAATGCCTGCTTCATGGCAGCGTCATCCGAAATAACAGCCAAAAGTCGCAGTTCGATCTGCGAATAGTCGGCATCCAACAGCACGTAATCCTCGTTTTTGGGGATGAAATATCTGCGCAGCTCTCTGCCAAGCTCGGTACGAATCGGAATATTTTGCAGATTGGGCTCTGCGCTGGAAAGTCTGCCCGTGGCAGTTCCCGTCTGCTTAAAGGTGGTGTGAATGCGACCGCCCTCGTCCGCCACCGCCAAAAGTCCGTCTACGTAGGTGGACTTGAGCTTGGTCATCTGACGGTATTCCAGAATATCCTCAATGATGGGATGGTATTTTTTCAGCTTTTCCAGCACCTCTGCGTTGGTGGAATAGCCGGTTTTGGTCTTTTTTCCTGCAGGCAAGCCCAGGCGCTCAAACAGCACCTCGCCAAGCTGCTTGGGAGAGTTGATGTTGAAAGGTCCTCCTGCGCTGAAGTGAATGCGCTCCTCCAGCTGCGCTGTGTGTGCATCCAACAAAGCACCGTAGCGCGCAATGCCCTCGCGATCCACAAGGCAACCCAAGTCCTCCATATCCGCAAGCACAGCGGCAAGCGGCATTTCAATATCCATGAGCAGATCGTACTGACCGCTCTGTCGCAGCTTTTGCGCCAAAACGTCAGCCATGCGCCATGCGTACACAGCGACAGGCAGCTCGGGCTTGTAGATCTCGCCTAAATACGCCACGCAAAGTCGGTCAAGCGCGTAGCTTCCCTGCCCTGCATCATCCACCCATGCTGCAAGCATGACGTCAAGATGGCAGCCTTTCCAGGCACAGCCCTGCGCGGACAAAGCACGATAGATGCCCTTGCAATCGTACGCCACAACCTGCTTGCCCTCAAGAAAGGCTTGCAGCGCATCAAGGTCACCTTGGTATTTGAGCACGTGCACACCGTCGGTCAGCGTGGCAACACCGTCGGTAAAGTCAAAGCCGAGGCGCTCGCCCGAAAGGTCTGCAAAGGATGCAACGTCGGTCAGCGTCTGAGATTGAGCGGATATGGAATCCGCGCCAACAGAAGCTGTGGGCGATTCGTGAATCGCCCCTACGGGAGATGCGGACGATTGGGCGGATATGGAATCCGCCCCTACGTCTAATCCGAAGCGCTTGATATATCCCGTAAATTCAAGTCTTGTAAACATCTCGCGTGCAGCAGCGCGATCCATGCCGGTGTATGCAAGATCGTCCAGCGAAAGCTCCAGCGGCACAGCGCAGCAAATGCGTGCAAGTGCTTGCGAGAGATACGCGCTGTCCTTACCGTTTTCCAGCTTGGTGCGTACCGAGGGCGTATGCTTGGCGGTGGGCAGCTGCTCGTAAACGCCATCCAAAGAGCCGTACTCGCTGATCAGCTTGAGCGCGGTCTTCTCGCCAATACCGGGCACGCCCGGAATGTGGTCGGAGCTATCTCCCATGAGTGCCTTGACGTCCACGAACTGCGAGGGTTCTACGCCGTATTTGGCAAAAAACGCATCTCTGTCCATGACGAGCGTGTCCTGATTGGTAGCAAGCAGCACGTTTGTGCCGGCGTCGATCAGCTGCAGCGAGTCGCGGTCGCCCGTCAGCACCAGCGCACGGCAATCCTCACCGTACTCGCGTGCCATAGCGGCAAGCGTACCGAGAATGTCATCCGCCTCGTAGCCCTCCTTTTGCAGCACGTGCAAGCCAAGCATGGGCACAATCTGCTTTGCAATCGGCATTTGCGCGGCAAGCTCCTCGGGCATGGCGTGTCTGCCCGCCTTGTATTCGTCATACATCTTGTGGCGGAAAGTAGGCGCTTTGAGATCAAACGCCACCGCCGCAAAATCGGGCTTGTACTCCTCTATGTGTTTGGTAAAAATATTGATCATACCGTACAACGCGTTTGTGGGCGTGCCGTCCTTAGCGGTCAGCAGCCTGATACCGTAAAACGCGCGATTGAGTATGCTGTTTCCGTCGATACAAAGTAAGGTTTTCATGCGTTTCCCCTTATATATCCATAATCTTATTTATTATACCACAAAATTGTGACATTTGTCAAGTAAAATTGCATACAGACATAAACCCAACCCTCACCACACGGACGACCACTCTCGAAAAGTTTTGCGTCGCTTTTTCAAAAGCGACTGGGGTTCGGGGCAACGCCCCGCAGATACGGCCTTTCTTTGGTTCTTTCTTTGGCCTACTTTTCCAAAGAAAGAACGGAAAGGGTTTGCGCAACGTAATACTTGAGAGTGCGGGCGATCACTGATCGCCCCTACGATGTATCCGGTTAGGTTTTAGAATTGCAAAATCATGGCTCAAGCAGTGCGGGCGAGCACTGATCGCCCCTACGATGTATCCGGTTAGGTTTTAGAATTGCAAAATCATAACACAATCAGTTGTAGGGGCGACCAGTGACCGCCCGCTCATTGGCACAAACTAAAATACAAAGGGCGACCTTGCGGTCGCCCTTGTCTTTATTCGGTTGTATCTTCCGTGTCCGGAGCAGTGACAGTATTCGACAGTTCGCGCTTTTTCTTGATTTTGCGTACGATCTTGATCACAACGACAATCACCATCACAAATGCACACACACAGATCCCAATGCCAATCAGTATTGACAAAGCTAAACAAATCACAAATATGATCGGATTGCCTTGAGATATACTTGCCAAAATCACGAACAGCATCATAACCACGTTTTCAAAGAAGTCCTCAATAGGCGAGTTATTCGGGTCACTTGGACTAAACGCACACACAGGCAACGCCATGACCGCACAAAGAAGCAAACACATAACGGGAATCAATAAACGTTTCAGATTTTTCATAAAGCCCTCCTTATACCTTGATTTTGGTTTGATTCATTATAACATATTATGTATAGGTTGTCAAGGAATAGTTGTTTGTACAAAAAATAAGTACAGTTAGAATATTACATGAGCAAATCATTTCCGTTCTTTTTGAGCAAGGTGCTGCAAAGAAGAACATATTTGCTTCGCAAATCAAACAGCGAAAGAACATTTCGCGCCTGCGGGCGCGACTTGGGGCTCTGCCCCAAGACCCTGCGAGCCTTTGAAAAGGCTCGAGCCAAACTTTCCAAAAAACAAGGGCGACCTTGCGGTCGCCCTTAAAAGATCATTCCAAAATATTGGTCGTAATATAATCCACGCCCCACTCGACAAGGCGTTCAGCTGCCTCGACAGTGTCCACCGTCCAGCAGTTGATCTTGATACCTGCTGCATGGAATGCGTCCACACGCTCCTTTGTCAATGCGTGATAATGCACGTCCAGATCCATCTTGAGCTCGGACAGACGCGCGATCATCTCGTCGCCCACGTCACCGGTCAAAAACTGGCAGGACTGCTCGGGATACAGCGCGCGCACCTTGATCAGGTTCTCAATGTTGAACGCGATAAAGGTCACGCCGTCCAGATAGCCAAGCTGCTCGATCATCGCGCAAAGGCTTGCGATCTCGGCATCGGTAAAGTTGCTCTTGAGCTCAAGCACGCAGATCTTGCCGTACTTTTTGCAAATGCGTACGTATTCCTCCACGCTTGCAAGGTGCAAATCTCCCCTCTTGATGCCGTCCTTGTCGTACAGCACGGCTGCACGCAGCACGTCATAGCTGACCTGCTCGACCGTCAGATCCTCGCCCGCAATTCTTTTCAGATTGCCGTCGTGATTGATGATAAACTTGCCGTCCGCGGTGCGATACACGTCGGTCTCAACACCCCAGTAGGTGCGGTTGCCCGCTGCGATGAACGCCGCGCAGGTGTTCTCTGTTTCCAAACCGCTCACACCTCTGTGTGCCACGGTCAGCGTATTGCCTTTGTTGAACTTTACGGTATTTGCAGCCATATTACAACTCCTTTGATCGGGAATTATTCCTTGTCCTCGGGAACGAATGCAAGGTGCAGCTCCTCCATTGCCTTGGGATCTGCAGGTGCGGGACCACCCGACATCAGCTTGCTTGCGTTCTGTACCTTGGGGAATGCGATAACGTCACGCAGGCTGTCTGCGCCCAGCATAACCATGGCAAGGCGGTCAAGACCCATACCGGAGCCACCGTGAGGAGGCGCACCGTACTTGTACGCATCCACAAGGAAGCCGAACTTGGCATTGATCTCTTCCTTGGTAAGACCCAGTGCACGGAACATCTGCTCCTGCAGCTGCCAGTCGGTAATACGGATAGAACCGGAGAGCAGCTCGGTGCCGTTGAGTACCATATCGTAGCACTTTGCGCGTACCTTGCCGGGATCGCTTTCCAGGTAAGGCAAGCACTCTTCAAGCGGCATGGTAAAGGGATGGTGCATAGCATCCCAGTGACCGGTCTCCTCGTTCCACTCGAAGAACGGAAACTCGGTGATCCACAGGAAGTTGAACTGACCCTTGGGGATGATGTCCAGCTTCTTTGCAACAAGGGTACGCAGCGCACCCAGCACGGGCAGCACAACCTTGTCCTTGTCGGCAACGAACAGAGCCACGTCGCCCTGCTCCATACCCAGCGCCTCGGTCAGCGCAGTCAGCTCCTCGGGAGCGAGGAACTTAGCAAACGAGCAGTTGGGAGCAGCATCCGCCCAGCGGATAAATGCAACGCCCTTGGCACCAATGCCCTTTGCATGCTCGGTCAGCTTGTCGATCTCTTTTCTGGTCAGCGTGGAAGCGCCGTTCTTTGCAACGATTGCACGAACGCTGCCGCCGTCTGCCAGTGCACCCGCGAATACGGGGAAAGTGGTATTTGCAACCACCGCGGACATGTCCTTGATGGTCATTTCATATCTGGTATCGGGCTTGTCGCTACCGTACAGGTTCATTGCCTCGGCAAAGGTCATGCGCTGCATGGGAGTGGGAATATCCACGCCAAGCACCTCGGCAAATACTCTCTTGATAAAGCCCTCGTTGACCTCCATGATCTCCTCCATGGTTGCAAAGGACATCTCAAGGTCGATCTGGGTAAATTCGGGCTGACGGTCAGCTCTCAGGTCCTCGTCACGGAAGCAGCGAGCCAGCTGGATGTAGCGGTCATAGCCCGACAGCATCAGCAGCTGCTTGTACAGCTGGGGAGACTGGGGCAGCGCGTACATAGAGCCGGGATGGATTCTGGACGGAACCACGTAGTCACGCGCACCCTCGGGAGTGGGCTTGATCATCATGGGCGTCTCGATTTCCAGGAAGCCGTTCTCGTAGTAATACTGTCTTGCAACGCGTGCGATCTCGTGACGCATGCGAATGTTTCTCTGCAGCTCGGGGCGGCGCAGATCGAGGTAGCGGTAGCGCAGCGCGATCTCGTCATTGACCTTCTTGCCCGTACCGATCTCAAAGGGAGGGGTCTGTGCAGCGGAAAGCACCTTCATACTCTCGACAAAGATCTCTACCTTACCGGTAGGCAGGTTGGGGTTGATCGCACCCTCGGCTCTGGGGCGTACGGTGCCGTGTACAGCCAGTACGAACTCGCTGCGGCAACGGAAAGCCTTTTCAAAAATCTCGCGGTCGGTTGCATCGTCAAAGGACAGCTGTACGATACCCGTTCTGTCACGCAGGTCGATAAAGATCAGCGCGCCAAGGTCTCTCTGTCTCTGTACCCAACCCATTACGCAAACCTTGGAACCAATGTCGCCCTCGGTCAGCGTGCCGCAATAGTGCGTTCTTTTATCTTGTGCACTCAAAAATTCTGCCATGTTTTTATTCTCCTTACAGATGTATTTACTAAATTACAGGGGCTTGCCCTCGCTGTCAAACAGCGGCAGCGGCTCAAGATATACGATATCCTCGCGGTCGATCGCATCACCCTCGGCAAGAATGGCTGCTCTGCCGCAGATGATACCGCCTGCCTGCTCAACAAGCGCTTCCAAAGCCTTCAGGGATTCACCCGTGGAAATCACGTCATCCACAATCAGGATCTTCTTGCCCTTCATCAGCGCTGCATCGTAGCCGTCAAGGTACAAGGTCTGCTCGCGATTGGTGGTGATAGAGCGTACGGATACCTGCAGCACGTCTCTCATGTACAGCTTTGCGCCCTTGCGCGCCAGCATATACTTCTGGTTGCCTGCAAGTCTTGCCATCTCGTGCACCAGCGGAATGCCCTTTGCCTCTGCGGTGATCAGATAATCGTACTCGGGCACCTTGTCAAGCAGTGCCTGCGCGGCAGCGGTGGTCAGCTCGGGATCGCCGAAAATGACGAACGCGCCGATCATAAGCTTATCATTGAGAGGGCAGAGCGGCAGATCGCGCTGAACGCCTGCGATATTCATGCGGTAATACTTTTCCATGGGTAAAGCCTCCGTTTTTTATGTCTTGTGTGTAGATGTATGGCATATCCATACACCCCCATAATAATTATACTCATATTTTGCAAAATGTCAATGATTTTGGCGGTTTTTGTACCGAATTTGCGCACCAAAATCACATGAAAAAATTTATTTTGAATTTTTCCGGAAAAATCGGAACTTTGGGACAAAAAATGCGTCTATATGGGTGAAGGGGCAAATCATATTTGCTTGACAGTTTCCGAGGAGCCTGTTATAATGAAAGCAGGAGTGAGGACAGTCATGTCGAAGGATGATCCCAACTGTATTGCAGGAGGAAAACATGAATTACGCTTTTTTTGATGGTAATATTAAAGATTACACTGAAGACGTTGAATACGACATCCAGGGTGAAGAACACGATGAACTCATGCGCGTGTGCTTTCAGTACTCTGATACTTTCAGCGTGCTTCTTGGTCACAACATTCTCTTGGCAGATCAGTTAAAGCCATTTGAAATAACTGTAGTAGATCCGGATTGTTATGAGTATGCTCCTCCGTATTATTTTACCTATCCGGAACAGATCAGAGTGCTGCACTTTTACCGTATTTGTCCGGAGTTGTATGCAATTTTAACAGAAAATATTCACAGTATTTGGGAATGGATTGACGGATGGGGGTTCAAGAATCCTGAAAATCCGCATTTTTACAGAGCTGACGGCACTTGCTTTTTTATGTGCAACACACACGATGGCGAATGCTTTTTCTACGCACGGGAGGACGAGGATGTTTCATCGGTAGTCAATAAAGAGCATTGGTACCGCGAACAGGATTTGTGGCAGAATGCCATTGTGTCACCGCGGCCGAAGGGGTATCGCCCGTTGATTCAAAAAAAGCCGTCTGACAAAGGACAAGTTCCCTGTTGAAACACACCCACCCCCGAGGCGCGCATCCGCTCGCCTGCGCAACAGTAATTCTTGACAAGTTTTTCGTCATGTGCTACAATGAAATAAACGAAACGTGTCACACCGTTCCCTTTGCTGCTCGAAGACACCATTCGCCAACGAAAAAAGGAGTGGATAACCCAAGTAACGAGGTGATTCCTATTGATTAATATGTATCATAAGTTTTCCGGCTTTCCAAAAGTATTTCTTCCGTTAGGAATAGTCAGCATTATTTTTTCAGTCTTTCTGCTTTTGCTTGCTATCCCATCAACTCTCGATTATAAATCTCCGGAATTTTTGCTCTTTATATATGGTATTCTTGCATCTGTTATCTCAATGGTATGCGGGATTGTTCTTGTTATTAAAGGCAATCTGTTTTGGAAAAAGATTCAGATCAATGAACATGGCATATTTTTGGTTAATCGAAACGGAACCAAGGTCGCCACTTATCCATGGTCAGACATAAAAAAATTTGTAATATGCAGCGGCAATGGGAAGCGTTATATTGGTATATATACTGACGCAGACGTTCCTGTCCAACATTTGTATTTATATGGCATAATATGGGCACCGTTTTACAGCAAAAAATATTTATCATTCCCTGCTAATGACACATTGATCAATTTCCTCAAAATTCAATTATCCAAATATGAGGTTTCGGCTGAATACACAGGTTTAATAAACGAAAGTGCTATAAAGCCGCAGAAAGCTTCCATTTGGCCTTTGGCAATTGCTTGCCTTGTCTCACTATTTATGCTGCTCATACTGTTGCTTTGGTTAATGTAACAGGGAGACGGTTCTGTGTTACATCCAATTCCCCCGCCCCGAGGCGCGCATCCGCTCGCCTGGGGGCATTTTTGTTTTGACGTATCCCCCTTTGTGTCATCCTGAGCGAAGCGGTGTTGCAGAGCAACACCGCGCAGTCGAAGTTTTGCATAGTGGAGTTGCTATGCAACGAAACGGAGCAAAACCGCAAGGCGCGACATTGGGGACTGTCCCCTGTGACATGTCCGCAGGACATGTTACTGCGGGACTGTCCCCTGTGTCGCGGCGCAGCGGGATCTCTAAACGGTTTTTGTCACGCCGCCTGCATCAAGTTACTTTGGCTGAGCAGACATTGAGCAAATCCATCAGAGATCCCGCATCGCGCTATACGCGCTCGCGCTTTTGCTCTGTTCCGTGTCCTGCTATGCTACGGACACTCCACGCCGCAAAAGTTCGACTCGGGGTATTTCGCAGCTCGCTGCGAAATACCCCTTCGCTCAGGATGACACTCGGGGGGAAGTTTTTTCACACCGCACGAGGGCGGCAGAAGCGACCCCCTGCCCCACGGTATAAGCGCATTTCGCGCTACTTGCGCCACGCTACCGGGTGCGGCAGACTTCCCTGTGGCGGAATGCCGCCTATCAGCACGTCGCCCTCCAACAAAAGTCCCCTGCGCACCGCGCGTGCACCATAGCGGTCGCGCAAGCTGTCCAGCACGCCACCCAAGGATTCCAGCGCCGCATGGCGGCAGGTATCACCGTCAAACATGGACAGCTGCTGCTCTGCGTTATCCTTCAAATCGCAGGCGGTCACGCCAATGCTGCGTAAGGGGCGACCGTCGTGAAAGGTATCGTACAGTGTCATTGCCTCGCGCCACAGATCGTTTTCAAGGCAGGTCGCAGCCGTTCCCTTTTGCCGCTGCTTCCAGGAAAGATCGGTGCTGCGCAGTGACAGCTTGACCGTGGTACAGCGCATATCCGCTTCGCGCAGCCGCGTGGCAACGCTCTGACAAAGCTGCGCGAGCACGATTTCGGCATCGCGTCGCGTTACCATATCCACAGGCGTGGTGGTGCTGTTGCCAATGCTTTTGACGGGGTATTCCTGCCCGTCAAGCAACACGGGCGAGCCGTCCATACCGTTGGCAAACTGCCATGCGGCAAGACCGTTTTTGCCCAAGGCACTCTCCAGTAAAGCAGGATCGGTGCGCGCCAGATCCCCTACCGTGCGGATCTGCATATACCAAAGCTTTTGCGCGGTGGATCTCCCCACAAAGATCAGATCCCCCACGGGCAAGGGCCAG
This sequence comes from Eubacteriales bacterium, assembly GCA_045652835.1. Taxonomy (GTDB): domain Bacteria; phylum Bacillota; class Clostridia; order Oscillospirales; family CAG-272; genus SVQP01. The sequence continues at coordinate 40,887 of JAZOLE010000142.1, read as the reverse complement.
AGCTGCTCCCTAAAATTTTGGCGCGTGATTGCCGTGACCGCGTCCGGCTTTTTGTAATCGCTGCCCATTTTGGCAAAGATCTTGTTAAACGACACCCCCACCGACACGGTCACGCCAAGCTCTCCTTTGACGCGGCAGCGAATCTCTTCGGCGATCACCCTACCGTAATCCTGCCCCCAAAGTCTGCCGTTTCCCGTCACGTCCAGCCAGCATTCGTCAATGCCAAAGCTCTCCACGCGGTCGGTATATCGCGCGTAAATGTCGCGCGCCTTGTCCGAGATCTGCTTGTATCTGTCCATATGCGGCGGCAGCAGCACCAGCGCAGGACACTTGCTCCGCGCTTCGGCAATGCTCTCACCCGTTTGCACACCAAAGCCCTTGGCAACCTGATTTTTGGCAAGAATTATGCCGTGCCGCGCTTGCACGTCGCCCGCCACCGCCACAGGCTGCTGCCAAAGCTCGGGGCGATCGGCACACTCCACCGACGCAAAAAAGTTGTTCATATCCACGTGTAAAATGACGCGATCCATGCTTTCACCTCTCAAAAAAGAACGTTTGTTCTATGTCGGTATTATAGCAGAACATTTGTTCTGTGTCAAGTGGAAAAGTTGCACAAAAAGAAACGGCATCAATACGACTTTTGTCGTACTGACCTTTGCCCGAAAAGGGTATTCGCCCCACTTTCTCCCCTTTTCGTCCCGTATACAGCATATTGTATGGGATTGCACTGATCAGCACAGTATTTTGCGATTTTCGGCGATTTTTCGGTAAAAAAAGTTCATGAAAATACTGTTTTTTCCTTGACAAGCGCACAGGCTTGTGCTATAATAGCATTAAGTCTAATAATTTGGGAAATTCCCACACAAAAAGAACAAAACACGGAGGAAAAACATGATGAAAAAGCTTCTCATCATCGCACTTGCACTTATGCTCGCACTCTCTTTGGTTGCTTGCAATAAGAACAAGGGCAACGAGGACGACACACAACCCAACAACGGTATTCTTGATCTCAATCCTAACGGCACCGGCGAAGTTGCAGGCACCGGCGATCCCTCTACCGGCACCAACAACGGCGGTACTGACGCTCCTGCAGTTGAGGAAGTATTTACCGATCTTGAACAGACCATTTTCATCGTTGCAAGCGCAGCGACCATTCGCTCCGAGGCTCGCATTGATGACTCCACTATTCTTGATTACGCAGCAATGAACTCCGAATTCAAGAGCACCGGCTACAGCGAAAACTGGTACAGAATTGAATTTGAGGTTGCAGTAGAGGAAACCACCGCTGCTGATACCGACGTTGCTCCCGCTAACGAGACCGAAGCTGAAACCGAGGCTGAGACCGAGGCTGACGCTACCACCGATACCGAAGCTGAGACTGAGGCTGAGACCACTGCTCCCACCACCCAGACCATCGTTGCATACGTACATAATTCTGTTGCATGCGTCAAGGACATGACCGCTGTTGATCTGGAAGAGCCCCTGACCCTGTACATTATTACTTACGCTCTGTACGTAAGATCTTACTACAACTTCGAGGTTGAGGACAACAAGATGTGCGCACTCTCTCAGGGTGACGAGGTTGTTGCAGTTGCTAAGGGCAACGGCTGGTACAAGATTCAGCTCTCCGATGATGCAGAGGGTAACCCCGTATTCGGTTACATCTCCTCTAACGAGAAGTACGTTTCCACCACCAAGCCCGAGGAAACCACCGTGGCTGAAGAGCAGACCACCGAGGCTGCTGAATAATTAAATTACCAATATAAGGGGTTGTCGAAAGACAACCCCTTTGTTTTGGGTATATAAGCAGACCGTCAAGGACGCCCCATGTCATTAAGTTGAGAAAAGCATCTTTCCTGCCCTCAAGAAAACAACTCAACGAAGTGGGCACGCGCTGCAAAGGCGTCCCCCGAGGGGAAGCTGGCGCCGCAGGCGACTGAAGGGGAGTTGCGGACCAAACGGTACGGTTGACTGTTTTGGTATAACAATTCGATCCTAAACTTTCGTATTCCCCTTCAGTCGCTGCGCGACAGCTTCCCCTCGGGGGACGCCTTCATCATACGTATCCGTTCCGTTCTCTTGTCCGCTGCCACGTTTTTTGATTTGTTGACATTGGGCATCCTTAACAGTAGGCTCAACCATGTCAAAGAACGACCGCCTTGCAGCGGTCGTTCTTTTTTATTTTAGCATTATTCTTCACTTTCATCAAGCTCCAGCTCAAACCAGAAGGTCGAGCCCTCGCCTGTTTTGCTTTCCACACCGTATGCCGCGCCGTGACGCTCCAGCACGGTCTTAACGATCGAAAGTCCAAGTCCCGTACCGACTACGGCACGCTTATGCACGCGGTCAACCTTATAGTATCTGTCCCAGATCAGCGGGATCTGATCCTCGGCAATACCAACGCCGTGGTCGATCACCGAAACGCGCACCTTGTTTTCACAAATCTCCTGGCGCACGGTCACAATCTTATCCTCTCCCGCGTAGTTGATGCCGTTGTTGATCAGGTTATACAGCACCTGCAGGATCATGGTCTTGTCCGCGTTGACGCAAACGTGGCGATCGTACGCAAATTGCACGGCATAGCCGTCCTGCGCACGCAGCTTGTCATAGCGTTCCACCGATCTTTGCACCTGATCGGTCAGATCAAACGGTTCCTTTTGCAGCTCGGTCGCGTCTGCCTGCAGGCGCGAGATATCCAAAAGCGCATTTACCAGCTCGGAAAGTCGCTCTGTCTCATCAATGATCGTCTGCATATTCTCGGGCGTGTTCTCACCCGGAATGTCACGCATGATCTCACCGTACCCCTTGATCATGGTCAGCGGTGTGCGCAGATCGTGCGAGACGTTTGCGATCAGCTCTTTTTGCAGTCTGTCGTTTTGCGAAAGCTCCTTGGAGGCATAGTTCAATGTCTCTGCAAGCTCACGCGTCTCGCGGTATCCTTCGCCTTCAAATTGCACGTCATAGTTCCCTTTTGCCAGTTGCTTTGCAGACTGGTTCATGCGCACGATGGGCGAGACAATGCTGCGCGCAAATACCATTGCCATCAAAAGCGCAAGTCCGACAAAGATGACCGATATCCAAACAAATTGCACACGCAAGGTTTGCACGGTCGCGCGCAAGGGGGTCAGCTCGGAATTGAGCATGATCACGTAAGGCGCGCTGTTATCTTGCGCATAGCAAATGTCCGCGCTGATCATACTCAGTCTCTCGGTAAATATCTGTCTGCCGTTATTGACCAAGTCGCCCGGCATATGATCTTCCACAATCTCGTTATTCTGGGCGTTCAAAGGCTTTACTGTGCGGTAATGTCCGCCCTTGTCCAAAGCCTTTTGGCACAGCTCGTTGAGTGTGTTGCTCTCAATGTGATGCAAAAAGCAGCTTTCTGCTGCGTCAACACCCGCAATCTCCACAAACCCCTCCTCGCTTGGCGCAAACACACGAATGCAAATGCGATATTCGTCGGCATGATCAATCAAGGTTTGGCTCAGCTGCTGATTTCCATTCTCCAGCGAAACCTCGATCATATCGGCAACGTGCTCCATCTCATTGATCTTGGTGTATCGATAAAACACGTTAAGCAGCATGACCTGAAACACAAACAGCACCGACAAAAGCAGCATCATGAAAATCAGAAAGTAAAATAACAGCTTGGTGCTTACGCTCACACCCGGATAAGGGCGTCCTTGCTTATCTCCCCGACTCATGGAGTCTCCTCAAAGCGATAACCCATGCCGCGCAGCGTGACGATATACGCGCTGTACTTGCCAAGGCTCTTACGCAGCAGCTTGATGTGCGTATCCAAGGTTCTTGCATCGCCAAAGAAATCATAGCCCCACACCTCGCTGATCAGCTTTTCGCGAGAGAGCGCGATGTTGCGGTTTTCCAGCATATAGAAGAACAGGTCGTATTCCTTGGGCGACATTTCAACGCGCACGCCGTCTATGTACACAATACGGGCAGTCAGGTCGGCACGCAAGCCGCCGCCGTCCAGCTCCACGATCTGATTGTGCGGTCTTTGCGCAGCATCCGCATTTCTACCCACGCGCTTGAGCACAGCCTCCACGCGCAGCATCAGCTCCTTGGGCGAGAAGGGCTTGACCACGTAGTCGTCCACACCCAGCTCAAAGCCGTTGATCTTGTCGTATTCCTCGCCTCTTGCCGAGAGCATGATGATAGGCGTGTCGGTGATCTTGCGAATCTCGCGGCATGCCGAAAAGCCGTCCAGCTCGGGCATCATGATATCCATGATGATCATGTCAAACTTGATCTCGCGGCACTTATACACCGCGTCCATGCCGTCGGTTGCCTCGGTGACCCTGTGCCCCTCAAATTCGGCATACTTGCGGATAATGGCGCGGATTCTGGACTCGTCGTCCACAACTAAAATGTGATACATGCCAACCTCCATGCCGCCCATGGCGGCGCAAACAGATTCAAAAGCTTGGATACTTTTCCATATACAATTATATAAAATCTTTGTGACCGTTATATGAAGATATCATAAAAAGTCGTTGAATTTCGAAAAATGTACGTCTTTGCTTAAACTTGACAATTCTGCTTTTCCCTGCTATAATGAAATTGCAAAATCAGCCGAAATGCTTGGACGCGGAATAACGGTAATGAATTTCTAAGAAAGGAAAAGGCTTTATGAACCAAAACACATATATTGCAATTTATCCACCAACCACAAAATTTGCTTGGGGAGAAGTTGTTAAGCCTATTTATGATGAAAATCAAATTCCTTTATGTCCGGTGTGCAAGCAGTTTCTTTCGGGAATGAAGTGGGTTGGCGAGAAGACCCTTGAATTAAGGGGAAGAAAAAATATTCCGGATTTTTTATTCACCTACGGAACCGCAACCCCTTTTGTAATATCCGAAAAAGCATTGACAGTATTGAAAGAAAATGGCATAAAAGGGATTATAGATGCGGAAAAAGTTGATAAGGTTATCGTAAAAAAGGTACCTGTTGATCAGACCTTCTATATCTTGACATTGACGCGCTGTATCTTGCCTATTGATTATACACGTTCAAAAATTGTGTTTGGTAAGGAGTATCATCCTGAACGAATATGCAATTTATGCGATCCGGTTGGACGAACCAAAGATTTCATTTTAGGTCTTTATTTTGACTCCCATACAGAAGTGGACACAGATATTTTTCACACTTATGAATTGGGCGGGGCTGTATTTCTTTCCGAACGATTTATCAATGTATGTCAAGAAAATAATTTAACCGGTCTCTATTACGAAAATGTAATCGAACATAACACCGCAAAAGGAATTTTTTCAGAACAAGAAATTGCTCAAATGTTAAAAAGGATCTTATGACACAGAAGTATTTGCGTATCTGTTTGTAGCGGGCGATCACTGATCGCCCCTACGACTGTTATGGTTTCGGTATTGTAAAATCCTGACGTGCTTCATTGTAGGGGCGAGAATTTCGGCTTTGCCGAAATATGTGATCGCCCGCCCGGACGGCAACAACTTTTCTGCATGTACGAGCATCTTGACAATACTTCTCCAAGCATGTTATAATGAAATCGTGAAAATATTTTATCTTTTTTTCAAAATCCGTGGACTTTTTATGCAAAAAATGCGTCTATATAGGTGAAAGATAAATTTCCCCGATTTGAAAAGGAGGCTGCCATGAAAAAATATCAAAAAGCAATATGCTTGCTCGTCATCGTTGTTTTGTCTGTCATTGTGCTGATAGGCTGCCCAGTCATGATCAGAGTCGCAAAAGTCAATAATGCCAAGCAAATGATCGAAGCGATCGAAAATCAGGATTACGATACCTTGCATACATTGTGCAGCAAGCCTCTATCCGACATAGACTGTGCCTCGGAGTATTCGGTTTTACTTAGTACAATATGTGAGATACACGCGTATACACCTCTTGAAACAGCCATTCATTGCAATGACGTAACTGCAGTGCAGATTCTATTGGATGCCGGAGCAGATCCCAACAAAAACGGTCAATTAAGAATCTCCACGAATCAAATTTATCCGTTGGAACACGGAATTGCCATTGGAAATTCTCAAATTGTGGAGCAGTTGATCCTCCACGGAGCAGACGTGAACCAATCTGCGCAAGATGGATTGGATAAAATGATCAGATTCTCGGTTCGTAAGGAATCGGTATCCATAGAGGAATTTACCGAAATCCTTGATTTACTGGAAGCACAAGGTGCCACGATTTTGTACAACGATCTGCTGTTCTGTGCCGCTATCGCTGCCGATGCGGAAGTCATGTCTTACCTAGTACAGCAAAAGCAGGCAGATATACATGCAACAGATTCCCAAGGACGGACGGTATTGCATCTTTGCATCATCAGCGGCATGGTCAATCCTAAAGAAAAGCCGGAAACGGTCATGTTTTGTCTGAAGCAGGGGGTAGATGTACATGCACTTGATGCACAATCAAAAACCGCACACGACTATGCTGTGGAAAGAGGTTACGACGAATTATCAGCGTTGATAAAAGCTGCGGAATCACAACCCGGAGAATAATACGCAGTTTCGCGCGTCACAGAGGGCTGTCCCCTGTGACGCGTTCCCTATCGCTCGTTCTTTACATTGAGATAATTATCTCCGTTCTTTTTGAGCAAGAAGCTGCAAAGAAGAACTTATTTGCTGCGCAAATCAAACAGCGTAGAAAGATTTCGCCTCTGCGGAGGCGACTTGGGGCACTGCCCGGTTAAGTATTGGATGCTGAATTCTCAATTCAGCATCAGCTGGCGTCGACTACACTCGCAACTAAAAACAATCTTCACACGCCAGCATCCTTTTCTGAAAAAATTTGATCAAAACTTTTCAAAAGAAAAACCACAAAAGCGGCGTGTGCCGCTTGTTTTTTTGCGCGTTTTTTGATATAATGAAGAAAAGAATATCAAAGCGAACGACCATGCAACGACTTGTCGTAGGGGCGACCTGCGGTCGCCCGCCATAATTGCTCGTCAAAGGTCCGTTCGGGCGACCACAGGTCGCCCCTACGGGCACTTTGCAACAGACACGACATAAATAAAGCAACATTTTCAAAGGGGGTGCAGGCATGCAGGATTTTGCAAAATATTTCCCGTCAAGCATCAGAGTGGGGCAACCGCTCTCGCTTTGTGATTGTCGCGTACTGCGTCCGTATCTTTTGGAGCGCGCAGGGATTGCAGCTGACGGAGTCGGCAATGACTCTGTCATGACCGGCTCGGTCATCATGCTTGCCGTCCCTTACGCCGTGCCCTGCGAAGGTCGCACGGTGTCCATGTACGCCGTGGCAAAGGACTACCACGCGTATTTTGACGCGCTGTTTGCGTCTGTCCTGCCTGCTCTGCGCGCCGATTTTCCCGATCACACCTTCGCAGGCTTTGCCGATCACTCCCCCATTGCCGAGGTGGAGGCTGCTTGCATGGCAGGGCTTGGTATCATGGGCGAAAACGGTCTCTTACTCACGCGCGAGCACAGCTCTTACGTGTTTCTTGGCGAGATCGTGACCACGCTGCCCACCGACTGTACGCCGCAGCCCGTGCTGCACTGTCCCGATTGCGGTGCTTGCCGCCGCGCCTGCCCCGTACAGCTTTCGCACGACAGCTGCCTTTCCGCGCTGACGCAGAAAAAGGGCAATCTTGACGCGCTGCAAACGCAACGCTTGCGTGAGCATCCCCTGATCTGGGGCTGCGACACCTGCCAGGAGGTTTGCCCCTACACGGCAGCCGCCAAACGCGCAGGCACGCTTTATACCCAAGTGCCCTATTTCAACGAGGATCTGATCCCCTGCCCCGATCTTGCCTTACTGCAGGGCATGCCCGACGAGAAATTTGCGCGACGCGCATACGCATGGCGCGGACGCGATACCATTTGCAGAAACATTTTACTCAAGGAGGATAAGCTGATATGACCACGTTTGTTTACGGCCTTTCTGGCTGCGGCAAGAGCGCATATATTGAGCAGTGCATCCGCGATGACGTGGCTGCAGGAAAGCGCGCGCTTTTGATCGTGCCTGAGCAGGAGGTTTACAGTGCCGAGCGTCGCTTGCTCTCCGATCTGCCTGCAGGCGCGGGGCTGCACTTTGAAATTCTGAGCTTTTCGCGCCTTGCCTCCAAGGTATTCGGGCTGTACGGCGGCATTGCCGCAGAGCCCGTATCGGCTGCCGCGCGCTCGCTTTACATGTGGAAGACCCTGCGCGAGCTTTCGGGCATGCTGGAGCAATACCGCAACACCTCCGATCCTGCCCTGCCTGCGCTGATGATGGGCGCGGCCGAGGAGCTGCGCGCTGCAGGACTTACCCCCGCGCAGGCAGAGCTTGCCTGCGACAAGCTGCCCACCAATTCTCCGCTTTACAAAAAGATGCGCGACATTGCTCTTGTGTGGGCTTGCTTTGAAAATATGCTTGACGACGGCTTTGGCGGTGACCCTGCCGATAACCTGACCCGTCTTGCCCAGACCCTTGAGCGACACGACTTTTTTGCGGGCACGCAGGTATATATCGACTCGTTTACCAGCTTTACAGCCCCCGAATACCGCGTGATCGCGCAAATGCTCCGCAGGGCAGATGGCATCACGCTCTCGCTTTGCTTGCCGGACGCGCAAAGCACGCCCCCCCACATGGAGGAACAGGCAAACACGCGCGCACGCATTATGCGCATGTGCCATGAGCTTGGTCAGACGCCCGAGAGCATTGCGCTGACCAATAGCATTCGCACCACCTCCCCTGCGCTGATCGCGCTGGAGCACAAGCTTTGGAACTTTTCGGCAAAGCCCGAGCCAAAAACGGGCACGCAGCAGCCGATCGATCTGTACGTTTGCGCCACTCCCTATGCTGAAGCCGAGGCGGCTGCCTTGCACGCGCTTGCGCTTTTGCAAAAGGGCTATGCCCCGGGTGATATTGTGATTGCGGTACGTGACGTGGAGGCTTGGCGCGGCATTCTGGATCGCGCCATGGAAAAATACGGCGTGCCTTACTTCCTCTCGCGTCGCAGCGACCTTTGCTCCTACCCCGTAGCAAGGCTGATTCAGAGTGCTTTGCGCTGCGTCAGCACGGGTTACCGTCGCGCAGACGTCATGACGCTGCTGCACACAGGTCTTTGCGGTGTGGATAACGCAGACATGGACAGATTTGAGGACTATTGCGAAGTCTGGAACATCTCGGGCAATCATTTCTTTGCCGAGGTGTGGACCATGAATCCCGACGGATACAGCGAGGTCATGTCGCCCCGCGCCGCCGATATTTTAGCAGCTGCCAACCGCACCAAGGAGGCGGTCATGCTGCCCCTGCAGACCTTGGAAATGCGCCTGCGCGCGGCACAGCACGTGCCCGATATGTGCGCTGCAGTTTGGGAGTATCTGCAAGCCCTGCAGGTATCCGATCGCTTGGCTGATCTTGCCGCAACCCAGCTTTCCCTTGACAAGGTCAGAGAAGCGGGCGACACAGTACGCCTTTATGACCATATCACCGAGCTGCTTTCCACGCTTGCCGTGCTTTTGCCCGAGGAGCAGCTGACTCCTGCTGAATTTGCGCAAGCCCTCTCGGTCATGCTGACCAAGAGTGACATGGGCTCGGTTCCCACTATGCAGGATTGCGTTATGATCGGTTCTGCCGCCACCATGCGCGTAGGCAACGTCAAGGTTGCGCTTTTGCTGGGACTTAACGAGGGTGAATTCCCCGCATCGGTTTCGGACGGCGGATTGCTTTCCGAGCAGGACAAGCTGACGCTGAGTGAGCTGGGGCTTGGCATGCTTGTCAGCAAGCAAACGCGCTCGTCTGCCGAGCTGTTTTACGTATATCGCGCCATGACAAAGCCCTCAGAGCACCTGATCCTTTCGCGATCCGAGAAAAACACGGGCGGCAAGGACACCACCCCGGGCGTGGCATGGCAGCGCGTGCTGCACCTGTTCCCCGATTGCACCGAAACACGCGTGCACCTGCCGCGTGCAGTTGCCGCTACCCCTGACGAGGGCGTGGTGCACCTGCCCTGCATCTCCCCCGAGACCGCAAGAGCCTTGCTTGGTGATAAGCTCTATCTGAGCAAATCCAAAATACAGACCTTTGCGCTCTGCCCCTACCGCTATTTTTCCGAGAACATTCTCTCTTTGCGTGAGCGTGCTCCCGCCACGGTCAGTTATGCCGATGCGGGCTCGTTTATCCATTACGTGCTGGAGCACTACATCAAGGCCTGCATGGGCGAGGACGGCAAGGTGCACCCCTTGGAGGATGCCGATGCCGAAAAGCTTGCCGACAGCATCATTGCGCTTTACATCAGCGCGATCTGCCATTGCACGCTTGACAAGGTGCCCCCGTCACTTATGCACCGATTTGTCAAGCTGCGCGAGCTGACGCTTTCGCTGCTTGCTACGCTGATGAGCGAATTTTCACAGGGACTTTTCGTGCCCGTTGCCTTTGAGCAGCGCATCAGCGAGCACGACCCGAGCGCACCCTCGCCCATGATATTGCCCGTAGGCGACTCCCCCCTGCCTGCCGTTTGCATTGGCGGCACGGTGGACCGCGTGGATTTGTGGCAACACGAGGGCAAGACCTACTTGCGCATTGTGGACTACAAGACAGGCAGCAGCAAATTCAAGCTGGAGGATGCTTACAGCGGCAAGGACATTCAGCTGCCGCTTTACCTCTTTACTGTCTGCTCCCCCGAAAACGCACGTCTTTACGGTGAAAACGTGGTTCCCTCGGCTGCGCTCTACTTCTCGGCATCCGAGGAAAACGGTGCTCCCAAGCCCTTTTCCAGCGGCTTGATCTTAGCCGAGGACGGCGTACCGCAGGCAATTGATCCCTTGGCTGACCCCGACAAGAAAAAGGCGGGTACGCTGTACTGCACCAAGGAGGAGTTTGACGCGATCAACCAAAGCGTGCAGGATACCGTGCGCGACATTGCTGCGCAAATGTATGGCGGTGTGATCGAAAAACGCCCCGATGCCGATGCTTGCCGCTTCTGCCGCATCAAGGACAGCTGCGACAAGGCTGTTATAAATGAATTTTAAGAAAGGAGAGTCTTTTACATGGCAAGACAATGGACGCCTGCGCAAAGCGCGGCAATGCAATACAAAAAGACCTCCCTTCTGGTCTCTGCTGCCGCAGGCTCGGGTAAGACCGCAACCTTAACGCAGCGCATTATCAATCAGATCACCGAGGACGAAAGCTGCACGCTGGAGCGCATGCTGATCGTTACCTTTACGCGTGCCGCCGCAGCCGAGCTGCGTGCGCGCATTGCGTCCGCCCTGACCGAGGCGATTGCGGCAGACCCTGCCAACCGTCACCTCAATCACCAGCTTTTGCTGCTGCCGGGCGCACATATTCACACCATTGACGCCTTTTTCGGTGAGCCAGTGCGCGCAAACTTTGAGCGACTTGGGCTGCCCGCAGGCTTTCGCATGGCGGATGACGGCGAAGCCGACGGCATTGCCGCATCGGTCATGGAACAGGTCATTGAAGATTTTTACACGCAGAGCCGCGATACCGAGCAGGGTGTTTTAGGGCTTGCACGCGAGAGCGCGTTCCTTTCGTTTGTGGAAACGCTGGTTTCCTCGCGCGATTTTTCTGCACTCGTGCCTACTCTGACCGATCTTTACCAAAGGCTTGTCACCTCGGAACGCGGTGTGGGTCGCATTGCCGATTGTGCCGAGCGAATCGAGCGCGAAACCGAGGGCGACTTTTTCGATTCTCTCTGGGGCGCGCAGCTGCGCAATCACACAATCAATTCCCTGCTCGCGCTTGAACAGAAATTCCTCAAGGCAAAAGACGAGATCGCGCATGATCCCTCGTGCGGTGCAGCCTTTGCCAACATGTTTGACTCCGACGCGGCACGCTGCGGCATGATCGCGCACCGACTCAAGGACGGCGGCTACGCAGGTGCTGCCGAAGCCTTTGCCGCACATCCTGCCGTCAAAAAGCCCACGGTCAAAAAGGATCAGAAGACACCGCTTTGCGAGGAATTTGAAGCTTTCCGCAAAAAGCAGAACGACAAGATCAAAAAGCTTGCCGAGAACTTTACCGTCTCTCCCGAGGACATTCGCGCGCAGTTTGCCGCAACCGCAGCCATTTGCCGCACACTTTACGCCATTATGGACGAATATGACAAGCGCTACGCAGAGGAAAAGCTGCGACTTGGCGTTTGTGAATTCTCGGACATGCCCCGCTTTATGCTGCGGCTTTTGCAAAACGAGAACGGTGCGCTGACCGATCTCGCCGCTGCTTACCGCGATAAATTCGATTGGGTATACATTGACGAATACCAAGACGTCAACTCCTTGCAGGACAAGATATTTTCCATCATCGGCGGCGACCACCGCTTTATGGTAGGCGACATCAAGCAAAGCATTTACGGCTTCCGTGAGGCGGATCCCTCGATCTTTGCCGACTACCGCCGCCTGTTCGCCACGCTGGCCCCCGACACACTGCAAAATCCCCCCGAAACCGACCAAGGCTGCGTACTGTTCATGTCCGAAAACTTCCGCTGTGACAAATCGGTCATTGATTTTACCAACCTTGTTTGCGCTTATATCTTCGAGGCGTGCCCCGACACCATCGGTTACCGCCCCGATGACGATCTGATCAATAGAAAAATAGCCCCTGAGGGCTACGTCAGCCCCCAGGTGGTGCTGCAGATCACGCAGCCTACCGATGCAGAAGAGGACGAGGATGATGAGGATGACGAAGACCTCGTTGCCGACACCGAGACGCAAGCAGCGGTCAATGAAATCTTGCGCCTGCTTGCAGGTGAACGCAAGGCAGACGGCACGCCCATTCTGCCCTCGGATATTGCCATTCTCAGCCGCACCAAAGCGCCGCTTGACACGTTTGCGCACGCGCTGACCGAGGCAGGTGTGCCCGTATCGCAGCAAACGGGTGGTGAGCTTTACAAGAGCGCGCCCTACCGCTTCTGGCTCTCGCTTTTGGACGTGATCGACAACCCCTCTCAGGATATTCCGCTTTCTTATCTGCTCACCGAGCCGCAGGGTGGCAAAAAAGCCGCCTTAAGCCCCGAGCAGCTTGCCATCATTCGCAAAGCGGCAGCGCACAATCTCTCGCTCTACGATGCCATCTCGGTCTATGCCACCGAGGGCGAGAACGCTGCCATTGCCGCGCTTTGTGCAGCCTTTTGCCAAAAGCTGGAGGCATGGCGCGCGCTTGCCGTGCAGCTTGGCGCAGATGCGCTCTTGACCGCGCTTGCGCAGGACGAGCACCTTGCAGCCTTTGCAGAGAGTGAAGCATTTTTGTTCCTTTACGAGAACGCGCGACAGTTCACGCGTAAGCATTGGAACGGACTTTACGGCTTTGTACGCGCACAGCATCGCGCCATGAATGCCAAGGGCTCGGGTTCGGAGGCTTCCAGCGCAGGCGGTGGCGTGACGCTTATGACCGTGCACCACTCCAAGGGTCTGGAATACCCTGTTTGCTTCCTTGTCAAGTGCGGCAAGAAATTCAACCGCCGCGACAGCCAGCAGACGCTGATCTACGATAAGGACATGGGCGTGGGTATCAAACTCTCGGACGGCAAGGGCAAGCGCGATACGCTTTTGCGCCGTGCCATGACGCTGGGTAAGGTGCACCGCAGTACCGAGGAGGAGATGCGCACCCTGTACGTTGCGCTCACCCGTGCGCGCGAGCGACTTTACCTGACCGCAACCATTAAAAAGCCCTACACCGCCTTGTGGCGCGAGTGCGCAATGGGCGGCAGCGCGGATATTCTCGGGGCACCCAATCACCTGTGCTGGGTGCTCTCTGCCATGGCTGCAAACGAGCAAAAAGCTACCGATTGCTGCCGCGTGGAGCTGTACGAGCAGGGGCAGATCGCAGCAGTGACGCGCTCCGCAACAGCCGCTGCAGCCGCAGCCGAGGGCAAGAGCGACCAAGATAGCGCGCATTACGCCGCGCTCATGCAGCTCTCGGGTACACAAAAGCAGCATACCTCGCTGCTTTATAAGATTCCCTCCAAGGCTGCCGCATCCAAGCTCTCCCCCAATATGCTGGATACCGATTTCTGCTTTTTCGAGGGAGAAGGCGAGAGCGCAGACGAGATGCAGACCCGCGAGGCACTTGCACGCAGACTGGAACAGATGCACTCCGAAAAGCCCGATTTCTTTGCCTTGATGGCAGAAAACGCCAAGCCCACAGCTGCCGAGCGCGGCACGGCGGCGCACCTGTTTTTGCAGTATTGCGATTTCGCCCGCGTGGCAGAATACGGCATTGCGGACGAGCTGGAGCGACTTGTGCGCGAGAAATTCATCACCAAGCGCATTGCAAGCATTGTGGATCGCCGTGCGCTGGGACGCTTTTTTGACAGCGCGTTCTTCCCCTTGGTCATGGACGCAGACAAGATCATGCGCGAGGTGCATTTCAACAATTTCGTGCCGCTGGAGAACTTTTCGCAAAATCCCGAGATCAAGCAACTGGTCGAGGGCAAGCTCTTGCACGTGCAGGGCTCGATCGACCTGCTTTTGGTAGGCAAGGACGGCAGCATTACGCTTTGCGACTACAAGACCGACCATCCCACCCCCGAGGAAAAGCGCGACCACGATCTGTACCGCGCGCGTATGCTCCGCTCACACAAGGATCAGCTTACGCATTATGCACGTGCCGTGGAGCAACTGTTCGGCAAAGCCCCCGACCGCGCATTTGTGTTCTCGCTGACACTGGGCGAGGCGATTGAGCTCAAATAACATAACACAAACCCGAGATGCAATTCATCTCGGGTTTGTGTTTGACTTCCGTATAATCATTCAGGCTTTTTTGCAACCTCTTTCAAGCGTTTTACAAGAGTTTCATAACGCGCATCGGAGCGAAAAGTGGCTGCTTCATCGTCATTGGTCAACCATTCCAATATGGACTGTGTGCGATTTCCGTTCGATTCCATGATCCATCCGCCCTCTACGTATCCACGAAGGACAAGCGACGTATGCGGCGCATCAAAATCATAGGTATCCATATGAATTCCAAAATCGATGCCCTTTTCAAGCCAATGCCATGCCTGCTCCGGGTCATGATTTCTCAAATAAAACGTCATAATGCGCGAGCAGGCAATTTCTCCGAGCTGTGCGTCAATCAGATAATCTCCATCCGAATATATCAGCTCCAAAAGAGAAACCTCAAGCTTATGGAGGTCGATCCTCTCCTCGGGTGAATACATGAATTCACCGTTGTCGTCTCGGTGATAAGCGATATTGGAGATCATCATGATCATTTGACAGATCAGATACGACATGTATTTTTGACGCTTTTCAAAATCCGCAGTGCCCTTCCAGCGGTAGACCATAAAATTCTCATAGGAATAATGAGCATGTGGCATCTGTTCTGCCAGCTTCAGCATCTCTTGCTCCTTGCCCGCATAACCATAAGCAATGGCAAGTGTATCTGTTGCATTGTATCTGATCACGCTGTCGGTGCATTCCGCAAGAATTCGGTTACATAAAGCAAAAACCTCCTCGTAGTCTTGTTTGCCTTGTCGGGAATACAAGCTCACCAAGCCGTCTGCAAGCTTATCCATAATCTCATACGATCTGGGATATTGACGGTTGGCTTGACGCAATATTTCAACGTTTTTCTCAAAATCACCGCTGCAAAGAGCCTCATTGGCCTCGGTGAGATATTTTTGCACCGTCTCCTTGCTCTTCTCGATATCAATGCCAAGCAGGATGTCGGATGAAACGTCAAAAATATGGCAAAGTGCGGGAAGCTGCGAGATATCGGGAGCGGTGCGCTCGCATTCCCATTGTGATACCGAGCGTGAAGAAATGCCCAAATACTCCGCAAGCTGCTCCTGCGTGATATTCATCTCGCGGCGTAACCGCTTGATATTTGATCCAATAGACATAAATAAGTCCTCCCAAAAGTATTCAAAAGCGCTTTTGTGATTTTATTATAACATATTCCGCGTACAATGCAACGAATTGTTTGTTGTGGGAATTCATAGCATTGCTTTGATTTTCAAAGCAAACATATTGGCAGAATCAATTTCAAAAAAGGTTGCCCATACGGACAACCTTTCTCTTTTATATGTCGATTTTCGGCGGCAAAACGCCGATGGGCAACAGGGTGGCATACAGATCAAGCAGCGCTTCCCTCCCCTGAACGTCCGCAACGCCCACGCGTATGGTGGGGACGTCCGTGGGATTGGGCAGGCACCCCACCAAAGTCGCGGCAGCGCGCAAGGCGTCGGCACTCTGCACCGTCAGTACAATACGCGAAAGGCATCCGCTCTGCTGCAAATACGCAAGCAGGGCGCGCCACGCGTCCGTGGCGGCAAAATCCGATTGCACGTATAAATCAGAGCCCCGCTCAGCGCACAGCTTGCCAAGCACGCGCAAAGTCTGCGCACTCAAATGGTCATGCTCTTCGGCAGTCAGTTTCTCTCGCTCCGTCTCGCAAAGCCGCTTTGCCGTATACGGATTGGGCTTTACAAAGCTTTCGATTTGCGCCGTCACGCTTATCGCTTGCACCGAGGAGCTTACAAGTCGCATCATCAGCTCCGCCGTGGGAGCCGCATAAAACGCTTGCCCCACGTCAGCACTGCAAAGCGTTTGCTCAGTGGGATGGACAAACATAATCTCGCACGACTCGGGCAATACGGGCTTCTCGCCCTGCCCTGTCAGCGCGAACGCAGCTGCATGCCAAAGTGTAGGCGCGGTCTCGGGGCAGATAGGCACGGCAACACCAAGCAATTTTTCGATCAGAGCAGCGTCTGCTTGCAAAATTTCATGCCCACAGCAAAGCGGCATACTCTCCGCATAAGCAGAAAAGCGGTCGTAATCCGAGCCGTTTTGTATCGTATCCTCACACACACCGCATGCACGCAGCAAGGCACTTCTGTCACACGCACTCTGCATCAGCTGCCAAAGATTGGTCACGTTTTTCATGCTCTCCCCCCTTCCGTTTTCTTTATTGTAGCACACGCAGCGCATTTTTGCAAGTTTCGGGAGCAAAAATGTGAATTTTTCCGAAAATATTGCGTTTTTCTCTATACAAACGCCAAAAGTTGTGATATCATTATATTATCTATATATTATGGAGAAGTATATGCTTTGCGATTTACATACTCATACGCACAATTCCTTTGACGGCTTTCCCGAGGCAACCGCGCTTGCCATGGCACAGGCTGCCGTGGACGCAGGCGTTGGCGTGCTTGCCCTGACCGACCATTGCGAGGTCAACGGTCAGGTGCAGGGGCTTTACCCCTACTTTGATCAGGCGACTGCATTTGCCGAGGTCAGCGCGGCGCGCGACGCGTTTGCGGACAAGCTGACGCTTTTGCGCGGACTTGAACTGGGTCAGCCCATGGAGCACCCCGAGCAGGCACTTGCCATGCGCGAGGCACACGATTACGATTTTGTCATTCTCTCGCTGCACAATATTCCCGACATTCCCGATTTCTATCTGCTGCGCACCGATCGCATGTCCGAGCGGCATTACCACATGCTCTATAACAGGCTGCTTGACGAGATGATCAAATCGGTCACCTTCCCCGGCGTACACACCTTGGCACACGTGACCTACCCTGCGCGCTACTGGGCAGAGGCAGGCAAGCAGTTTGACCTGACAGAGCATATCCCTCGCCTGACGCGCCTTTTCGAGCTGCTTTGCAAGCAGGGCGTGGCGCTGGAGGTCAACGTTTCCACGCTTTGGAAGGGTCACGGCTTTGCCATGCCCGACCGTGAGCTGCTCACGCTGTACAAGCAGGTAGGCGGTGAGCTTGTAACCATCGGTTCGGACGCACACGCCCCCGCAAACGTGGGCAATTGCATTTCGGACGGCTGCAAGCTGCTCTGCGAGTGCGGCTTTGACAAGATCGTTGCCTATAAAGAGGGCAAGCAATTTTTCGTTCCCATTACAAAATAAGGTGGTTTTATCATGGAATTAACTTTCTTTTCTCTGCTCTACCCGGACGAACAATCCCAAAAGGACCATTTCAGCGGCAAATACTGCCCCGATATCGATACCTACACGCTTTCCGAGCTTGGTCTTTTGGAGGCGTTTGACTTAAAAAACAGCAAGGTGGAGGAATATTTCACCATCGATCCTGCCGTTATGCGCTACCGTGGCGAGATGTTTGCCGACATGCTGCGCTGCCCGCAGCTCGGAGAGACGCTGAGCGCACTGATGCCCGTGCTTTCCGACATTATGGAGCTGCGCAGACTGGAAAGCGACAGCGGTGACACGCACGATTACCTTTCCAGCATGACCGAGATCGAGCTGTACATCTCCTGCATTGAGCTTTTGCAGGAGGGGCTTTCTGCAGCACGCCCCTATATTAAGGGTTTGGCATTCACTACGCTTGCGGACCGCATTGCCGAGCTGGCAGACTCCGATTACTACCGCGAGCTGAACGCTCGCCTTGCCGAGCTGACCAAGCGCGTGCGCGACATCAAATCTGTCACCATCGGTGTCAACCTTGACGCGCAGCTGCGCCCCGTACACGCAGGCGTGCTTTCCATTAACCCCGAGCCTTTCAAGTCGGGCGACGTGATCGACAAGATCCTGCGCCTGAACTTCAAGAACGACCAATACACCTGCATTGCAAACCTTGTGCCCTTTGGCAAAAAGCAATCCGAGAACCAGAAAATGGCGCTCTCGCTCGCATTCAATTCTGCTATCAATGACGTATACAGCGACTCTTTACGCTGCTGGAAAAAGATCGTGCAGACCTACGTGCTGGAAAACGCAGATTTCTTGCTTGGACTGATGCCCGAGATCGAATTTGTGACCAAGGCAGCCGCTATGCAAAAGGCACTTTCCGAGCGCGGCTGCACGCTGTCCGTCCCCGAGATCAGACCCATGTCCGAGCGTACCTTTGTGGCAACCGACCTGTACAACCCCTGCGTGGCACTCAAGCTGGCTAAGGAAGACACGGTTGTTCCCAACGACGTGGAATTTTCCCGCGAGGGCGTTGGCATTTGGGTGCTCACAGGTCCTAACCGTGGCGGTAAATCGGTCATCACCTGTGCCATTGGTCTTGCGCAGGTCATGATGCAGCTGGGTATGTACGTGCCCGCCAAGCACGCTGCCATCAGCCCCTGCGATGCCATCTATACCCACTTCCCCACCGGTGCGGACGATACCATTGACAAGGGCCGTCTTGGTGAGGAATGCGCCCGTCTTGGTGAGATCTTTGACTGCGTCAGCGCGGACTCCTTGGTGCTGCTGGACGAATCTCTTTCTTCCACCGGCTCTTACGAGGCTTCCTATATTGCCGCCGAGGTGCTGGCAGGCTTGGCACGCGTTGGCTGCCGCTGCCTGTTCTCGACGCACTTGCACGAGCTTGCAGCCGAGATTGACCGACTCAACGAGCAATCGCTTGAGGCAGGCGGTGCGCGCATTGACACCTTGGTTGCCGGTATTGAGGGCGAGGGCAAGCGTTCGTTCAAGATCGTGCGCGCAAAGCCCGACGGCAAGTCCTACGCACGCGATATTGCCAAGCGTTACGGCTTGACCTTTGATAGCATTTTAGAGAAAATTAACCGCGAATAAGGAGATATATCATGGATAAGATTCTGAAGGCATTGGAAGATAACGCCAAGCTGACCCCCGAGCAGCTGGCTGTCATGTTGGGCAAGGAGCAGGGCGATATTAAGGAACTGATCAAGAAATACGAGGCGGAAGGCGTAATTCTCGGCTACAAGGCAATGATTGACTGGGATAAGACCGACCGCGAATACGTAACTGCGCTCATTGAGGTTAAAATGACCCCCCAGCGCGACCGCGGCTTTGACCGCGTGGCAGAAAAGATCTACAACTACCCCGAGGTACAGAGCCTGTACCTGATGTCGGGCGGTTACGATCTTTGCCTTGTCATTGAGGGCAAGACCATGAAGGAGGTTGCTTACTTTGTGGCACAAAAGCTTGCTCCTATTGAATACGTCATCTCCACCGCAACGCACTTTGTTCTTCGCAAGTACAAGGACAAGGGCGTGATCTACGGTGCGGAAGAGGTTGACGAGCGAGGATTTGGCAATCTATGAATTACGATAAGTTACTCTCCCGCACGGTCAGTGAGCTAAAGCCGTCGGGAATCCGCAAATTTTTCGATCTGGTCGGTGAGATGACCGACGTGACCGCGCTGACCGTGGGTCAGCCTGACTTTGTCACGCCGTGGCATATTCGCGAGGCAGGTATTGAAAGCCTGGAGCGAGGCAAGACCTACTATACCTCCAACGCGGGTAACCTTTCGCTGCGTACAGAGATCGGAAAGTATTTGAATCGCAGATTCGGCTTACACTATAACCCTGCCGACGAGGTGGTGGTCACGGTAGGTGGCAGCGAAGCGATCGACATTGCCATTCGCGCTATCGTCGAGCCGGGTGACGAGGTCATTATCCCTATGCCCTCGTTTGTGTGCTACGAGCCCATCGTACGCTTGGCAGGCGGCGTTCCCGTCATCATCAATACCACCTTTGAGGACAAATTCAAGCTGACCGCAGATCAGCTCAAGGCAGCCATGACCGACAAGACCAAGCTTTTGGTGCTGCCCTACCCCAACAATCCCACGGGCGCAATTATGGACGCAGATGACCTTGAGGCAATTGCACAGGTGCTGCGCGACACCAACGTGGCTGTGCTTTCCGATGAGATATACGCTGAGCTGACCTTTGGCAAAAAGCACGTATCCATTGCAACGTTGCCCGGTATGTGGGAGCGCACCATCATTGTCAGCGGCTTTTCCAAGGCGTACGCCATGACCGGCTGGCGACTTGGCTACCTCTGCGCCCCTGCGCCTCTTGCAAAACAGATGCTCAAAATTCACCAATACGCCATTATGTGCGCCCCTACCACGGCACAGTTTGCTGCCGAAGAGGCTCTGCGCAACGGTGACGGCGACATTGCATATATGGCGGAGGAATATGACCACCGCCGCAGATTGATCTATGCAGGGCTGACCGAGCTTGGCATTGAGTGCTTTGAGCCAGAGGGTGCATTCTATATCTACCCCTATATCGGCAAGTTCGGACTTTCCAGCGAGGAATTCTGTCAAAGACTCTTGCTGGAGCAAAAGTGCGCCATCGTACCCGGCACTGCCTTTGGCGAGTGCGGCGAGGGCTTTGCGAGAATTTCCTACGCGTACAGCGTCAAGCATATCACGCAGGCGCTTGAAAAGATCGCTGCATTTGTCAAAACCTTGGAAAACAAGTAATCATATTTTCACTCGCGCTGTCCTGTGGGCAGCGCGAGTTTTTTAGTGACATCCGTAACATTGCACAAACATCCGTGACAATTCCGCGCATTTTGTCATCATTTTTCACACTTCCCCTTGACAAGAGAGTCGAATGGGCGTATAATGCAAGTATAGAAATAGCAATTTCTACAATATATCAACAAAAGGAGAACTTCACTATGAAACGCATCTTAACACTCGTTTTGTTCGCGGCTCTTTGCCTTGGTTGCTTGAGCGTGAGCGCATGGGCTGCCGATGAGGGCTACACCGTCGATACTTGGAGCGCAGCAGAGCTCAAGTGTCTCTTCTATCAGGACGGTGAGTACATCAACTCCGACCTTGCCAAAAATTACGAGGCATGGTGGTGGGAGGACGAGGTTCCCGAACTGGAAGAGTATATGGGCGCAGCTACCAACAATATGCGCGGCTTCTCCATGTCGGCTGACGGTCGCTATGCTTATATGGGCACGCTCAACGGCGGCACAGGCATGCGCGGTGTGGTTGTGCTTGACACCAAGGTGGGTAAGATCACCGATATGTACTACTCCTATAACGAAGAAAACGCGCTGCCCGGCTCTCCCTTCTCTTACGCCAAGGGTATTACGGCAGACGATCGCGGCAACGTATACGTTGGCTTTGCTTACTCTGTCAACTACAATTATGTCAGCCTTGGCATTGCCAAGCAGGAGGACAACGGCAAGCTGACCGAGCTTTGCGAAATTCCCGTTTACCAAAATGAACTTGAACCTGGTGACCAGGCAGGCACTAAGGTTGGTGTCAACGGCGTTGAGGTTGCCAAGGTTGGCGATAAGTACCTGTGCTTTGTCATGGTCAATTACGATCACGATACGCTTTATTGCTATGACGTGACCGATCCCGCAAATCCCACACTCAATGCAACCTGGGGCATTGGCGGCATGATCGACTTTGCTGATGCGGATTGCACGATTGACATGGGCGGCAAGACATTGAAGGAAGGTCAGTACATGGCAGTGGATGCCGACGGCACCGTCTGGCTGTGCGTAGACTTCAACGAGGGCGGCAACGGCATTATCAAGATCGACCCCAACGGCATTACCTGCCAAAAGACAATCGAGCTTGCTAACGCTTACTGCGTAGCCCACGTTGGCAATCACCTGCTGGTTGGTATGAAGGACGGCTCCGCTGTGCTGGTGCTGGACGATGCCTCTGCCGAGCAGGTTGCAAGCATTGAAGTACCCGATGCTGACCGCGTGACCCGTATGCAGGTAAGAAACGACACGCTGTACGTTTGCGGCGCAGGCAATGACTCCATGGCATACAACTCCATCTACGCTGCTCCTCTGACCGCTGATGCACAGACCGCACTGGACGCACAGGTTGCAGAGCTTGACAAGTATCAGCAGGAAAATGACACCGATGACGAGACCGAGGCTCCCGAGGACACCGAGGAAAGCTCCGAGCAGGTCACCGAGCAAAAGACCGAGGCTACAACTGCTGAAGTTACCCAGACTCCTGCCACCGATGCTCCCACAACAGAAGCCGAGACCGAAGCTCCCGCAAAGGGCGGCTGCGGCAGCGTAATGGGCAGCGCGGCAATCGTTGCAGCCATCGCGCTTGGTGCTTTGGTTATTGCAAAAAAGAAGGATTGATAGCCTGAGCGCACAGCGCGGCTCATAAAATATAAGGCGTTGCTCCCTGGAGGGAGCTACGCCTTATTGATTTTGAAATTCTATTAACCCAACAGGCTGACAGGTCCCAGCAAGCCCGACGGGGGGATAGGCATGCAATGCGAGAATTTATCTCTGTGCTTGCCGACCAAGGTGTTCGCCACCTCGACCGTGACTATGTTCTCACCCTTCTTCAAAAGCGAAGCAATCGGGAACGCATACGGTGCGGTGATGCGGATGCCCGCATACTGTCCGTTAACGAATACCTTTGCTGTCTGCCCTACTCTGCCAAGATCCAGAGTTGCATTTTCGGGAATTTCATCCATGTTCAGCGCAAAGGTGTAGCGCATCAAGCCCGAGAAGGAAGGCTTTTCCGAAGCCGCGGTGATATTGGTCAGCTGATCGGTGGTCTTGTACGCATAGAATGCGCCAAGATCCTCGGAATCTGCCAATTCGATCTGATACGTGGGCGCAAGCACAGTTGCGCTTGTGGGCTTACAAAGCTCGGTCATTCCTTCAACAGACGCACCGAATACCAAAATTTCGGATTGTCCGGGTAACAGCTCAACCGTGATCTTGCCGTCCGCAGTTGTGTCGGCATATGTGAGATCCTCGATCATGCGCAATCTTGCAAAGTCACCGCACACGGGCAGCGTAACGGTTGCACGCGCGGTATTGACGCTGTCCTCGTTGAACAGCATGAACACGTCCGCGCCGTCTCTCTTGACATGATAGTGGCGCAGCAGGGGGCAATTGCCCTCTACCGCAAGATCCGCAAGTCCCAGTGCGCAAATGCGTGCAGGCAGCTCCTTGGCACTCACAATCTCACCCTCAAAGCCCTCAGGTCTTCCCTCGCACAAAAGCACAGGCACACCCGCATCGCAAAGACGCTTGACAGCAGCCTTAGTCGCCTCGGGCAGCACCTTGGCATACGGCACAACCAGTGCACCGTACACTTCACCGTTGACAGTCAGCTTACCGCCGTCCACAGCTGCCTTTTGCAGCACGTCAAGGCAGATAATATCATAGCACAAATGCGCATCCAGCAGCGCCTTGGCAGGCACTTGGGTAAAGATATAGTCGCCCTTACCGTTCATCCATTCGCCCTCTGCGTGGTACAGCACGGCACAAGAGGTGATATGCTCGCCGCCAAAGAGCAGGTGCGCTGCCTTATTGGTATATTTCATCAGATGGGTAAAGCCCTCAAATTGGGGATCATGCCCCTCTGCACCAAAGTGCGGAGGACAATCGGGGTCGGGATAATCGGGCGAGAATGCATGCGGAATGAAATGATTGATGCCGCGCACCAAAAGGAAATCTGTGATCCATTTCATCATGGTGCTGCCCTCTGCCCAGCCGTATGCGCCAAACTCCTCGCACAAAGCTCTGCCCTTCATCTGCTCATACTGGTGCGCCAAGGATGCGCCCAGCTGACCCAGCACGTAGTGATAGAATGCAGGATCACTCAAACCCGTGCCAAGGCTTGCATTGTGAATATGGTGCGCCATGCCCGGCATGACCTGATGCAGCACGATATCAATACCCGCCATATCCTGCCCTTCAAGCGCACGGAAAAAGTGTCCCGCACCGACAGCAGGGCGCGCATGGCAGTTATAGTCCTCGATGATATGACCGATGTACATCACGCCTCGCTCGCGGCACCAATCTCCCAGCATATAGCAGAAGTTGTCACGATACAGCGCGGTAATGGCGTTCATGTAAGCAAGGCGGGTCAGGGGTGCATGCTCGCTTGCAAACCACAGCTCACCCATGTAAGGCAGCGCGTACTCGCCTAATTCCTTGCTCATCAGCTCGATGACGCGCGGATTGTACGGCAGCGCCATACCCACCGTGCCCATGGGACGCTCGTGTCCGCTGGGGTCTATCGGGTGACGGGTTGCCATGCTGTTACCAAACGACGGCTCATCCGAGAAAAAGCCCACAAAGGTATTGCCGAAATACTTTGCGTAACGTTCATAGTGCGGCTCGTACACCGCCTCCAGCAACACGCGGCAGGATTCGGCACTCACCATGTCAATATAGTTTCCGCGGTTACCGCGACGCGTGTTGGTATAGATATACACACGCCAGCAGCCCTCGGGCACGTTGAAATACACGTAACCATCACGCAGTGTGGGGGTCAGATCGATATAGCCGCCCGTGGTCTCCTCACCTTGGTCGGTGCGCTTGAAGGCGTACACGCCCAAGATCTCATCGTCCTCCCAGGTCTTGCTGACCAAAAAAGCAGTATCGGGTGCAGGACCCAGCACGTCAATATGCTCCTCGATGATCTCGCGCTGGCGCAGGTGGGGGTACTTGGTTTCGATCAACCCGTTGGCATAGCCCGTGGGATAACGCTTATCGTCCAGTATCCATACCTTCATATCGCGCTTCTCGCACTCTGCGAGAATGACGTCCATATCTGCCCACCATTCGGGGCCGCAAAAATCGGGATGCGGACGGGATTCCGCGCAAATCGCGCGGCAGCCGCTCTCATAAATGCGCTGAATCTGCGCGGGAATACGGTCGCGGTGCGTACCGTGCTGCCAATAGAAGGGCAATAAATAATTATTCTCTCTGCCGCCAAGCACCTCGGCAAGTCTTGTGTCCTTCACTGTAATTACCCCAAGGTCTCGGGCAGCTTTTTGCCACCGAGCAGGTGGAAATGCAAATGCTTGACACTCTGGCAGCCGTCCTCGCCGCAATTGGTGATCACGCGGTAGCCGTTCTCCAAGCCGAGTTCCTTTGCCACAGCAGGAATCGCCTCAAAAATCTTGGCTACGTACAGGCTGTTGTCTGCCGTAACCGCATCTGCGCTGTCCATGTGCAGCTTGGGAATCAGCAGCACGTGCACGGGCGCCATGGGCGCAATATCGTAGAACGCGTAAACGTACTCGTCCTCGTAAACCTTTTTAGAGGGGATCTCCCCTGCGATAATTCTGCAAAACAAGCAAGACATATTGGTTGACTCCTTTACAAATGCATTAGATTATGCTATAATTGTAGCATAATCGCATGTATTTGTCAATAAAAGTGAGGTAACTTATGCCATATTCCGCATTTCCCGACCTGTGGGAATATCTCAAACATACAAACAAGCATATCGTCATGTACGGCATGGGCAACGGTGCTGACAAGATCATAGCCGTGGCGGATGCCAAGGGCATCCAAATTGAAGACTTTTTTGCCAGCGACGGCTTTGTGCGTGGGCACTCTTTTCACGGCAAGCGCGTGCTTTCCTACAGCGAAACCAAGCAAAAATACGGTGCGGACAACATGATCGTGCTGCTCTCGTTTGCCTCCTCCCTACCTGACGTGATGCAGACCATTTTGCACGTGGCAGAGGAATGCGAGCTTTACGCGCCCGACGTGCCCGTGTTTGGCGACAACTTGTTTGACGCAGACTTTTACGCATCGCACAAGTCCGAATTTGATGCCGCACGCGCACTGCTTGCGGACGAAGAATCGGTGCGCGTGTTTGACCATATCATCCGCTACAAGCTGACGGGTGACTTAAAATACCTGACTGCAATAGAAAACACCCCCGACGAATCGTTCGGGCAGATCCTGCCCTGCTCCGACTTTTGCGTAGCGGTAGATCTTGGTGCTTACAACGGTGACTCGGCACGCGCACTTGCGCCCTATGCCCCCAATCTGCAAACGCTTTATGCGCTTGAGCCGGATGTACGCAACTATCGCAAGCTTTGCGCATATGCTGAACAAGAGGAGAAATTCCACCTCATTCCCCTGCAATGCGCCGCGTGGAGCGAGGATACCGTGCTGCACTTTGATGCCTCGGGAAATCGCAACGCAGGTGCTACGCAAAACACCTCCACCGTGCTGCAAGGACGCGCGAGCAAGATTACGGAAGTACAGGCAAGATCGGTTGACAGCGTGCTTGACGGTGCAGGCTGCGACTACATTAAGTTTGACGTAGAAGGCTCGGAAGCCGAGGCGCTGCAGGGCTGCAGACAAACCATTGCAACCCACGCCCCCACGCTGCTTGTTTCCTGCTATCACCGCAGCGAGGACCTTTACGCGCTGCCTGCCTTGGTGCGCAGTCTCTGCCCCGATTACAAGCTGTATTTGCGCAGATTCCGCTATTTTCCTGCATGGGACATCAATTTATACGCAATAAACGCAAAAAAAGACTAAAAAAGTCTTGCATTATTTTGTCTGTTGTGCTATAATGTTTTCCAGAATGAGGAATCATTCAATAATTTTTTTAGGAGGCCATACAATGAAAGAAATGATGAAAAAGCTTGACATAAGCGAAAACCGTTTCTGGGGTCTTGCAGCTATTCTTCCCTTTATTTTGCTTATTATCGACATTCTTTGGTGGAATAAGCTGAGCAAGGAAGAGAAACTTCAGTCGCTTACCATTCTTATCGGCATTGCTCTCGTTTGTGTATTGAACATTGTTCCGATCCTTGGTCAGATTCTTTCTCTCGTAATGCTTGTATTCTACATCATTGCGATCGTTAAGTTCTTCCAGGGTCAGCTCGATCACAAGATTCCCGTGGCAAGCGCTATCGCTGCAAAATTTGTTAAGGACTAATTCCCTAACGCATAAAAAACGCTCGTGCAAATGCACGAGCGTTTTTTATTGGGTTAGTTTTCAGCAGCGATAAAGAACGCACTTGCGGGGTTACCGAAGCTGTTGCACAGGTTGATCTGGTTGCCATAGAAATTATTGGCAATGCCGTTATAGACCACACCGTTCTTCATGCTTGCAGAGCAGGTCACCGTGATCTGGTTGGGGGCGGTGATCTCTGCTGTGATGGTCGATCCCTTCTTGTTATTGATCGTATATGCGTTTCTCATATAGGTAAAGCCCTTGACCTCCTTACCGCCGTCCGACGTGGTCAAGCCCTCGCCTACGTTGCTAAAGGTCAGCACGACCGTCTTGTAATCAGACGAGAATTCCGCCTTTTCGAGAATAGGTCCGGTTGCACTATCCAGCGTGCCTGCGTCACCTCTGACGGCTGCGGCAAGCTTGGCAAGTCTTTGACCCTGACCGAACTTGCAATCGGGGTGCAGGCTGTTGAAGTAGGTGTCATCTGCCCACAGGTCGCTGGAAACGGACACGTAGCTGTTGGACAGCGTCTGCGGAATAGAGCCGACTACCGTACGGATCAAGCCAAGATCCATGTAGTGCCAATCACCCTTGTGATCGGGATGCTTTTCATAAATGGTGGGGAATTCCATAACGTACACAGCAAATTCGGGGTTGGTGACGTTATGCGTGGAACGCATGTAGTTCATAAAGGCAGTAAAGCGCTCAACAAACTCGGATGCATGCGCTTTTTGGAAGTCACTCTCACCCTGATACCAGATAAGACCTGCCATTGCGTACTTTTCAAACGGATACATATAGTGGTTATACATGTATCTTGCCCAGGTTGCGTTGACGCCCTCGGGCACGTATATGCCCTGCTTCTCATTCCATTTGTCGCTCTTCAGCTCATCAGCAACCTCGTTGGGCAAAAATGCACCCAAGGGCTGACCGTTACCGTCGATTTCAATCACGCCGACAGGCACCTTGCCCTCGGTCATCTGCACGAAGTTCCATGCAAAGCAGTAGCCAATCGCGGTAAAGCGGTAGATGCTTGAAGAATTCGGCTTTTCCCAAGTACGGTTGTGCACCACGTCGGGGCAAACCTCGGTAGTACCTCTCTTGGGATATCCCTGTGCTTCACCTTCGTTAAGTGTGTTGTAATGCAGACGGATAGGCAGGTTCTCATCGATCATGTTAGCACCGTAATTCTCCTGGTCGGTGTTCGAGGCACTCAGGTAATTACCAAAGGTATACGCCACGTTGGACTGACCGATGACCATGTAAACGTCACCCACCAGCACGTTCTCAAACTTGACTTCCTTGACATCGGTGTAGATCTTCATGGTGTTGCCAAGCTCGGCATTCGCAGCCAGCTTAGCGCCAAACTGCAGCGTCCATGCGCCGTTCTCAATCAGCGCCTCGGCAAACATGCCCATAAACTCGCCCGAAACCTTTTTGCCGTTCTCGGACTCGGGAGCCCAGCCCCAAACGCGCAGCTTCTCACCGCGCTGTACCACCATATCCGAGGTGAACACCTTGGCAACGGTAAAGTCTGCAGCGTATGCTGCATCCAAGGTTTCACCGACCATGATATCGGGATCTGTGGTGACCTCTTCGGTCGTCTCTTCCATAGTTGTTTGTTCGGAGGTGTCAGCGGTGTCCTCTGCAGGCTCGGTGGTGCCTATCTCGGTGGTCACGTCCTCCGTGCCGCCTTCGCAAGCAACCGCACTTGCCAGCATAATGCCGCAAAGCAGTAAAAGCAGGGTTCTGAATGTGAATTTCATTGCGATTTCTCCTTTATATGACTTTTTTAGTTTCTGTGGATTCTGACAAGGACGCGGACCGCTCCGCCAAGCTGCTCACACAAGGCGTCGATATCCGCCTCTATGTTGTGCGGACAAAGGCTGATGCGCAGGCTGCAATCGGCTTCCGCTGCAGTCAAGCCAAACGCGGCAAGCGCACGCGAGGTGGCTTTGCCGTGCGAGGCGCAAGCCGAGCCGCTGGATACGCAAATATCCTTAGCGGAGAGGTGGTTGAGCATGGTCTCGCTCTTGATATCGGGCAAGGTCAGGTTAACAATGTGCGGTGCACGGTTACCTGCAGGCAGATTCATCCTGATTTCGGGAATCTCTGCAAGCTTTTGTTCCAGATAATTGCGCAGCTGCGTCATGCATCGCAGATCCTCGCGCAGCGTACTCTGCGCCTGTGCGGCTGCCGCACCAAAGCCGACAATGCCGATCACGTTCTCGGTGCCCGAGCGAAGTCCTTGCTCCTGACCGCCACCGAAAATGATGGGGACCAGCTTTTTTGCCTTGATGATCTCTGCGCTGACGTACAAAGCACCCACACCCTTAGGTCCGTGGATCTTATGTGCGCTGACGGTCAGCAAATCTGCACCAATCGCTGCGGGAGAAAAAATTGCTTTCATAAAGCCCTGTACCGCGTCGCAATGCGTCACGGCATTCGGGGCGTTTCTTTTTGTCAGGGAAAAGAGCGATTTGAGGTCGTAAAGCGCGCCTGTTTCGTTATTGACCATCATGGCGGTAACAAGCAGAGTGTTCTTGTCGATCACTTTTTGCGCAAACTCCATATCCAAAACGCCATTCTTGGTGGGAATGCGCACGATCTCAAAGCCCTTTTTCTCCAGCTCCGAAAGGGTTGCCTCAATTGAGGAATGCTCACCCTCGGTGGTAACGATGCGGTTACCCGTGCGGCGCTCCTTGGCATACACGCTGCCAAAAATGGCAAGGTTGTTTGCCTCGGTGCCCGATGCGGTGAAATACACCTGCCCCGCTCCGTTTCGCACGCCAAGCGCAGCTGTGACCTGCTCGCGCGCACGACGCATCATATGCTCTGCCTCCAAGCCTGCCGCATGCAGCGAGGAGGGGTTACCGTAGCATTCCATAGCTGCGGTCATTGCCTGCTTTGCAGCGTCACACAGAGCGGTGGTGGCGCTGTTGTCGAGATAAATTCTGCTCATATCAACGGAATGTAAAGCTGTCCAGCATTGCCTGATAATCTGCCTCGTACTGTGCAAAGCTGCCGTCAGAGGCAAGCGCGGTATAGGTAATGCAATAGATCAGGCTGGAATGCACGATCACGGTCTGCTTATACTGATAAGTCTTGCCGCCAATCGTGCCTTCAAAGGTATACGTCTTGGCGTTTTTGGTGTCCTTCTCTACACCGATCGTACCCTCGGTCACCTGCTCGGAAACAATCAGAGAATCAAACACAGCCTCGTATTCGGGCAGGCAGTAGCCCTGCCAATACTGATCTACGCTCAGCGCCACGTTGGAGGGCGTATACATGGTGACCGTAACGTTTGCGCTACCGCTCGGTGCAAATGCGCTGGGATATTCGGTTGTGTCGCCCGTGTGCCAGGTGCTGGGTACAAAGAAGCGGTAAGGCATCTCGTTTGTGGATGCGGGGATCATATTATCCGCAGTATCGGGATCCTTGAAAAACTCGGGAGCGGTGGCGGTGGTCTTATCGGTCAGAATCAGAAATTCACCAACCACAGTGCCCTCGGGCAGCTCATGAATAAAGCTATCAATAAAGGTTGCGTAGTCCTCTTGACGTGCGCTGTATGTAATGACGTAAAAGCCGCTGCCGTCCTTGGCGCGAGAGATGACCTGACAGTACTTACGCGTAAAGCTCATGCTGCCCTGCTCGGTCATGTCCTGCGTGGGGGCAAATTCCTTGACCTTGGCAGTAAACTCGTAAACCTGCGCTGCGCACAAACTGCCTGCGGCATCGTCCATTTTCAGCGAGGTCTGGCGGTAAAGCTGCTCTTGCTTGTCGGCGGTTGCTTCCTTGTAAGGAACTACCGCAAAATCCTCATAGGTCTCGGCATAATACGCACAAAGCTTTGCCCAGTACGCATCCATATCTGCCGCATCATCCGCCACCTTTTGCGCGGTGATGGTCCAGTATTTTGCATGCTTTGCAAGCTCCTGACCCTTCTCGGAGTGATCCGAGGTGGTATAGTACGCGCCCGAAACGCCGCTGCGTGCATTAGAAGTCCATGTCATAGGCACAAACAGCATAAAGTC
This sequence comes from Eubacteriales bacterium, assembly GCA_045652835.1. Classification (GTDB taxonomy): domain Bacteria; phylum Bacillota; class Clostridia; order Oscillospirales; family CAG-272; genus SVQP01. Next base: position 9,485 of record JAZOLE010000142.1, on the reverse strand, counting down.
CTGACCACCCACGGTCACGTCCTGCATGCCCGTCGGCGTTTTTTGGTCGGCACAAGCCAACAAAGTGCCGCAAAGCAGCGCAAGCAGCAAAGAAACGGCAATAATTCTGATTACTCTCATGCTCTTGCCTCCTTTAACATGCTCTGCGCAGCGGACAGGATACCGATCTTGCCGCTCTCATACGTCAAGCCGCCTTGGAAGTACGCAGTATAGGGCGGACGCAGCGGTCCGTCGGCAGACAGCTCGATCGACGAGCCCTGCACAAACGCGCCTGCAGCCATGATGACGGGATCGTTATATCCGGGCATTGCCCAAGGCTCGGGGGTGACGTACGCATCCACGGGCGAGCCTGCCTGAATGCCGCGGCAAAGCGCGCAAAGTCCCTCGGGCGAGCCTGTGATGACAGTTTGAATGATATCGTATCTCTGCTCATCCCAGCGAGGCTCAACCGCAAAGCCGAGTCCTTCAAATACGTAAGCCGCCAGATGCGCGGTCTTGAGTGCCTGCGCAACCGTGTGGGGCGCATAGAAAAGTCCCTTGTAAAGGCTCTTGTTCTGTCCCATGGTTGCACCAACCTCACAACCCACACCGGGCGAGGTCAGGCGGTAGCTTGCAAGCTCTACGGCGCGTGCCGTGCCCGCGATATATCCGCCCGTTTCAGCCATACCGCCACCCGGATTTTTGATCAGCGAGCCGATGATCATATCCGCACCGTAAGCGGTGGGCTCTTTTTCCTCTGTAAATTCACCGTAGCAGTTATCCACCACCACGTAAGCATTGCATCTTTCCTTTACGAATTTGACCAGCTCACCGATCTGCGCGCAGGAAAGCGTTTTTCTGTTCAGATAGCCCTTGGATCGCTGTACGAACACCACCTTGACCGCACCGGCATACTGCGCAAGCTTTTGCTCAATGCCTGCATAGTCAAATTCCCCGTCGGCACTCAGCTCGACCTGATCGTACTTGACACCGAAATCGGCAAGCGAGCCATCCCCCGGCTTTCCCGTAATACCGATGACCTCTTCCAAGGTATCGTAAGGCTTGCCTGCCACACTGAGCATAACGTCGCCCGGACGCAAAAGCCCGAACAGACCAATGGTCAGGGCTTGCGTGCCGTTGACGATCTGGTGGCGCACGAATGCCGCCTCGGCATCCATCACGTCTGCCCAGATAGCGTCCAAGGTATCTCTGCCGCGGTCATCATAGCCATATCCGCTGGTAGAATCAAACATGGTCATGCCCACGCGGTGTTCGCGGAAGGCATCCATGATCTTTTGCGTATTGTTAAAAGCAATTTTATCAATGCGAGCAAAATGGGGCGCGAGAGCCGCCTCGGCTTTGTCCGCAAGTGTCCATATTTCTTGAGAAAATTCCATAATCTTTAAATTCAGTCCTTTTTATCACTATGAAGATATGCAAGCGTCAGCTCAACGCAAAGGCGGCAATCGCCCAAATCAAAGGTCTCAACGCCCGAGTGGATATAACGCGTGGGAATAGACAGCGCGCCCACCTTGACGCCAATGCCGCTCTTTTGTACGGCAGAGGTATCCGTGCCACCCGCAATCAGGATCTCGTACTGGTACTTATATCCCTTTTCCTTGGCAAGCTTGACAAGGCGATCAACCACGCCCTTGTGGCAAAGCACGGAAGCGTCCTTGACCTTGATGGCAGCACCGCCACCCAGCTCGCAAGCCATGGGCTTGGCCCCCGGCACGTCGCCCGTACCGGTGACGTCAAAGTTGATGCAGTAGTCGGGGTGGATCTGCTCTGCAGCAGCACCCGCACCGCGCACGCCAACCTCCTCCTGCACCGCGAACACGAAATACACGTCATCCGCGCAAGGAGTTTCCTGCAATCTCTGTGCGATCTCGATCATGATCGCGCAGCCAATGCGGTCATCCACGGGTCTGCCTGCAATTCTGCGTGCAGAGAGCTTGATGATATTGGGCGCGACCGAGAAGAAATCTCCAACCGCTACGCGCTTTTCCGCGTCGCGCGCGTCCTTGGCGCCTATATCAACCAGCATCTTGTCAAACGTCCAATCCCCTGGCTTGACACCTGCCTCGGGTACAAGCACGCCTCTCTGTCCGTTTTCAAATACCACCTCGGAAAAAGCACTTGCCGCGAAATTGATGCCGCCGATGGGGGCGAGGCGCAGCATGCCGTTCTTTTCAATCTGCGTAACCACAAAGCCGATCTCGTCTGCGTGTGCGACCAGCATAACCTTTCTTCTCTCTGTTCCCGTGCCCTTTTTATAGGCGATCAGCGATCCCATCGCGTCGGTATATACCTGATCGCAAATCGGGTCCATATATTCTGCTATTTTCGCGGTAACGGCACTCTCTCTGCCCGAAATACCGCTCACAGCTACCAAATGCTTGAGTGTTGTCAGCATACTTTACTCCTTTATCTCTTTGACGTAAGAAAACAGCAATTCTCTTACGGCATAGTAATCCGAAATTTTTGCCACCTGCACGGGTGCATGCAGGTTTCTTACAGGATAGCCCACCGAAACGGTCTTGGCTCCCAGCGCGCCCTGCTGTACAGAGCCGCCCAGCTGTGCCTTGGGGTTACCGCATACGCTTTGCACGGCAATGCCGTTTTTGGCAGCACACGCGCGCAGGGCGTCTGTGCGCTCCTTGTCATAGATTGCCGAGCTATCCACAAACGCGATTGCCGCTCCCTGTCCGAGTGCGCAAAGTCTTGTGCTCTCGGCAATGCCGGGGTAATCCAACGCCTCTCTTGCCTCAATGACCACAGCAAGATCGGGCTTGATGGCAGATGCCGCCACGCGTGCGGGACAGAACGCGATCTGCGTGCAATCCGAAAACGCCACGTACAGATCGTAGGGCAATCTGACCATGCTGGATTTGAGCATACGCAAAAGCTCAATCAGCGCAGCGCAGCCAAGTCTTGACTCCAGCGCCTTGCCGCCCATGAATGCCTTTTCCTCGCCAAATCGCTGGACTGGCGCTTCAAAGGTTGCCATGCTGCCCACGTCGGCATACTTCTTTGCCTCCTCGGCACTCTCCGCACCGATATCAAAATACATCTTGCGCACGGGCGTCAGCTTACGTCTTTCCTCTGCGCTCTGCAAATGGATCGCCTTGGACGCCACGATGCCCTTGATCATGCGCTCACCGTCACCGATCAGCACCGTCTTACCACCCAGGACGCGCGGGTCAACGTCACCCACCAGCCCAAAGTGCAAGTGTCCCTTGTCATGCACGCAATTTACGATCATGCCAACCTCGTCCATGCCCGTGCAAAGCAGCACGCGATAGGGCTTGTCCGCATTGTATCCTGCACCGCCGCCGCAAACCTTGGCGATCAACGTTCCCGTACGGTCCACGTAATACGCGTCGATCACATCCACAATCTGCGACACAATCGCTTCTCTGACGTTATCGCAGCAGCCCGAGGGTCCAAACTCGGCACAAAGCTGCTCGATCAGCTCAAGTCCGTAATATTTCATAGTCATTCCGCTCATCTTGCAAACACCTCCCCGATCTCTTTATCGGTGACGAATGCGCTGACCACGTCCGCAACCGCTTGCGCATCACGCAAGTCCAGCACCTCGGTGGACGAGTGCATGTTCTTGATAGGCAGGCTGATCAGCACGGTAGGCACACCGTCGCCCGTCATCCAAAGGCGGTTGGCATTGGTGCCCGTGCTGCCGCCGGTTGCACCGCAGGTAAAGGGAATGCCCTTATCGGTCATGAGCTGCTTGGTCATGTTGGTCAGCATGCGGTTGGTCACGGGAGCGTAGTCCAGCACCGCACCGCTGCCAAACGCGGCAAGCGGCAGATCCCCGGTTTGGGGCGTTGCGGCGTGCGTGACGTCAATGACCATAGCGTAATCGGGACAGATCGCTGCACCGCCCGTGATCGCGCCCATCATGGTTGTTTCCTCACCTGCCGAAAACAGGAAATACACGTCTCCTGCCAGATCCTCGGCTGCAACCGCGGCAATGCCCTGCACTGCGCATGCGCCGCAAGCCTTATCATCAAACGCCTTGCCCGCGATGCGATCGCCAAGCAGGGTGGTATAGGTGGGCATAAATCCGATGGATGAACCGATCGAGATCATCTTTTTCAGCTCGTGTGCACCATATCCGGTATCAAGATACAGCTGTCCGATCTCGGGCAGCGCCTCAGCGTCGCCGCCAAGCAGGCGCGTGGGCATAGCACAAACAATGCCCTCCACGATCTTTTTGCCGTAAATGAGCAGCTTTGCACCGGGCAGGATACGCGTATCCACACCGCCCACGTTGGTCATGCGCACAAAGCCCTCCTCGGTAATATCGGTCACTAACATGCCGATCTCGTCAAAGTGTGCGTCCACAACGATCTTGGGTGCGTTCTTGCGTCCGCATCGCTTGATAAATACGTGGTTGCCCACGCCGTATGCAATATGCTCGTCAAACAGGTCGCCAAGGATTTTCCCCACTCCCTGTGTGCTTGCCGACTCTGCGCCCGATACCGAGTAAAGTCCGCAAAGCGACGTGATCAATGCTTTCAGATCCATATAACGTCCTCTCTTACAGTTGGTTAACGATTTCTATAAAGGTACGCCCTCTGTGGGCAAAGTTGTCAAATGCGTCAAAGCTTGCGCATGCGGGTGAGAGCAGCACCATCTCGCCCTTGCCTGCATGAGCCGCCGCGCAGCGCACCGCGTCGGCAAAGTGACTTTCACGGTAGACGGGCAAATCAAGGTTGCCCTTTGTGCAAGCATCCAAAGCCGCCTGTATCGCATCGGCTGTTGCTCCCGTCAGCACCACGCCGCGTGCACGCTCGCGCAGCACCTTGGCAAGCGGTTCAAACGGAATATGCTTGTCGTATCCACCGCAAATCACCCATGCCGTACGTGCGGGGATGCCCGAAAGCGCGGCTGCTGTACGGGTGGGGGTGGAATCGATTGAGCTGTTATAGTAGCGCACGCCATCCTTTTCGCGCACCAGCTGCATGCGGTGCTCCACACCGCCAAAGCTGCAAGCGACTCTGTGCGCGATCTCGGGCGTGATATAGTCTTGTGTCAGACCGATGGCTGTCATATAATTCTCTACGTTATGAATACCGGGCAGCAGAATATCCGCAACCGCAAGCATGGGCTGCTCTCTCTCCCCGTCCGCGCATATGATCATACCGTCGCGCACAAACAAGGCTCTGCCCTGTCGCGCACCCATAATGCTACGGTAATCGTGCAGCTTTGAGGAAAACAGCGTCAGCGGTACGTCCACACCCTGCACCAGATCAAAGGTCAGCGCACAGTCGCGGTTGGTCACCAGACGCTCAGCACCCTCGCCCTTGAAAATATTGCACTTGGCGGCTACGTACTCGTTCATACCCGTATGCCAATCAAGGTGGTTGGGCGAAAGGTTGGTCACAGCACTTGCAGGCAGCGGCTGCGCCACGGTCATGAGCTGAAAGCTGGAAAGCTCAACCACCGCAAAATCATCCGCCGTCATGTCCTGCACGTAAGGCAAAAGCGACGCACCGATGTTGCCGCCCACGTAAACCTTGCCGTATCCGCGCTCGCGCACCGCTTCTTCCAACAAAAGCTTGGTCAGCGTGGTGGTCGTGGTCTTGCCGTCACTGCCCGTGATACCCACCACGTGCGCCTCGGTCATCGCCAAAAACAGTTCCATCTCACTGGTCAGCACAGCGCCCCTTGCAACGGCAGCCAAAATCTCGGGCTTGTCGGGACGGAAGCCGGGAGAGCGGAAGATGACGTCACCGTCCAGCGAGGACAGGTAATCGTCTCCGCTGAAAAATTCCACGCCGCGTGCAGCAAGCGTCAAGGCGCGCTCACCGAGCTGCTCGGGAGATTTTTTATCGTAAACGCGCACGCGCGCAGCACCCTTATCAAGCAGAATATCTGCCAGCTGCATATTGGAAACACCAAAGCCCAAAAGGCAACAAACGCCACCGCGTACGGCAGACAAAACAGGAGAATCGGTTTTCACGCGCACACCTCGCAATCGATAATTATTCATTATATATTATACCGCTTTCCCTGCCTTTTTGCAATAGAATTTTGCGATTATTTACGCCAAGGACAAATATTTTCCCAAAAACCCCTTTGCAAAACGAGAAAAAAATGTTATAATATATCTTGGATATATATTTTCGACGGAGGAATACATGGCAGCAAGCAAAGCAAACGGCGCAAAGCAGCAATACAACGACCAAAGCATTACAGCCTTAAAAGGTGCGGACCGCGTACGTAAACGCCCCGGCGTTATTTTCGGCTCTGACGGTCTTGACGGATGCGAGCACTCGTTTTTTGAAATACTCTCCAACTCTGTGGACGAAGCGCGCGAGGGGCACGGCTCCGAGATTACTGTGCGCGTGTTCCGCGATAAAAGCATTGAGGTGGACGACCGCGGACGCGGCGTGCCGCTGGGATGGAACGAGAAGGAGCAGCAATATAACTGGTACCTGATCTACTGCGAAATGTACGCAGGCGGTAAATACGATAACAACAGCGGAGACTCCGCTTACGAATATTCTCTGGGCTTGAACGGCCTTGGCGCATGTGCGACCCAGTACAGCTCCGAGTTTATGACGGTCACTTCCTATGACGGCAAGTTTGAGCGTAAGATCAGCTTTGCCAAGGGTGAGCCTGTCACCGAGCTTGCCGAGCGCGAGCTGGAAAGAAAAGAAAAGCGCACGGGTACGGTCATTCATTGGAAGCCCGACCTTGAGGTATTTACCGATATCAATATTCCCCACAATTTCTACGTGGATACCCTGCACCGTCAGGCGGTGGTTAACCCCGGCATCTGCTTCGTGCTGCTGATCGAGCAGGAGGATAAGACCTTCTCCGAACAGCGTTTCGTATATGAAAACGGCATTTCCGGCTACGTTTCCGAAATGGTTGGCGAGCAGGCTGTGACCCAGCCCGTGCTGTGGCACATGGAAACGCAGGGTAAGGACAGAGCGGACAAGCCCACCTATAAGGTCAAGGCTGATTTCTCGTTCTGCGTGTGCAACACGGTCAATGCACTTGAATACTACCACAACTCCAGCTACCTTGAGCACGGCGGCTCGCCCGATAAGGCGGTCAAGTCTGCATTCGTGTTTGCGCTGGATAAGTATCTCAAGAACAACAATAAGTACAACAAAAACGAGGCAAAGATCCAGTTCTCGGATATCGCGGACTGCCTGGTGCTTGTCATCAACTCGTTCTCAACCAGCACGTCCTACGAAAACCAGACCAAAAAGTCTATTACCAACGAGTTTATCTACTCGGCTATGAACGACTTTTTGCGTCAGAATCTCGACATCTACTTCACCGAGAATCCGCTTGAAGCAGAGCGCTTTGCAGCGCAGGTACTGGTCAACAAGCGCAGCCGTGAGTCGGCAGACGCAACCAGACTCAATATCAAGAAAAAGCTGACCGGCACCATTGACATTGCCAACCGCGTGGAAAAGTTTGTCAACTGCCGCACCAAGGACGTATCGATCCGCGAGCTTTACATCGTGGAGGGTGATTCGGCTCTGACTTCGTGTAAGCTGGCAAGATGCGCAGAATATCAGGCAATCATTCCCGTGCGCGGTAAGACGCTGAACTGTCTGAAGGCAGACTACGAGCGCATTTTCAAGAGTGAGATCATCACCGACCTCTTAAAGGTCATCGGCTGCGGCGTAGAGATCCAAGGCAAAAAGGTCAAGGGAGACCTGACCGCGTTTGACCTTGACGCACTCAAGTGGTCCAAGATCATCATCTGTACCGATGCGGACGAGGACGGCTTCCAGATTCGTACGCTTTTGCTGACGCTGTTCTACCGTCTGCTCCCCACCCTCTTGCAAGAAGGTAAGGTATTCATTGCGGAATCTCCCCTGTTTGAAATTCAAACCAAGGACAAAACCTATTTTGCCTACGATGAATTTGAAAAGGCAGAGATCCTTAAAAAGATCGGCAGCAAGAAATATACGCTGCAAAGATCCAAGGGTCTTGGCGAGAACGATCCCGACATGATGTGGCACACCACCATGAACCCCGCAACGCGCCGCTTGGTTGCGGTCACCCCCACCGATGCAGAGGCGACAAACATCATGTTTGACACGCTGCTGGGCGATAATTTAGCAGCCAGAAAGGTCTTTATTGCCGAAAAGGGCAGCCAATATATCAAGGACGCGGACATTTGACGATTTTCACAAGCAATTCTTCCCCATTTCGTAAAATTTTCACAAGAAATTGTGAAAATTCCACGATTTCCCTCTTGATTTTTTTGGCATGTTGTGGTATGATATTGCAGGAATCATAAGAGGAAGGAGAACGCACATGCTCAAGAAGATCGGCAGAGTAACCTATGATACCGAAACCGCTACCCTGATCGTCAAGAAGACGGTTGGCAGCTTCGGCGATCCCGCAGGTTATGAGGAAACCCTGTACCAGACCCCCGCAGGTCACTATTTCGTTTACACCAACGGCGGTGAGCAGTCCCCCTACACCACCGAGGGTATCAAGAGACTCAAGGCAGAGGACGCACAGCTCTTTATCGCAGAAAACGCATAAAAAGCACGCATTGACATACACCGAGCGGCGGGAATCCCCCGCCCTCGGTCCTCTCAAAGCCTGCGTATCAAAAATAAAATAAAAAATGCAAAAAAAGTTGATTTTTTTTGAAAATGATACTTGACAAGCCGCAATTTTTGTGGTATGATATACAGGTCGTCAAGATAATATGGAGAGATGGCCGAGTGGTCGAAGGCGCACGACTGGAAATCGTGTTACCCTCAACCGGGTACCAGGGTTCAAATCCCTGTCTCTCCGCCAGAAAAAGAGAGCCCGTCGCAATAGCGACGGGTTCTCTTTTTCTGGCGGACGGCTGTCGCCGATTGAACCCTCGCATAAGCGGTGCATCGCACCGCGATATGCTAATTTGCGCCGGACGCGCAAACAATTTCCTACGATCGCTGGCGCAAATATGGGTTCGTAAATCCCTGCCTCGACGCAAGCTTCGTCGCAATAGCGACGGGTTCTCTTTTTCTGGCGGACGGCTGTCGCCGATTGAACCCCCGCCCTACAATCGCGGACCGTCGAGGACTCCTGTCCCTACATAAATTGCTCCTCTTAATTTCTCTAATATTCCCCACTCTATTGCTTTTCCACACAATCTCATGTATAATAAAGACACCCCAAGCCATTTGGCGCTTGGGACGCCACATTCTGTATAAGAGCGAGGTAACGCATGACCAAATTCAAACAAGGCGCAGGCATTCTGCTGGCTATACTGGCTGCCGCGCTTTACGCCATCAATTCTCCCTTTTCCAAGCTGCTGCTTGATCATATGCCCTCAACGCTTATGGCAGGCTTTTTATACCTCGGCGCAGGGCTGAGCATGGGCATCATCGCCCTGCTCCGCACGATCAAAAACGCCGTGCGCCAAGAGGAGCGCATTACCAAAAGCGATCTCCCCTACACGCTTGCCATGATTTGGCTGGATATCGCCGCCCCCATCTTTTTGCTGCTCGGGC
>JAZOLE010000141.1:0-16647 GCA_045652835.1 Eubacteriales bacterium | reverse complement strand
ATCTGCGTTCTCTTAAATGCAAACAAACTTGCCCAGATAAGCAGCAGAATGTGCACAACCAGCACGCCTGCGCCCACGATGGTGGAGCAAACGTACGGGATAGCGCCCCAGATCTGCGACATCAGCATGGTTTCAAGTCCTATCAAATCGCCAAGGCCCTCCATCATGCCCGACATCAGCTGGGCAACGCCAAAGTCCATGGAGGTGACAAGCAATCTGTCCATGCTCAGGTACGGCAGCACGGTAGCCTGCAGCGCATAGCCAAACGCGCCTGTATAGTTGGCAACGATCAGGGCAAGTGCCTGAATGTCGGTTGCAAACATGAGCACCAGCATACCGCACACGATGCTCAACACACCCTTTTTGGTCAGCACGCTGATAAACAGGCACAGCATTGCGTACAGCATAACGGGCAGCGTCAGAATGATCAGCGCCCACAAATGCTCGGCAACAGCGGGAATGGGCAGCACCTGTCCGAATACTACGCCGTAGTTGGATACAAACAGCGTGCTCTCGCCATAGAAGAACAGGTCGATGACGTGATTGATCAAGGCAAACACGTAGGTAATGACAAAGCTTGCGCCCATCATGCCGCACACGTAGAGCAGCAGCGTGGCGATCTTGGAGCCGAGCAGCTTGGTTCTGGTCTTGGGGCGAATGACCCACAGTCTGACCGTACCGGTGGCAAACTCACGCGACAAAATCATGCTGGCAAGCACCACCGTAACCGCGCTGATCAAAAACGATGCGGTTGACAGGTTGCTTACAAAGGTATCCTTGGCGCTGCTCGCGCTCATACCCTCGGGCAGAATGTCGTGCGTATAGGCGTATTCGATGGCAACGATTGCCTTATCCAGCGTGCGGATCTGGTGATTTTGATTGCTCTCGGTCGCCATGGTCAGCAGCACGAAATCGCTGTTGAGCTCGCTCGTCATGATGTTTCTGATGGCATAACGGCGCGATTCCAGCACCTGCGGCAACAGATAATGCACCAGCGAGAATGCATTGCTGTTGGGGCTTGCGCCCTGCTCCTTAAGATACTCGTACCCGTCGATGGTGCGCTCATGATCCTCGATCGAACCGCGTGCGTGCGCAATCTCCAGCTCCAGATATGCGCGTTCCCATTCGACGTTCTCAGAGGTTTGATCCAAATTTTGCATGCGCTCCTCGCTCTGCGAGATTGCATTTTCGTGTGTCAGAATCGCCTCCTGCTTCTTTTGGATCAGCTGATCGTAATACGCATCCGGCTCAATGGTCAGCGCGTATTGCTCGATCTCGGAAATCATTTGATCACAGACCGGCTTATACACCGAAACCGTCTCCAAAACGTCCGACCAAGTGCACTCAACGCGCGTGCCCACACCGTCCAAGCGGTAGATTTTTATGACCAATGCGCCCGTGACGGGATCCTGCTCCTCGAATATATCAAACCACAAATAATCGTCGGTATACTCAAATCCGGTCAGCAGATAAAAGAGATAATAATCCTTCACCATATCCTCGGGCACGTATTTGCCGCTCTGCACGCCGTTGTAAATCTCTCTCCAAAGGTACAGATTGTTCATATCCCATTGAATCTCTTGCACGATCCACTCCTCAAGCTGATTTTGCTCAATGAAATCGTACACCTCAGCCTGGGAAATTGCTTCGGCATAAGAGGATTTATAGCCGTTCTCCCAATCCTCCTCTGCTTGCTCGCGCAGCTTATCCCCTTCGGATTTGGGATCCTTGAACACCACGCGCAGCACATTCGCAAGAGTGCTGTCGGGATCGCTTTCGATCTTTTCGATCGCCCAATCGTAAGCGGCACTCTCGTTAAACATATCTCTGCCATAGTTGAGCAGGTAGTTAAGCGGCGTCATAAGCACCGAGGTAAAGAAGGACACGATGACCACAAGGGCAAGCACGATGCAGGAAAGCACCACGTAGGTCTTTTGCGCACGCAGCTTGATCCATTCATTCTTAATCAGTTGCTTCATGCTGCGCCACCTCCCTGTTCAGAGGAACCCTTGCCGCGACGCGCTTCAACTACGGGCTGCGTGCCCACGTCTGCTGTGTCGGTCATTTCAAGGAAGGTATCCTCCAGCGTTTTCTTTTGTCTTGTCAGTCCGTATACGCGCACACCCTCGCGGCACAAGAGCGCCATGATATCCGGCACGTTTTCGTGGGAAGCGTCAAAGCACAGTGCACCGTCGTACTTGACTCCCGAGCAAAGCACACCAGAGCCAAGCAGCTCGATTGCCTTGTCATTGTCCGGCGTCTCCAACGTATAGTGCGAAAAATCACTTTCCTCAATCATGCCCTCGGCATCCAATGAGCGGAAGCCTACGGTCACACCGCGGTCGATGATACCCACGCGGTCGCACATCAGCTGCAGCTCGGACAGCATATGGCTGGATACGAATACAGCCACACCCTGCTCGCGCGAAAGCTTTTTGAGCACGTCACGCAGCTCCTTGATACCCGCAGGGTCAAGTCCGTTGGTCGGCTCGTCCAAAATCAGCAATCTGGGGTAATGCAGCACCGCCTGCGCAATGCCCAGACGCTGGCGCATACCAAGCGAATACTTGGCGATCTTATCGTCAATGCGGCTCTCCAGGCGCACAAGCTTGACCACCTCATCAATGCGCGAGTGAGGGATCTCGGGATACATGCGCAGATACTGCTCCAGGTTCTGTCTGCCTGTCAGGTACTTGTACATCTCGGGGTTTTCGATAATGCCGCCCACGCAGCGCATGGCTTGCTCAAATTCCTTGACGTTATCATATCCGCAAATGCTGATCTCGCCGCTCTCCATGCGCAAAAGCCCCAAAATCAGCTTGATCGTGGTGGTTTTGCCCGAGCCGTTCGGACCTAAAAAGCCGAAAATTTCGCCTTCCTGAACGTCCAGCGTAATGTCCGACAGGATCTTGCGCTTTCCAAGATGCTTGGACATCTGCTTGATGGAAAGCACGGTTCTATTTTGTTCCATGATGATCTCCTTTCCGAAGATTTCAAATTCATTAAAGATAGGTGACTGTCTGCTCCAGCGGCTTACGGTCGGTGTGTCTGGGTGAGGGCGTGCCGTCGGGTGCAGGATAGCCAAGCGCAAGCAAAAGATGCGGCTTAACGTGATCGGGCAGGTCAAACAGCTCACTTGCCTTGGCATGGTCAAAGGCGCAAATCCAAGTCGAGTCCACACCCATCGACTTTGCCGCCAGCATCATATGCGTGGCAACGATCGAGGCGGCCATTTCCGCCATGGGGTGGTGCGGTACGGGGCGGGGGCATGCAATCTCCTCGTCACCGCACACAAGCAGCACCAAGGGCGCACCGTAGCAAGCGTGCAGCTCCAGCTGCTTTGCCTTTGCCTCGGGGCTTTGCAGCACAAATACCTTTTGCGGCTGGTTATTCTTTGCGGTAGGTGCAAGCTGCCCTGCACGCAAAATCTTTTCAAGCGCCTCGGTGGGCACGGGATCGGGCAAATACGAGCGCACCGAATAGCGCTCGGCACAAAGCGACATAAAATCCATGGTAAGCCTCCTTGGTTTTCTTTCATTGAATTCAGTATAGCACATTCTTCCACGGTAGTCAAGAATTTTTTGTCTACCATGAGTTGAACGGGCTCTGCCGGAGGTTGATTGTTTTGTACCCACCCCTACAGAAAAATCCTCCAAGCTTATCCCAACTTCAAAGATTTTTTCCCGCACCTGTATAAAACTGCCGCCCACGGAGGAAAATATAAGCGTACCTACCAAGGGAACACAGTTACAAAGGAGAAATTATTTATGTGGGAAAACTTTAAGGAATCCGAATTTGGGAAAAAGCTGATCAAGGTCTTTTCCAACAAGGGCGTGGTCATTACGACCGTGCTGGTGGTCATGACGCTGACCATTGCCATTACCGCAACCGTTGCAACCAATCGCGCACACAAGCAGAACGCCGAGCAAGGCGGCAAGCTGCCCACCGACACCACGCAGCAGACACAGAAAGCACCCGATACCGACGCTGTCGGCAGCGGCGAAGACACCGTGCCCGTTTACAACGAGGGCAACGGCACCGAGCAGGTGATTGAAAAGGTAGAGGGCTATGCCCTGCCCGTACAGGGGAAGCTTGGTGCAAAGCACGATGCATCTGTTCAGGTATGGTCTCCTACCATGGAGGAATACCGCATTCACCTTGGCATTGACATTACCACCGAGGACGCAGCCCCCGTTTACGCAGCCGCAGCAGGTACTGTTGCGCAAATCTGGGATGACCCCATGATGGGCACTTGCGTTGCTATCTCGCACGAGGGCGACATTGTCACCATTTATAAGAACCTCTCCGCAAACCTTGCCGAGGGCATTGCTGCAGGCAAGCAGGTCACGGGCGGTCAGCAGATCGGTACGGTAGGCGGCACAGCAACGCTTGAAATGGCGGAAGCACCTCACCTGCACTTTGAAATGACCGAGGGTGGCCTGTCGGTTGACCCTCTGGAGTATTTCTCCGACAAGGACGTCAAGACACTCAACACCTACGAGGACGCCACCGAGGGCAAATAAGGCCATAACTTAAAGCGCACACGCAAAAAGCGTGTGCGCTTTTTGCCGTCATTTATATAGACGGAATTTGGTACGATTTGGTTTCACGGTTTTGGGATTTTTACAAAAAATCCTCGCATTTTTCTCATATAGTGAGAATATTTCTCGCAAACTGCGCGCTTGCAATTGACAAAAAGATATGATATACTGTGATTACCGGTAAGAAATCACTTCTGTGCAGAGCCAAGCAGAATGGAGAATATGCTATGAAATTGAGTTTAGGAAATCAAATACGCACCAATCGCCGCCGCATGAACCTGACGCAAGAGCAGTTGGCGGAAAAATTCGGCACTTCCCCGCAAGCCGTTTCCAGATGGGAGAACGGCACGACCTACCCCGACATCGAAATGCTGCCTATGATCGCATCGTTTTTTGCAACCTCGATTGACGCGCTGCTTGGATGTACCGAGGAGGAAAAACAAAAATTCTGCGCTGAGCTTCAAGCATCCTTTGAAGCCACCGTTCGCGCGAAAGACGTTGAAAAAAGCATTGAGATGATGCGCGAAATTCGCCGCAATTTAAGAGAGTACCAAAATTATTGGTTTTGGGGATTATTCCGCGCAATTTGGGACACACGCCTATTCCACGACCCTAAAGTACTGGATGAAATGCGTCTTTTAGCCGAAGAGATCTTTGAGGTATGCCCCAAGGATGCGCATTTTGGGGTCATTGAAAACATGGCATCCATGGAGGATGACGCGCACATCGACGCATTTTTGGACGCCTATGCAAGCCGCGAGGACATGGATCGCTCTGCGTTGCTGTTCCGCAGATACAAGATGCGCGAAGAGCTTGACAAGATCGAGCCGATCAGGCAATCTATTTTGTGGGGAGAGCTGGAGCATATCACGACTGCGGCAAACGATTGGCAGGAATATCTATGCAAAGACCCGCACCACTTTGTTTGGTTCTGCGAGACCCAGTTGGGCTATCTCAATGCAGTCAACTGCCTGCATCCCGACAAAAATCACTTGGTCAGTGGCGGGACTGCGCCTGATATATGGTGCGAGGCAAGACTCCAGCTCGGTCTGCGCTACGCCGCAGCCTTTGCAAAGCTGGGGGACACTGAAGCCGCGTACGCGCCTTTTGAAGACATGGTCAATCTCTTAGAGCAGCTGATGGCACTGATATCCCAAGAAGGATTAGAGGAATCTGAAGATTTCGAAATGGGATGCCCTTCCCCCGCACTCAAGGGCTTTACGCTCAAATCGAGATACTATTGGTCTGAAAAGGGAGAAAAGGATTTTTGCATGATTCACGATAACGGCTGGGGCGTTTGGATCATCCCGAGTGACTACCGCGATGCGGTCAAGCACGAATGGTTTGATTCTCTCAGAGCAGATCAGCGATTCGATCCGTTGTTCGAACGACTTGAAAAATGCGTGATATACAAAGAACAAGCAGAAGAATAAAAACAAAAGCCTCCGATATGGAAAACCCATGTCGGAGGCTTTTGCGCTATGCAAAGTTTCTTTCAAAAACCGTGAGGGGAACACGCGCCACAAAGCCCTCTCCGCGGGAGAGCGGAGAGGGCTTTGCAGTGCGCATCCTACTTGATTGGTTAACCGTTCGCAAAAATCTCTACCAACTCGCTCGGCTGATCCACCAGCACCTTTGCTCCTGCGGCACGCAGCACGTCCGCGCCGCGATAACCCCAAGTCACGCCAACCGGCAGGCAGCGCGCGTTGATAGCGGTTTGCATATCCACGTCGCTATCCCCCACAAAGGCGCATTCCTCGGGAGCAACGCCCATGCGTGCGCAAATCTCCCACACCGCTGTGGGATCAGGCTTTGTGGGTACGCCCTCGATCTGTCCCTGCGCGATCATGACCGTGCCCTCGGGCAACAGCTGCGCGGCAAGACCTTTGACCATTCTGTCCTGCTTGTTGGAGAGAATGGCAAGCGTATACTTCTCTTTGAGCTGACACATCGCCTCGACCATGCCGTCATAGCACATATTGGTATGCGTATAGGTTCTGTCATACATGCCCTGATAAATATCCAGCGCCCCGTCCACAC
Source organism: Eubacteriales bacterium (assembly GCA_045652835.1). Taxonomy (GTDB): domain Bacteria; phylum Bacillota; class Clostridia; order Oscillospirales; family CAG-272; genus SVQP01. Next base: position 10,066 of record JAZOLE010000141.1, on the reverse strand, counting down.
ATGCAGGGTCAACGCTCACCGTTTCGGGCAGCGCCTGACGGATCAGCTCGCGTGCGCCGTGGTTGATAAAGCGGCGGATATCCGCATCGGTGTGAGTGGGATACCCCAGCTGCTCCATGGTAAGATTGACGCCCTCGCGAATAGCGGAAATGGTATCCGCTACCGTGCCGTCCAGGTCAAAAATGATTGCCTTGATCATAACTGTCTCCTTGGTTTCGTTCTCCCCGTATTATAGCACACGTGCGCAGTTTTGTCAATTTTGCACAAGCGATTTCTCGCGAATTTTGCGAAAATCGTGATTTCACTTCTGTTTTTTTGTGCAAAAGTATGGTATAATAATTAAGATAGCGTATTATGTCAAAATTTGAGTACGGAAGGTTATTATGATTAGAAACGATTTAAGAAACATTGCAATCATCGCACACGTTGACCACGGCAAGACCACGCTGGTTGACGGACTTTTGCAGCAGGGCGGCATTTACCGCGACAACCAGGAAACCGTAACCCGCGTTATGGACTCGGGCGCGCTTGAAAAGGAGCGCGGCATTACCATTCTCGCAAAGAACACCGCCGTACATTACAAGGATACCAAGATCAACATCATCGACACCCCCGGACACGCCGACTTTGGCGGCGAGGTAGAGCGCGTGCTCAAGATGGTAAGCGGCGTAATTCTGCTGGTTGACGCAGCAGAGGGTCCCATGCCTCAGACGCGTTTCGTTTTGCAGAGAGCGCTGGAGCTTAACCACCGCGTGATCGTTTGCATCAACAAGATCGACAAGCCCGACGCACGCCTTGGCGAGGTGGAGGACGAGATTCTGGAGCTTTTGATTGACCTTAACGCAAGCGACGAGCAGCTGGATTCCCCCATGCTGTACTGCTCGGGCAGAGAGGGCAAGGCTTCCTTTGACCCCGACAATCTGGGCGATGATCTGACCCCCCTGTTTGAAACCATTGTTGACTACATCCCTGCCCCCGAGGGCGACGAGGATGGCGAGCTGCAGCTGCTGGTTTCCTCTATCGACTACAACGATTTCGTGGGTAGAATCGGTATCGGTCGCATTGAGCGCGGCAGCCTGAAGGTCAATCAGGACGCGCTGATCTGCAACTACTACTCCGCAGAGACCCCCAAGAAGATCCGTATCGTCACTGTCATGCAGATCGACGGTCTGAACCGCGTACCCGTAGAGTCCGCCAAGGTTGGCGACATCGTTTGCTTCTCGGGTGCAGGCGAGATCTCGATCGGTGACACCATTACCTCGACCACCTGCCCCGAGCCGCTTGAGTTCGTCAAGGTCAGCGAGCCTACCATGGAAATGACCTTCGCGGTCAACAACTCCCCTCTGGCAGGCAAGGAGGGTAAGTTCGTTACCTCCCGTCAGATCCGCGACAGACTGTACCGCGAGCTGCTCAAGGACGTTTCCCTGCGCGTTAACGACGGTGATACCACCGATGAGTTCCGCGTTGCGGGCAGAGGCGAAATGCACCTTTCCATTCTGCTTGAAACCATGCGCCGTGAGGGCTTTGAGCTGGCTTGCTCCAACCCCCGCGTGCTGTTCCAGGAAATCGACGGCGAAAAGTGCGAGCCTATGGAGCGCGTCACGCTGGACGTGCCCAACGAGTACGTTGGTGCAGTTGTGGAAAAGCTGGGTCAGCGCAAGGGCGATCTGCTTGAAATGAATCCCCTTGGCTCGGGCAACCGCATGAGAATTGAGTACCTCATCCCCTCTCGCTGCCTGTTCGGCTACCGCTCCGAGTTCTTGACCGCAACCCACGGCGAGGGTACTATCAATACCATTTTCGCAGGCTATGAGCCCTACCGCGGTGAGATCACCATGAAGTTCACCGGCTCCCTGATCGCATCCGAGGCAGGCGAGACCACCCGTTACGGTCTGTACCAGACCCAGGAGCGCGGCAGACTGTTCGTAGGTCCTCAGACCGCTGTGTACGAGGGCATGATCGTGGGCGAGAACCCCAAGAACGACGACATTGCCGTTAACCCCTGTAAGGAAAAGCACCTGACCGCTATCCGTTCTTCGGGTGCGGACGAAAAGCTGCTGCTTACGCCCCCCATCATTATGACGCTGGAGGAAGCGATTGAGTACATCACCGATGATGACCTGATCGAGATCACTCCCAAGTCCATCCGTCTGCGCAAGAAGATCCTGAACACCGAGCTGCGCATGAAGGAAATGATGCGCAAGCGCCGCGCTATGGAGCAGGGTAAATAAAATCAATACAAAAGCCGAGGCTGTGCCTCGGCTTTTTTGATGTGACGCAAAGGTCTTGACAGCACTTGCGCAAACCTGTATAATAAAATCAACACAACAAAAGGAGGCGACGGGTATGAGGCATGACACAGGCTTGGTTTCGGTATCCTTTCGCGCGCACACACCGCGCGAGATTCTGGGCGCGATGCGCGATGCGGGGCTGCGATACATTGAATGGGGCAGCGACGTGCACGCCCCCTGCCATGACGCGGTGCGCCTTGACGAGTTGGTGGCGCTGATGCGAGAATTTGGCGCAAGCTGCTGCTCGTACGGCACGTATTTTCGTCTGGGGCAGACGCCGATTGGCGAGTTGGAGCACTACATCCTTGCCGCCAAGCGACTTGGCACCGACATCCTGCGCGTATGGTGCGGCACAAAATCAGGCGCGGACATGACGGCTGACGAGATCACTTCCCTGCTTGCAGACTGTCGCGCGGCTGCTGCATTGGCAGAGGCGCACGGCGTGACAATTTGCACCGAATGCCACATAGGCACCTTTACCGAGAGAGCCGAGGATGCGCTGCGCCTGATGCAAGCGGTAAACTCACCGCATTTTCGCACCTACTGGCAGCCCTTTCAGACGCGCACGGTTGAGCAAAATATGGCGTACCTGCGTGCTCTTGCGCCCTTTGTTGTGCACTTGCACGTATTCGAGTGGAAAGGCGGCAACCGCTATCCGCTGTCTGATGGCATAGCTGAATGGCGCCAGTACCTTTCCCTGCTTGACACCCCACACACCCTACTGCTTGAATTTATGCCGGACGATCGCCTTGCCACGCTTCCGCGCGAGGCACAAGCGCTCGGCAACATCATAGGAGAGAGCTTATGAATGCCATTTTTCTGTGTAACAGCCCACATGAAGTGTACCGCGTGTATGACACCGGTGCGATAGATCGCCTGCGCACGCTTTGCGACCTTGACGAGCGCATTTACGCGTCAACCGAGCTTGACGCCATTCCCGCAGACACAGAAATCGTCTTTTCCACGTGGGGCATGCCCTCCTTGACCGAGGCACAGATCGCGCAGCACCTGCCCCGTCTGCAAGCCGTTTTTTACGCTGCGGGCAGCGTGCAAGCCTTTGCGCGCCCCTTTCTTGCGTGCGGAGTCAAGGTGTTCAGCGCATGGGCTGCCAATGCCGTGCCTGTTGCGGAATACACCGTAGCGCAGATCCTGCTTGCAAACAAAGGCTTTTTTACGCATGCGCGCCTGCTTGGTGAGCAAAAGCTTGCACAAAGTCACGCGCTCAAATCCGAATACCCCGGCAACTACGGGCAGAGTATAGGTCTGATCGGCTGCGGCATGATCGGCTCGCTGACGGCAGAGATGCTGAAAACTTACGAGCTGCGCGTACTGGTCTATGACCCCTACATCTCCCCTGAAAAAGCCGCTGCGCTGGGCGTGACCCTTTGCCCCTTGGAGCAGCTTTTCGAGAGGTGCGCGGTGGTATCCAACCATCTGCCCAACAACGCAAGCACACGCGGCATGCTGACCTACGAGCACTTCTCGCGCATGCGCCCCTACGCGACCTTTCTCAACACGGGGCGCGGTGCACAGGTGGTGGAGGACGATCTCGTACGCGCACTCTCCGAGCGTCCCGATCTGACCGCAATTCTGGACGTGACAGATCCCGAGCCTTCGCCCATAGATCACGCTTTTTACAAGCTGCCTAACTGCATTCTGACCCCGCACATTGCGGGCAGCCTTGGCAACGAGGTATGGCGCATGTCTGCCTACATGGCGGACGAATTTGCCCGTTTCTCGGGCGGCAAGCCCACCAAATACGAGGTAAGCGAGCAGATGCTTGCGACCATGGCATAAAAAAAGCTGCTTCAAGCATTTGAAGCAGCTTTTTTGTACAAAGACTTCCCATAGCGAATAATCGAACGAGGCGGACGCGCGCTATAAAGCCCCCCTCTTCGAGGGGGGACGGAATCGCGGAGCGAGCCTGTGAGCGGGCGATGGGGGGAGTCGGGCGTGCGCTTGGTTGTAGACCGCATTTGCTCAAACTACTTATTTGTTAGTTTTAGCGCCAAATGTCTATGCCCGAACGGGCAACCGACTCCCCCCACCGCTTACCGCCGCGCTTCGACTGCGTCTTGCGCGGCTGCGGTCCCCCCCACCTCAAAGAGGGGGGCTTTGTAGCGCGCGTCCTTTCTGCGAAGTAAGCCTATATGCGGAAAGCCTTACATATACACAATTTTTGAGCGCGGCATCCACACAAATCAATCCAATGAAAAAAAGCTGACTCAAGTCAACTTGAGTCAGCCTTTTTGTTATGGTTTTATTGCATTACATCAGCGCTCTGTACAGCGTGGTCAGCACGTCGCCGTCCTCGATGGCGGTGGGTGCGATGACTACCAAGCCCTCGGCGGTGATGGTGATTGCCTTGCCTGCTGCCTTGATGGCCTCGGCAGGCATGACGTATTCGATGCCGTAGTGGTCATAGATGGTAAGTCCTTCGCAGGAGATGCCGATCACCTGCTCGACAAATGCCTTGGGCAGGTAGAACTCCTCGCCTCTGCCCATGAGCGTTGCCTTGGTGCTACGCGCATCCAATCTGACCTGCTTGCCGCCTGCAAACGCGTAGTACGAGCCTGCCTTGAGCACGATCATATCATCGGTCAGGCACTCGGGCGTCTTGACCTCGGTCTGTACCGTGGTATAGCGATAGTTAAAGCGATCGTTGGGCGCGGTGTCACCCTGATCAAGGAAGTGCATGACGTTGCCGTCCACTACCGAGTTATCTGCCCACTTGAAATCAAAGGTGTCGCCAAGGTTCATGACCGAGCGCGCTACCTTGATCTGCAGCACGTTGCCGCGCAGGTTGTATTCGCCCTGTCCGACCGTCTCCAGCTCCCAAGTATCCTTGCCGACAAACTTTTCAACAGACACGCTCTTGCCGTCGCGGCTGCGGTTGATCAGATAATCGTAGCCATACCAGCCGGTCTGCGCATTGCAGTCCGCATCGATAAACAGATTCATCCAGTTGGTACCTTCGGCTGCAGTAATATCCGCTGCACACTCTGCAAAGAAATACAGATTTTCCGCATCGGACGATACCTTGGCGGTCACGAAATCGTTTCTGCCCGAGGTGTTGATATAACGGAAATCACCCACGTAAGAATAGTGGTCACGGTGCGCGGTATCGCCTGCATAATCGCGGTACTCGGGGCCTACGATATTCCATTGACCCACGTCGCCCTCAATATCGATCGCCCATTGCTCAAATGCAGCCTCCTGCGCACGAGAGCCCTTATAGGTACGGATATTCTGCACCATCTGATAGAAATAGTTGTCGTTAAAGCCACCGGTCATAGGCTCAATGTCGCGCGAATACTCGGTGTTGAACGCGTCCACATAGTACCACTGGTACTTGGGATTCTTCTCATCCACCTTATATTCGTTACAAATGGTTTGACCCTGCGCCGCATTGCCTGCGCTGCCGCCCCAGCGGCCTGCCCACCATTCGTTCCAGCCCGTGATCATGATCAGCGGAGGATCTACCTCTTTTGCGTAATCAAAGTGCTCTTGGAAAGCAAGGCCCAGACCCGAGGTGGTGTTCATGAGCGCATAGCCAAAGTCCCAATCTCCCTCATAGGCGGGGATGCCGTTCTTGTGCGTATAGCTTCGACCACCGTTTGTGCCCGCGCTTCCGTTTGCCCAGAAGCCGCACATGACGATCATCTGCTCCACCTCACCCTTGGGGGAAAGACCGGGAGACTGCGGATACATATCCGCCCATGCCCAGCGTCCCTTACCGTCCTTGGTGGTGTACCAGCTGTCGGAGGTGAACGCCCAGCTTTGACGCGCGGTAAAGAAATCGTTCATTTCATCGGGCAGCGTTCTTGCCAGCGAATCGGGATAAAAGATCAGCGGTTTGCCATCCCACATAAACCACATATCCGCGTACTTGCCTGTCGAATAGTAAGTGTTCCACAGGAAGTTGAGCGAGGCAGCGGCAAGAGAATCGGTATTACCGCAATGGAAGCAGACCTGCGGCACGTTGTAGCCCTCGGTGCGCATCTCGCTCCACACGCGCAACAGCGTCTCCAGATTGCGCTCGTAAATGATGCCGTTGGTGGCGTCCACGTAGATAAAGTCCACACCTGCCTCGGCAAGCATATAGCCATGCTTACGAATGACCCACTCGTCATCCGAGTTGTAATAGCCGAAGTACGGCTCTGCCCAGTAGTGCGCAAAGCCGAGGCTACCCTGCGGGATCAGATCCCACACAGCGTCCACGCCGCCCGAGAGATACGCAGCGGTATGGTCATACAGGTTGTACTGTCCCTGCTCCGAGGCGTTGTGCCACATAAAGTAGAAAATGCCAACCTTTTTATCGTTGGGCGTAGCAGTTTCTCCACCCACGGGGGTGATTCTGCCCACGTCATCGGTTGCCACCCACGTATCCGCAAATACGTCACGTGAGTTGAGCATATCCACAGGATCGGTGGTCGAAACGGTAGCCTCGCCCGATACCTTCATATTGCTGATCTTGACTGCTTTTTTCATATGATGCGTCCAAATGCGTGCATAGCCCGTTTTTGCCACCGGCTCGTCAAGCGGCTCGGTGATGTCGGGCGTTTCGCTTCCTTCCAAATAAAATTCCAGCTTATCGTCGCTGATGACAAGGCGTGCCAAGGGGACTTTGGTGCCATTGTCACTGTAAAAGATCGAGATCACGTTCGCAACCGGGTCATCCTCGATAAACAAGGTCACGCCCTTGGAAAAATCCACGGGGCAGGCGACCATGGTGCAATTCGGCCACGTACCCGTACGCATACCGATCTTTTGGTCCTTCATCAAGATCCACACTCTTGCACTCTCGTGGTTGGGTGCCGTACCCGTACCCGACAGACGCAAGCCAAAGTACGCAGAGTCGTAATTTGCCTCCGGCTCGGGTTCGGTGGAAAGCAGCTTGAACTCATACTTGGCGGTCACGGTTTCGTTGAACTTGACGCCGATATTGAAATTGGCAACCGTATTGGCGTTGAGCGTGACCACATCCCCCTTGGCTTTTCCCTCGCCCACGGCAAACACAGTGCTGCCCTGGGTAGCGGAGAATTCATATTCCTCCGAGACCACCTTTTCAATTTCTGTCACGGTCTGTTTCTCAAAGGTCAGATCTGTCGTGTTCTTAAAGGGTCCTGTTTGCGGCTGGGATCTGTCCACATCCGCGGTCGGCTCTTGCGTGCCCTGTTCGGTGCTATCCTGCCCGTCAGTCTGATTGCCGCGGCAAGCAAAGCAGCCAATCAGCATGGACGCGCACAGCAGGCAAAGCATGATTTTTTTAAAAATCGTTGGCATGTTCCTCTCTCCTTTTTTCACTTGATCTGCATATAGGGGACTTTATTGCCCGTTTGCGTACAGTTCGTCATAGTAAATATTGTTTTGCTCGGTGGCTACGGGACGGTATGCAAAGATGAATGGCGCATCGGCATAGCTGATAGGCTCTTTGGTGGGTTGCTTTTTGTTCATGATGCGCGAATCCGAGCCGTGGTCATAGCGTAGCGCAGAGCCGTCCTCTACGTCGGATGCCAGCATGAACACGTGCTGCGGTCCGCCGTCCGCTGCAGGGCGCACGAACACGATATCACCCGCACGCAGATCCTCAACGCGCGTGATTTTTTCAAATCCCATCTCCTCACACCAAGGATGCAGGTTCTCTACCACCTTGCCCTGTACCAAGGGCTGATCGGTAAAGCCTGCGCGGTACAAAATCCAGTCCATCAGGCGGTCGCAGCTGCTGCGATGCGGACCGTGGTTGATGGCGGGATTGGTGCAGGAATCTCCGTACTTGAACTTTTCCTCTCTTGCATAGTTGACAATGCAATACCCTTCGCGCAAGAGATTGGTTTGCAAGAGCGAATAGGGGGTGTAGACCACCTCGCCCTTTTGGTTTGCCACGCGATAGCCGTATTTCATGTATTTGTCGCAATACGCCTTTGCCTCGTCCAAGGAATCAAACCGCTCACCCTTGACGTTGTCCTCGGGCAGGTGCAATCTGTCCTCATACAGGCACACGTAATACCCTGCTGCCACCTCGGGCACGGGCGCGGGTGCGCCTCTGTCCTCGGCAATATAAGCATCCGCCTCGGCGCGATCGGCGCAAAATGCGATCTGCTCGATCACAAAGAGATTGCCCTTGCTGACAAAATTGGAATAATCCAAGCGGAAGCCGTTGTTAAAGCGAACGCACCAATCCTCGGTGCTCTCGCTTGCTTCAAAGATCACGTACTGCGAAACGCGTTCGCCAAAGAACTCAAAGTCGCCTCCGTATATCTCGGTCATGGCGTATTTGCCCTTGGCGTGCTCGCGCTCGTTGGTCGCGTAAAACATCTCAAACGCACCGCCCAACTCGGCTTGGATCTTGAAAACGATCACCTTTTTCTGCTCGGGGGTAAAGGGCACGAAATTTCCGGTTTGCTCGTTGACGGGATACCCTGCTGCCTCGTACATACTGCTGACGTCCCAGGAGATGCCGGGATCGCGCGATTCATTTTTGGCTGTTGCCTCCAGCCCTTGTAAGGTCTGCTTGATCACGGTAGCCGTGCCGCGGGTAAACGCTGCTTTAAAAACCGCTGCGTCCAGCGTGGTAAGATCAATGCGGTCGGGATACGGAATCAGATAAGGCAGCGGATCGGGCTTGGCACTCTCCTGTGTTTCAAGAGAGGTGGAAAGCTGCTCCGTCGGCAGCTCGGGCTGCTCTTGCGGGGTGCATGCACCGGCGCATAAAAGCAACGCCAGAGGCGCTGTCAAAAAAAATAATACGCGTTTGATCTTCATATCCTCGATCCTTTCTGTTGCTTTATCCCATTATATCACGCGCCCCCATTATTTGTCAATACTCAACAAAGAACAGACACAAGTTTTCACTTTCATGGTCACTTCGCCCACAAGCACCTTGACAAGCGCGTCAAATACAGGTATAATACAAGTATAAAGAACTCGGAAATCGGCTAAGAAAGGAAACCAGCTTATGAATCTCGTTCCACGTTTTTCATTCAAATACGGCGGCAAGCCCTTCGATCTTTCCATGGCGACCGTGACCCCTACGGATTACGGCTATCTCTACGAGCTTTCCGACGGGCTGTGCATAGAGCTGCACGTGCAGCATTACCCCCAATATAACGCTATCAAGTGGCTTTTGTACTTTGAGCACAAGGGAGAGCGCGACAGCGGCATCATCAGCGATATTTTGGATTGCGATGCATCATGGTGCTTTGCAAACGGCTCGGGGCAAACGCCTCCTCTCGCACTTTACGATACCGAGGGCAACGCAGGCTACGAGGCATACCTGCACGCTGACCGCGTTGCCGAGGAATGCAAGGTGCACGCAAGTAAAATGCCGCTGGGCACCGTGCGCACCTTCTGCCCCGAGGGCGGTCGCTCCGCCAGCGGTCAGATGCCGTTTTTCGAATTTCACACCCAAAACCGCGGGCTTTTTGCAGCGATTGGCTGGTCGGGTCAATGGCGCGCCACGCTCTCGCACGAACAGGGCGACTCCCTGCACGTCCGTTCCGGGCTGGAATACGTTCGCTTCCGCCTGCATCCGGGTGAGCGCATCCGCACCTCGTCTATCCTTCTTATGGAATACGAGGGCAGCCGCGTACAGGGCAGCAATCAATTCCGCCGCCTGATCAAGCACGAGCTCTGCCCCTTTGACGCTGCGCAATTCCCCTTTGCGCTGGAGGGCATGGGGCTGACCACCGAAAGACACCTTTACCACCTTGAAAAGTTCCGCAAGCACGGCGTGCGTGCCGACTACTACTGGATCGACGCAGGCTGGTACGGCA
>JAZOLE010000140.1:0-2747 GCA_045652835.1 Eubacteriales bacterium | reverse complement strand
GTCCAGCACCTGCTTGTTGAGCTGTGCGTCAATTGAGGCAAAGTTGTTAAGATTATTCAAGTAAACCAAGGGATATACTGCGCTGAGCATACAGATCGCAACTGCCGTGATGCGCATGGATCGCAGATAGACCTCATGCTTGGTCAGCGGCAAAATCAGCGCGTCGGAATACTGCTTGCGCGCAAGTCTTGCCTTGACCTTACCAAGGCGCAGCTCGGGGAAAATGACGCCCTTTTGCTTACGCGCAGGGGCGGGATACAGCAAATGCAGCATGCCCGTGCCAAGCGCGAGCGCGATGGTCAAGTAGAAAAATATTGCGCAGGTCTTCCACGCTTCGCCAATGCTTTCGGGCGTGAAGGGGCGGTCACCGCTGCGGTAGATCTGCACGCAGGCAATCGAAAAAGCGATCGCGCAGAGCAGCGAGGCGGCGGCAAGCACCCAAGCGGCAATGCGGCGCACAAGGGAGGCGGTTTTATCAGACATGATACTCTCCTCGTTTCAAAAAATTCATCACCTATCATTATAACAAATATTCACCCTGCCGTCAAGGTGTCAGGCGAAATCCGTAGCGTGCCGACAAAATCTTATAAAATCCCTTTACACATTCCACAAATGCAGAGGGCGGGATTTGTCAACCTCGCGAATTGACGGGGAGCGGCGTACATGATATAATATAACTAACTATCTAATGTAGTAATATTCCGGGAAGGAAGTTTAGAGATATGACGATTTGCAGAAAATGCGGAACGAGTAACCAGGACGACAAAAAGTTTTGCGTCTTTTGTCACGAGCTGCTCATAGCAGATCCCGTGGAAATGGAAAAGCGCAGCGCTGCCGAGCAGAAAAAGCAAGAAAAGGTGCGCAAAAAGCTGGAGGCAAAGCATAAGCGTTGGAAGAGAGCGCTCTTTATGCTCATCCCGATCGGTGTGCTGGACTTTATAGATCTGCTGCTTTGCCTGGACCTTGCCTTTATTGGTGTGGGCAATATGATAGGCGGCTTGGTGGGAGAACTGCTTGGCAACGTGATCGGTTCTGTCATCAATCTGTTTGGTAATGACGTCTATACCGACCAAACCATGCAGTTTATCGTGCGCGGACTGGAGCTTTTGGGCGCGTTGGGACTTTTGTTGATCGCGAGCGTGCTGACGATTGTCATGATCGTGCGCATGATCAAGTGGCGCGTCTACCTCAAAAAGGGAGAGGGACAGCAAGAGCAGACCGTGCAAGATGCGCAGCCCCTGCAAGACGTGCAGGCAGCGGACGCTCCCGTGCAGGAGCAGACCGTGGAGCAGGTCAAAACAGCCATGGGCGAGCAGGGCGTTTCTTACGAGGCGATTTTGCAGCTGGATGCGCAGCGCGAGGCGTATGCAATGCCTGCGCCCGCAAGCGAGATTTCTTGTGAGGAGCTGTTCTGTGCGCTGACATCCCACCTGTGGGAATATGACGAGGACAGCGTGCGCCGCATTCTGTCTGCCATGTCCGCTTCGCGCATGCTGCTTTGCAGCGCGGGTGCTCTGGATAGCGCAAGCATTTTTGATAATCTTTCGCGTGCCTTTGGCGTGCGTGCCGAGCAGTTTGTTTGCTCCGAGCGCGAGGAAGGTGACGCCGAGGGCAGCATTGCCGACGTGCTGCTTGAGCGCAATGGCGAGAGCGGTGAGTTGACGCATACCGCGTTTGCCAAGGCACTCTATACCGCAAGATTTAGCCCCAAGAACGTCTGCTTTGCAGGTGTTGGCGGCATCGGTGCACAAGCTGTGGATGCGGTATTCTCGCCCCTTTCCCCCTATTTTGGCGTGCCCGAGGGCAATGCCGCCCTGTATCTGGGCGAGTGCGGTGCGCAAGAGGCAAGAATTCCCGAGGGTATTTTGGAGGGCAAGCTGGTGCTCTCTCCCAACCTGTGGATCATGGGCGTTTTGCCCGAGCGTGACAGCGTACCCGCTTCGGGCGGTGATACCGCGCGCTATACTGCAGCCGTTTATCTGCGCAATTCGGGCAGAGCATTCCCGCCCGAGAGTGCCGAGGGCGCGCAGGCGCTCAGCGTATCGGTGGATGCGCTGCAAAGAGCGGTGGCTGCTGCCGAGAATACGTATTTCTTGTCCGATGAGCTGTGGAACGTGATCGATCTGCTGGAACAGCGTATGATCGAGGCAGGCGGTGCGCGCCTGTCCAACCGCACGTTGCGCATGTTTGAAAAATATACGGCGGTGTTCCTTGCCACGGGCGGCAAGCAGAGCGATGCGTTTGATAACGGCATGGCTGCCGTCATCCTGCCCGCGTGCGGTGCACAGCTGCGTGCCATTGCCGATCAGGCGGAGGGTGAGACCTTGTCTGCGCTGCTTGAACGCACGGTAGGCCGTGAGCGTTTGCCCATGACTGTAGAGGTGCTTACCTCGATGAATTTGATGTAATTCTTGCCGAAAGGAGAAAACGACTATGTTGCTTTTACAGTTTTTGTGGGAGCTGCTGTCTTCCAGAACTGCAATCGGATTGTACGTGCTTGTGGTGCTTGCGCTGATTGCCTGGCTGGTGATTGCGGTGCTGCGTGCGGATTCTTCGCGCGTGCAGGTCGTAGCCCCCGAAGGCGAGGACGGCAAGGAAAAGGGAGGCAAGGGCAGCGGCAAAGCGACGCCCGAAGCACCCGAGAGAGCGGATGGCGAGAGCAGATTTTTCATGCTGGCGCGAACCGACAGTATCATGAAGAAGTATGCAGCCCCCGATCATGACCCCTCGGTAACGCTGGAAGGCTT
>JAZOLE010000139.1:0-35418 GCA_045652835.1 Eubacteriales bacterium | reverse complement strand
CATGGCAAGCGCCTCTTTACCGACCTTAACGACTTTATCTGTTGTGGTATCCATAGCGACCACGCTGGGCTCATTGAGCACGATACCCTTGCCATCCACGTGCACGAGCACCGAGCAGGTACCAAGGTCGATACCGATATCACGGCTGAGATTCAGGTTTAATTTTTCAAGCACTTCTATATCCTCCACACCGATTGATGGGTATATACAAACATCCAAGATAATTATACTACAAAAGAAAGATAAAGTCAATGAAAACGATCAATATTTTCTCGACATTCACCACACGGACAAGTTTAACAGGATAAAAAGTTTTCGCCCGCCTTTTTCAAAAGGCGGCGGGATCCAAGGGCAGCGCCCTTGGGCGTGCTCCGCAGAGCACGAAACTCCTTTTATCGTTCGAAAGCGCCCGAAAGAGGGTGAATTTTTCGTCTGTGACGAAAAACTCGTCGCAGACGAAAAAGAGGGAGAAAACCACAAGTGGGGTTTTCTCCTTCTGTTTGTTGATTGTTTATGTGAGGAAACTGTTTCCGTTCTTTTTGGCACCGCGGGCGCAAAAAGAACCAAAAACGCCGTTTTTGGTTTTTCGCTCGTTGCGACGAGCGACCAAGGGCGCTGCCCTTGGCACCTGCCGCCTTTTGAAAAAGGCGGGCGAAAACTTTCAAGAGTTTGGGTCGTCCGTATGGGTTAATTCATGTAATCCGGTCCGAAGCCGTAAGGCAGCAGCTCGGCAAGTGTGAGCTCTTTATAAGTGCCCTTCTCGCCAATCAGATACACCTTAAACTCCTCGGGATTGCAGAACTCGCGCAGCACCTGTCGGCACACGCCGCAGGGCGGAAAGCTGCCCTCGATCTCCTCTTTGTTACCACCGCACACCGCAATGGCTGCAAATTCTCTCTCTCCCTCGCTGACCGCCTTGAAAACCGCTACGCGCTCACCGCATACGGTAGGCGTATAGGACGCGTTCTCAATGTTGCAGCCAAGGTATACCTTGCCCGATTTGGTCAGCAGCGCAGCTCCCACACGGTAACCCGAATAGGGTGCGTATGCCGATTTTCTCGCTTGGATCGCCATTTCAATCAGTTTTTCGGGTGTCATTTTACTTGCCCTCCAGCACAGTACCGCTCACGCCATCGATACCAAACTCGGCAGCAACCGTTGCCGCCACGGCATCAAAGCCCAAAACAGTACCGAAATTCTTGCTCTCCATGCCCTTTCTATACATCAGAAGCGGCACGTATTCTCTTGTGTGGTCGGTGGTCTTGGTATATCCCGGGTCGCAGCCGTGGTCTGCCGTGATCATCAACAGATCATCATCGCGCATATTCGCCATAAAATCACCGAGGAACGCGTCAAATTCGCTCAGCGCGTTCGCATAACCAACCGCGTCGCGGCGGTGACCGTACACCATATCAAAGTCCACCAGATTGATAAAGCAAAGACCGTCAAAATCCTCGTTTTGCAGCTCGGCGGTCTTAACCATGCCCTTTTGGTTTGGGCCTGTGTAATACACGTCGGTCGCGCCTCTGCCTGCAAAAATGTCATTGATCTTGCCAACCGCCTTAACGTCAAGGCCTGCGTCCTTCATGCGATCCATCAGCGTGGTCGCGGGAGGCTCAAGTGAGTAGTCATGTCTGCCGCTCGAGCGCGTAAAGTTGGGGTTTTCACCCACGAACGGACGCGCAATCACGCGGCCTGCGCCGTGCTTGCCTACAAGCAAGCCTCTTGCAATGCGGCAATACTCATAAAGCGTTTCAAGCGGCACGATATCCTCATGCGCAGCGATCTGGAACACGCTGTCCGCAGAGGTATACACGATCAAATCACCGCTCTCAATATGCTGCTGACCAAAGTCACGAATGACGTCGGTGCCCGAATAGGGCTTATTGCACAGCACTCCCCTGCCCGTAGCGGCACGGAAGGGTGCCAAGATCTCTTCGGGGAAACCCTCGGGATAGGTGGGCAGCGGATCATCGGACACCAAGCCCATCAGCTCCCAGTGGCCAATGGTGGTATCCTTGCCCATGGACTTTTCCTGCAATCTTGCATAAGAGCCGATGGGGGCATCTACAGCAGCAAGGCATTCCACGCCATCAATATTGCCAAGTCCCAGCTTCTGCATATTGGGCAGATGCAAGGCGTCGGTCTTGCAAACCGAAGCAAGCGTGTTGACGCCAAAGTCGCCAAACGATTCGCTATCGGGGCACGCACCGATGCCAAAGCTATCCAGTACGATCAAAAATACGCGCTTGCTCATTTTTTCGCCATCTCCACAGCGGTGTCAAGTGCGATCTCCATCATCTGCGTAAAGGTGTTCTGTCTCTCCTCAGCCGTGGTGACCTCGTGGGTGACAAGGCTATCCGAAATGGTGCAGATGCAAAGTCCGCGCTTGCCTGCGCGTGCTGCGTTCATGTAAAGCGCAGCAGCTTCCATTTCTACTGCCATAACGCCCATCTTTGCCCACTTCATGGTGTCGGTGGGATCATCGTTATAGAACATATCCGAGGACAAAATGTTACCCACGTGATAGTTGATGCCCTGCTTTTCTGCCTGTGCAATGGCGGTCTTGAGCAGCGTATAGTCCGCAATGGGGGCAATGTTGCCGGGCAGATGATACTGCTCGTTAAAGCTGCCCTGGAAGCATGCGCCCTGACCGAACACAACGTCACGCACGTGAATATGAGGCTGCAGAGAGCCTGCAGAGCCTACGCGGATGATATTGTCAACGTCAAAGAAGTTGAACAGCTCGTAGGAGTAAATACCGATAGCAGGCATACCCATGCCGCTTGCCATAACCGATACGGGCGTGCCCTTATAAGTACCGGTGTAGCCGTGCACACCGCGTACGTCATTGACCAGCACGGGGTCGTCAAGGAAGGTCTTTGCAATAAATTCGCTTCTCTTGGGGTCACCGGGCATGAGCACGGTCTTTGCAAAGTCCTCGGGCTTTGCGTTTATATGGGGGGTAGGATAAGGCTTGTTCGACATAATAATTTCTCCTTTTATGTATATGATATTCTATATATTTTTAATTTTTCTCGGGGCTGCCTTCCATAAAATACGCAGCCTCCATGTCAGCCATGCAAAGTGCGTATGCAAGCGGGAACATCTCCAGCGCCTTGCCTACGTTGCCGGGGTCTTCGTTTCCGGAAAAGCCCATGTGATAACGGATGGCAAACGCCTCGTCACGGGTCAGGCGCATGTATCCCGATACGATGTACACCGACTTTTCGCCGTGTCCGTAGGGCAGATTGTCCTCAATGGTGTAATAGGGCACGCTCTCCCACTTGCCAAACTCGTTCTTGACGTTCCTAAACGATGTCTTGTAGAAGTTAACCTTGCAAACGTCATGCAGAAGAGCCGCAATGGCAATGCTCTCCTCCGAGTAGGAAATGCCGTACACCTCTTTCATACGGGGGCGGTTCAGAATATCGTGCAGACATTCGTAAACGTTGAGGCTGTGGCGCAAAAGTCCGCCCTCAAAGTTGCCGTGATAGCGCGTGCTCGCGGGAGCAGTGAAAAAGTCGCTGCCCTCCGAGTCCAGAAAAGCCAGCAGCTTATCCGCGCCCTCTCTTTTGATATACTTGTTATAAATCTCTAAAAATTTCTGTTTATCCTCGTGCAGCTGCATAGCGACCTCCGTTTTGCATCGTATTCCATATTCATTTTAGCATATTTTTTGAAAAATGTAAAGGGGGTTTTTATGTAAAAAAGGAGCTTCCCTATCTTGGAAAGCTCCTTGGAATATTTACGCCTCTACGGGCTGTTCTTCGGTTTGAGGCTGCTGTGCCAACACTTCCTGCTCGCGCTTTAATTTGCGCACGCGATACGCCCACGTCCAGCCGCAGCAGATCAGGTGCACGCCTGCGGTGACGATCCAGGAAATCGGATAAGACATATACAGCGTTTCGATAGGCTCGGGGAATCCGGGGCAAAGCAGCATGATCCACACGATACGGAACACGCAAGAGCCGATCAGCGACACCATCATAGGCAAGAACGACTTACCCATGCCGCGCATGATACCGCTGCCCACGTCCATAATGCCGCACAAGAAGTAGGTCACGCAAATGATCGAAAGTCTTGCCATACCCGCTGCCACAACGTCAGGCTGACCGGGACGGTAGATCGAGATCAATGCCGCACCGTTAAGATAGATCAACGTGGACATGCCAAGACCTACAACAGTCACAAGGCCCAGGCAGATCAAGGAGGCACGCAGCACGCGATTGTACTTTTTCGCGCCCGTGTTCTGCCCAACAAAGGTCAGCGCAGCGTGATAGCAAGCGTTCATGGAGATATATACAAAGCCCTCGATGTTGCCTGCCGTGGTGTTACCCGTCTGCACAACGGTGGGGTACGTATTGACCGTGCTCTGAATGAGCGCGTTGGAAAGCGAGAAGAAGGTTGCCTGCAAGCCTGCGGGCAAGCCGATGCGCAGCATTTTTTTGAGTGCATCCTTATCGATCGCCAGCTTTTTGAAGTCCAGCTTGCAATCGTCGTCCAGCTGTACCATGTGGTACAGTACCATCGCCATGGCAATGTACTGTGCTACCGCGGTTGCAATACCAACACCGACAGCGCCCATATGGAACACGCTGACAAAGATCAGATTGAGGAAAACGTTTGCAAGACCCGAGAGCGACAGGAAAATCAAGGGGTTCTTGGAGTCGCCCTTGGAGCGCAGCATGCTTGCGGCGTAGTTATACACCATACAAGCGGGAATACCCACGAAATATGCGCGCATATAAGGCGCTGCCTCAACCAGCACCTCCTCCTGCGTGCCCATCAGCACAAGCAGGGGCTTTGCCATCACAAAACCAAAAATGCCGACTGCAATACCTGTGAAAAATGAGATCAGGATCGCGGTATGTACCACCTTTTGCACACCGTCGCGGTCACCCGCGCCGATCTTTTGTGCCACAGCAACACCCGCACCGACCGAAAGACCCATAAACAGGTTGACGATCAGGTTGATCAGTGCACCGCACGCACCAACCGCAGCCACGGCTGCGTCCGCATTGTCCGCCCAGTTGCCCACAACCACCATGTCCGCCGCATTATAAAGCAGCTGAATGATACCCGTAAACATGACGGGCAGCATGAACAAAATGATTTTACCGAACATTGGTCCTTGCGTGTAGTCTTTTTTCTTTTCATGACCGTACACGCGGAACTTTCTCATATTTCCGCCCGATTTTTGCATTTTCCTCACTCCTTTAACGCGATTTTGCAAAACGCACATACAAAATTATTATATAACAAATGAGCGGTTGCGTCAAGGGGTAAGGGCGAGAAATTTATGGGAAAGCGATAAATGAACTGTAGGGGCGCATTCCATATGCGCCCGCAAATACAACCACCGTAGGGGCGATTCACGAATCGCCCGCAAAAATCTCGGGATTTTATGTGAGAAAACCTTTTCCGTTCTTTTTTGGCTATGCAGCCGCAAAAAAGAACCAAAAAACGGCGTTAAGCGGGGCGCTGCCCCGAACCCCGGTCGCTTTTTGAAAAAAGCGACGCAAAAACTTTTCATGAAGCAAGGCAACCCGCGGGTAAATTCCCCGCTTTTCGTTGACATTTCTCAATTTTTTTGGTATAATAGTAATGTATGCAAATTTGATTTTTCGGAGGGATTTATGGCAAATTCCGACACAATTTTTGAAAGAATAGAACAACTGCGACGCGAGGTTGCGCATCACGCCAAGCTTTACTACGTGGATGACGCGCCCGTGATCTCGGACTACGAATATGACCGCATGTTTTACGAGCTGCTTGCCTTGGAAGAGGCGCACCCCGAGTATTTTGATCCCGCATCTCCTACGCAGCGCGTAGGCGGCAAGGCACTTGACAAGTTTGCCAAGGTCACGCATCGCGTGCGCATGGACTCGCTCTCGGACGTGTTCTCCTATGACGAGCTGACCGACTTTGTTTCGCGCGTGCACGCAGAGTTGCCCGACGCACTCTTCTCCGTTGAGCCCAAGATCGATGGCTTGTCCTGCTCGCTGATCTACGAAAACGGCGTGCTGGTAACGGGCGCGACGCGCGGTGACGGTGTAACCGGCGAGGACGTGACGCAAAACGTGCGCACCATTTTCTCGATCCCCATAACGCTGCCCGAACCGCTGACGCTGACCGTGCGCGGTGAGGTCTATATGCCGCGTGCCGTATTTGAGCGCATCAACGCCAAGCGTGAAGCCAACGGCGAGGCACTGATGGCAAACCCCAGAAACGCGGCGGCAGGATCTTTGCGCCAGCTTGATCCGCAGATCACAGCTTCGCGCGCTCTGGATATTTTCATTTTCAACTACCAGGAGGGCAACGTCTACGCAGACGGTCATGCGCCCCAGACGCACATGGAAACGCTTGACCGCCTTGAAGCGCTGGGTTTCCCTGCCATCAAGCTGCGCACCGTGGTGCACACGGCAGACGAGGTCATCGCGCACATCCAAAAGATCGGCTCTTTGCGCGACGAGCTGCCCTACGATATTGACGGTGTGGTGGTCAAGGTCAACCGTCTTGACCAAAGAGCCGTACTCGGACAGGGCGTCAGCACTCCCAAATGGGCGGTGGCGTACAAATTCCCGCCCGAACAAAAGCAGACAAGGCTCAATGAGATCACCATTCAGGTCGGACGCACAGGCGTGCTGACCCCCACCGCAGAGCTTTCCCCCGTGCGCCTTGCGGGTACGACAGTCTCGCGCGCCACGCTGCACAACATTGACTTTATCCGCGAACGCGACATTATGCTGGGTGATATCGTATCCGTGCAAAAGAGCGGCGACATTATCCCCGAGGTGGTTTGCGCGCACCCCGAAAAGCGCGACGGTACCCAAATTCCCTTCCACATGCCCACGCATTGCCCCTCGTGCGGACACGAGGTGGTGCAGCCCGAGGGCGAGGTAGCGGTGCGCTGCATCAATCCTGCCTGCCCTGCGCAGCTTTCGCGCGGCATTGAGCATTTTGCCTCCAAGGACGCCATGGACATTGACGGGCTTGGTCCGCAAATCGTGGACGCGCTGATTGACGCAGACCTGATCCATGACACGGCTGACCTTTACGCGCTGCGCGCCGAGCAGATCAGCGCTCTTGAGCGCATGGGCGACAAATCCGCTGCCAATCTGATCGCTGCCATTGAAAAATCCAAATCAGCAGGACTTGAGCGATTGATCTTCGCGCTTGGCATTCGCAATATCGGCCAGGTAGCCGCCACCGCGCTTGCGCGTCGCTTTGGCACGCTTGCGGCATGCATGGACGCCACTGCCGAGCAGCTTTTGGAGCTTGATGACTTTGGCAAGATCACCGCAGATTGCGTAGTCGAATATTTCTCCCGACCCGAAAGCCGCGCACTTTGCGCGCGCCTTGAGGCTGCAGGCGTGCTGACCGAGTCCACCGCCGCCCCCGTGGGCGACAAGCTGGCAGGGTTGACATTCGTGCTGACCGGCACGCTGCCCACCATGGGACGCAGCGAAGCCGAAAAGCTGATTGTGGCTGCAGGTGGCAAAACCTCTTCGTCCGTATCCAAAAAGACCTCTTACGTGGTTGCAGGCGAAGCCGCAGGCAGCAAGCTGACCAAAGCGCAAAGCCTTGGCGTGACCGTCATTGACGAAGCCGAGCTGCTGCGCATGCTGTCTTAAAAAGCCTTCCTCCGGGAGGAAGGGGGACCGCTTGCGGTGGAAGGAGCCTGCGAAACCGCAGCTTTTCAATCTTTCCCCCATACGGTTAACCAAATCGCTTTGTCCGCCAATCTCCCTCAGTCGCCTACGGCGCCAGCTCCCTCCCGGAGGAGAGCCTTATAAAGGTCGCCCTTGGCTTATGGTCGTAGATACAATTGCGCACTACACCCCCGTATAATTCTTGATCCCCTGATACACCCCTTGCGCGAACAGCTGCGGATTTTGTGAGAGCAGCGCGGCATCACCCGGATTGGTGATAAACCCAAGCTCAACAAGCACCGCAGGCATAGCACTCTTGCGCAGCACGTAAAGCCCCGAGCGCACCAAGGTGCCGCGATTGGGCAGCCCCGTGATATCGGTCACCGATTGCACGATATCCTCTGCCAGGGGATACGCCTCCCCCGCGCGGGAATATACGTAAGCCTCTGTGCCCGATGCCGAGGTGATCTCGGACGCGTTGTTGTGCAGGCTGATAAAGTAATCCGCACCCCATGCGTTCGCTTCTCCTACACGTGCCTGCAGGCTGGAGGTCAGTGAAGTACCAAGCTGTGTGTTCGCTGTCGGGCGCGAAAGCCGCACTTCAAAATCGGGATCGGCACGCAAAAGCGTTGCCAGCTCCTGCCCTACACGGTAGGTAATATCCTGTTCACGCAGCCCATTCCCCTCCGCTCCCGCGTTGGGGTTGACCGGATTATGTCCCTGATCCACGTATATTTTAATTGCCATAAAAGCCCCCTTACAAAGTACTATTTTCATTCTATGAAAGGAATTTGTCATGAGTTCCATCAAAAATCACGACTTCTCCCAAGAAAAAAACGCCATTGTAGGCGGTACGTTATATCTCGTTGCCACCCCCATCGGTAATCTTGCCGATCTTTCCGAGCGTGCCATCAAGGTGCTCTCCGAGGTCGATTTCATTGCAGCCGAGGACACGCGCAACAGCCAAAAGCTGCTCTCGGTGCTGGGAATCTCCAAGCCTATGGTCTCGTATTTCGAGCACAACAAGCGCGAGAGAGGCGAGCAGATCATCGAGCGGTTGCAAGCGGGCGAATCCTGCGCGCTTGTAACCGATGCGGGCACGCCTGCCGTTTCCGACCCGGGTGCCGATTTGGTGGTGCTGTGCGCCGAGCGCGGCGTAACCGTCACCAGCATTCCCGGCTGCTGTGCCGCCATCACTGCCCTGACCCTCTCTGCCCTGCCCACGGGTCGCTTTACCTTTGAGGGCTTTCTTTCGACCAACAAAGCGGAGCGCCGCGAGCACCTTGCCGACCTCAAAAGCGAAAAGCGCACCATGATCCTGCACGAAGCACCGCACAAGCTGCGCACCACTCTGCAAGATCTTGCAGATGCCTTTGGCGGTGAGCGCCGCATTGCACTTTGCAGAGAGCTGACCAAGCTCAACGAGCAGGTAGAGCGCACCACCTTGGACGGCGCGATTGAGATCTACGCGCAAAAAGAGCCGCGCGGCGAGTACGTGTTGGTTATCGAGGGCGCAACGCAGAGCGCAAGCCAAGCCGCATTTTGGCAGGATATGAGCATTCCCGAGCACGTGGCATACTACGTAAACACGGGCATGAGCCAAAAGGACGCCATCAAGGCGGCGGCAAAGGACAGAGGCGTGCACAAAAACGAGGTGTACTCCAAGATCGTGAAGCAAAAAAACACCTAAGTTCCATCTTTTTCGCAAAAAAATCCCAAAAAACAGTTGCACATATCACGCATATGTGATATGATATTAGTATCTTTTTATTACCCTTTTATCAAGGAGCATTACCATGGAAAAATGTAAAGTCGGCGTCATTGGCGCTACAGGTATGGTTGGTCAGCGTTTTCTGACCCTCTTGGAAAATCACCCCTATTTTGAAGTAACCGCTCTGGTTGCATCTCCCCGTAACGCGGGCAAAACATACGTAGAGGCTTTGGACGGCAGATGGAAGATGACCACGCCACTGCCCGAAAAATATAAGAATATGACCGTCATCAGCTCCGAGGATATCGCAGCTGTTAAGGAGCTGGTTTCCTTTGTGTTCTGTGCGGTCAACATGAAAAAGGACGAGATCAAGGCTCTGGAGGAGGCGTACCCTTAGGCAGAAATTCCCGTGGTCCCCAACAACTGCGCGCACCGCTGGACGCCCGACGTGCCCATGGTCATCCCGGAGGTCAATGCAGACCACTACGAGGTCATCGAAGCGCAGAAGAAGCGTCTTGGCACCAAGCGCGGCTTTATCGCAGTTAAGCCCAACTGCTCGATTCAGGGCTACGTTCCCGCGCTGACCGCTGTTAAGGATTTCGGCATCAAGGAAATGGTTGTCACCACCTATCAGGCAATTTCCGGCGCAGGCAAGACCTTTGCCGAGTGGCCCGAAATGATTGACAACATCATTCCCTTTATCGGCGGCGAGGAAGAAAAGTCCGAGCAGGAGCCCCTGCGCATTTGGGGTAAGGTGGAGAACGGACAGATCGTCAAGGCTGACGGCCCTGCCATCACCTCGCAGTGCATTCGCGTGCCCGTGACCGACGGACATATGGCGGCTGTGTTTGTTAAGTTTGAAAACAAGCCCACCAAGGAGCAGATTCTGGAGCGTTGGAAGAGCTTTTCCGGCAAGCCCCAGGAGCTTGGCCTGCCCAGCGCACCCGAGCAGTTCATTACCTACATGGAAGAGGATAACCGCCCCCAGACCAAGCTCGACCGTGACATTTACGGCGGCATGGGCGTGACGGTTGGCAGATTGCGCGAGGACACCATCTACGACTACAAGTTCGTAGCCCTTGCCCACAACACCCTGCGCGGCGCAGCAGGCGGTGCACTCCTGTGCGCAGAGTTGCTTTATAAGCTGGGATATTTTGATTGATAAAAGCAAAGGACAGAGGTAAACCTCTGTCCTTTTGTTATGCACGCCTCTACGAGATGTTGTTTATGTGGGCAGAGGAGGAGCAAGCCCCTCCCCTACCGCACGATGCTTAGGTTATCTGTATTTATAGGAAAAACACGCAAACCCATACCGCACGGCGTTCAGGGTTTCTTTGCTTATGGGCACAACACGCAAACCCATACCAGGGTAGGGGAGGGGCTTGCTCCTCCCGCCTATGCACAAACTAACTTATAAATACTCCTCAATCAACGCAGCGACGCTTTTTGTGGTATATTTGACGCGATCCAGTACTGCGGGCATGGCGCTTTGCATGGCGTAGCCGCAAAAATCGGGGGCGGTCAACATGGCAAGATCGTTATCGCCGTCGCCCACGGTCAAAATCACCTCGGGAGTCAGTCCGCGGCATGCGGACAGGCGGCGAATGCCGCTTGCCTTATCCGTGCCGACATACACAAAATCGATGCTTTGCACGGTGGGCATCAGCCCCACGATCTGCCCCGGGAACAACGCCTCGCAAGCGTCCTTGACCGCTTGCGCGTGCTCGGGACAGGTAAACGTGCCTGACACCTCCAGCACGCGATCCAGGCGCTCATTCTCAATCAGCAGCCAGGTATCGTCCGCGCGCAGATCGGTGCTTGCCTCCACGTGAATGCTGCCCCAATCGTACGAAGCTGACACGTAATGCGCTTCATAACGGTGGATCTCGGCAAATAGCGCCTTTGCCACGCGTGCAGGAATGCAGTTATGCCCAACGGCTTGTCCGCTTGCATCCGTGATCACCGCGCCGTTGCAGCCTACCATAAAGTCATAGGGCACGTTGTCCTTATCCAAAAACTTTTTGATCGAGCCAAGGTTTCTGCCGCTGACAAGCCCGAACAGATTGCCCGAGGCGCGCCATGCGCGGATCGCCTCTATATTTTCCTTACTGACCACGCCCATGACGTTGAGCGTGCCATCATAATCACTTGCCAATATTTTCACTGTGCTGTCCTCTGCTCTATAACATTACAAATAATCCCAAATCAACGCCGCGACGCTCTCGGTTCTGTGGCTGACACGCTCAAGCACCACGGGCATGGAGCTTTGCATAGCGTAACCGCAAAAATCGGGGGCGGTGAGCATAGCAAGATCGTTCTCACCGTCGCCCACGGTCAGAATGATCTCGGGGTGGATATCGCGCAGCTCCATCAGGCGGCGCAGTCCCACCGCCTTACCCGCGTGCACGCTGATAAAATCGATGCCCAGAATGCCCGGCATGATGCACTGCACCTCATTGCCAAACGCACCGATGCACGCATCGCGCAGGCGCACGGCTTTGCCATCCTCCAAAAAATTCGCATGCAGCTGCGTGACCAAGTCAATGCGGTTGCCGTCTATGATCAGCGCGCCGTCCTGCACGTAAACTTGGCTTTCGGGCGTCACAAGCACGCTCTCCTCGTCAAAGGAGACCGAAATATGATTGGGGTTGGTCTCTCTGATCTTGCAGAGCAGCTGTTCTACCGTCTGCACCGAAATGCCGATGCACTCGCTTGCCTTGCCGAACGCGTCCGACAGGACCGCACCGTTATTGCCAATGAGGAAATCGTATCTGACGCCGTCCTTCTCCATAAAATCGCGCAAATAGCGCAGATATCTGCCGCTGACCATGCCAAACAAATTGCCTGCAGCACGCCATGCGTCGATCGCCTCTAAATTCTCCTTACTGACCTTACCGCCGACGTTGAGCGTACCGTCATAATCGCATGCTAAGACCTTCATGCGATCACCAGCCTTCCAAAGTATTCGGGGCGGTGGAAATCGGGCTTTTGAGTGCCCACTCTGCTCCAAGAACCGTAATGCGGCACTGCGGTCTGGTCACCGCACTTATAAAAGTTGCCCATAAAGGTATAGCCGGGCGCAAAGGTGTCGGCATCCAGTCCGTAAACGCCCTCTATCACCGAGAACGGAATGCGCGCAACAATGCCCCACTCGTCCGCGTTCACAAATCCTTGCACCAAGGGCAGCTCACCGCACACGTCCAAGGTGGGGGTGCGCTCGTATCTGTCCTTGCCAACGCAAGAAAGCAACGCGCCGTTTGCGTTCATTTCCATGTTGAGGTATTTTTGCTGCGCGTGATCCCAAGCAGCAAAAAATTCCAGGCAGGAATCGGTATAGATAGGTTGATTGTACTCGGTATACACCGCGCGCGGATTTTGCTCACGGCAGACCATACGCAAGGCAAAGCCATAGCCCTCGATCTTGACCAGCTGTGCATAGGTCGCGGGCATATAAGCCTCGCTCCAAGCGTATTGATCGATGATGGCACGGGGCACGTCCGTCCAATCGGTCGGCATTTCCGAATAGGTCAAAATTCTGTATTCCTGCATGATGCACCTCCAAAGCACGTTTCTTGCTTTTATTATAACAGAATCGGGTGGTTTTGTCAATTCCAAATGTCACGTAGGGGCGATCATTGATCGCCCGCCCCTCGGGATTTTGTGTGAGGAAATTCACTCCGTTCTTTTTGGCACCTCGGGCGCAAAAAGAACCAAAAACGCCGAGAATATTTCGGCTCTGCGGAGCCGACTTGGGGCTCTGCCCCAAGACCCTGCGAGCTTTTGAAAAAGCTCGACCAAAACTTTTCATCGTGGGGAGGATGTATGATAAAAAGACGGCAGTTCCCTGCCGTCTTTTTTTGATTAAATTCTGTAGCTTCCCTGTCCGTCGGGCTTGATTGCGGTCTCGAAGAACGCGCGAGAGGCGTTTACGATATGCGCGTTATCTGCGCATGCAGCGGTTTCATAGGAAGAGTGCATTGCAAGCTGCGCCATGCCGATATCCACGGTGTTCATGGGCAACAGCGTATCCGCAATGCTGCCAAGCGTAGAACCACCGGGTGCATCCGAGCGATTTGCAAAGAACTGCGTGGGAACGCCTGCTTTCTTGCAGATCTCACTAAAGATCGCGCAGGAAACACCGTCAGTCGCGTAACTCTGCGAAGCGTTTGCCTTAATGACCACACCGCCACCCATGCGCGGTGCGTTCTGTGCGTCCGAAAGCTCAGGGTGGTTGGGGTGCTTTGCGTGTGCGTTATCTGCGCTGAGCAGCATGGATGCAGGCAGTACGCGACGCAGATCTGCGCCTGTGCTCTCGCAAACGCGCTCCAAGGTGTCACGCATCCAAAGCGCACCCGCGCCCTGCTTGGTGTGGCTGCCTGTCTCCTCGTTATCAAAGCAAGCCCAGACCTGCAGCGTACTCTCTGCCAAGTCCGCTTGCAAAAATCCTTGCAGCGTACCGTATGCGCACATCAGATTATCAATGCGCGGTGCCGAGAAAAACGCATTGTCCGCGCCCCAAATGGTTGCAGGAGTACGGTTATAGAGATACAGATCCGAAGCGATCACGTCTTCAGCATTCACGCCTGCTGCCTCTGCCACTTGTGCGATCAGCGTGCCCTTGGCATCTGCCATGCCGTAAAGCGGCATCATATCGGTCTGCGCGTTGAATACAAATCCGTCGTTATGCTTGCGGTTTTGGTGAATTGCCACGTTGGGAATCAGCACAAGGTCACGGTCTACCTTCACGCTGACAGACTTGATGCAATCACCGTCCTTGACCACCAGTCTGCCTGCCAAGGACAGGGGCTTATCCAGCCAAGAGGACAAGATCATGCCGCCATAGCGCTCGGTATTGAGCTTGACGTACGTGCCAAACGCATCCGCCTCACAGCTTGCCTTGAGCTTAAAGGTGGGGCTATCGCTGTGGCTTGCTGCGACCATCATGCCGTCAATCTTTCCCTTGGGCATACGGAACGCAATGATCGACGTGCCGTTTTGCACCGTATAATAGCCCTTTCCGGGCTCCAAAGTCCACGCATCCTGTGCGCTAAGATAGGTATATCCCTGCTCTCTGAGCATGGCAGCGGACGTATCCACCGCACCGTATGCTGTGGGGCTATTTTCTATAAACGATAAAAGCTGCTTTGTGTACATACTCATACTCCTTTCAGTTGACCGAGTCCGCGCCGACTGCCGTACCAAACAAGGTGCGGAAATCCGCATCGTGTTCGCTGTTGGCACGCGCCCACATGGTTTTTGCAAAGGCTGCCTCGGTGGTCATATCGTAAGCCTCCAAGAGATTGAAGCGCTGCTTGATGGTAAAGCCCACGCGATACACCTCCATGTCGCTGCCCTCGTGCGCAACCTGCGTTTTGATGATTACCTTAACGCCGCGCTCGGTCAGCATGGCGATCTTATCCGCAAACGCCTCGCTGTCATACACGGGAATGCCGCCCACGCCAAAGCTTTCCACGATGACGGCACGATAGTTATCCGCAAGATAGTCGAAAATACCGGGCTGAATACCGGGAGTCAGCTTGAGCACAAACACGCGCGGGTCAAGCGCGTCAAAAAAGATGGGAGACACGGGCTTGGGCGTGCGCACGTAATGCAGCACTCTGCCGCCGCGCACAACAGCCACCTCGGGATAATCCATGCTGGAAAATGCGGCATAGCTCTTGGTGCGCGTTTTTGTCGCGCGTGTGCCCTCGATCACCTTGCCGTCAAACACGATATGCACGCCCTGCGCGCCATCGTCTGCTGCGTAGATCGCGGCATTGAGCAAATTCTCGCGGGCATCTGTATCGCGCTGCGAGATCGAACGCTGCGCGCCCGTCAGTACCACGGGCTTGGGGCTTTGCTGGATCAGATAGGAAAGCACAGCGGCAGCGTATGCCATGGTATCGGTGCCGTGCGTGATCAAAAAGCCATCATAATCATCGTACTGCTGGCGCACGGTGCGCGCAATTGCCAGCCATTGCACGTGGCACATGTTGGTGCTATCCAGATTAAACAGCTGCAGCGTGTCTATCTCGCAAACGCTTTGCAGCTCGGGAACGGTTTCCAAAAGCTCCCGGGACGTCAGCCCGGGAGCAAGACCCTGTTCGGTTGGAGTGGAGGCAATGGTGCCTCCGGTTGCGATCAGTAAGATCTTTTTCATAATTTTACTTTTCCTTTTTTACCGCCTGCCACAGGTTCGCAGGTGACGTTGATACCAAGACGCTTATAGGTGCGCTCATCCACGGGCGAGAGAATGACCGAGAAGTGCGCATCGCAGCAGCGCAGCTTGTCCAGCTGTGCAAGTGCCAATGCAGCATTTTCATGGCTGCCCGAGCTGATGGAAAGCGCGATCAGCACCTCGTCGGAGTGCAATCTGGGGTTGCTTTGACGCAAATACTCGGTTTTGAGCTTGCAGATCGGCTCAAGTGCGTCCGCGCTGATGATCTCCTTTTCCTTGGGAATGCCTGCCAAGCGCTTGAGCGCGTTGAGCAGAAGGGCTGCGGACGGACCGAGCAGCGAGGAGGTTTTACCCGTCACCACAGAGCCATCCTCAAGCACCATTGCGCCTGCGGGGTTGCCCGTTTGCTCGGCGCGTGCATTGGCTGCGGCAACCGCGGGGTTGCAATCCGCGCTGACACCCGCCTGCTGCATGAGAATCTTCATTTTGGCATTGAGCGTGCCGTCGCTTCCCTTTTGCTTTTCGGAAACGGCGGTTTGGTAATATCTGCGCAATATCTCCTTGCGTGCTGCTTCGCATACGGTATCGTTATCCTCAATGCAGAAGCCAACCATGTTCACGCCCATATCGGTAGGCGACTGATACGGAGAGGTGCCCTGAATACGCGTCATGATCGCGCGCAGCACGGGGAAAATCTCCACGTCGCGGTTGTAGTTCACGGTTGTCCGGCCGTACGCCTCCAGGTGGAAGGGGTCGATCATATTGACGTCATCCAAATCCACGGTAGCTGCCTCGTAGGCAAGATTAACGGGATGACGCAGGGGCAAATTCCAGATGGGGAAGGTTTCAAACTTGGCATATCCTGCGTGCACGCCGCGCATATGCTCGTGATACAGCTGAGACAGGCAGGTTGCCATTTTGCCGCTGCCCGGTCCGGGCGCGGTGACCACCGCCAAGGGCTTTGTGGTCTTGACAAACTCGTTCTTGCCAAAGCCTGCAGGGCTGACAATGTGCTCCACGTCCGAGGGATAGCCCTCAATTTTATAATGCAGATAGCTGTTGACACCGATATCCGCAAGCTTGCGACGGAAGTCGTCTGCCGCCTGCTGCCCTGCGTAGCAGGTGATGACCACGCTATCCACGGTAAAGGACAGGTCGCGGAAAATGTCGATCAGGCGCAAGGCGTCCTGGTCGTAGGTGATACCGAGATCGGCACGCATTTTGTTCTTGGCGATATCGGCAGCGTTGACCACCAGAATGATCTCTGCCTGATCGCGCAGACTCAGCAGCATGCGCAGCTTACTGTCGGGCGCAAAGCCGGGCAGCACGCGCGCGGCATGATAGTCGTCAAACAGCTTGCCGCCAAACTCTAAGTAGAGCTTGCCGCCAAACTCGTCAATGCGCTTTCTGATCTGCTCGGATTGCAGCTGCAGATATTTGTCATTGTTAAAGCCGATCTTCATTGTCTCACCCCATCGAATTAAAAATACATTTTATTGTAACACAAATTGCGCCGAATGTAAATAGGCGGTGCAAATTTTCGCCAAATTATCCGATTAAAATTCCTGCAGCGCGTGCAAGTGCCTCATATGCCGCTGTAAATGCAGCATAGTTGCGCTGCTTCTCACGGTTCCAAGTGTTTTCCGACAGCGCAGCCATGCGCTCTGCCACAAGGCGTCTTTCCTCGGCAATGCCCTCGGCGACCGTGGGGAAGCTACCGGGAATGGTATCGCCCCATGCAAGCAGCTGACCGCCCAGCACGTTCTCATTTGCGGGAATTTCGATCGTCACACCGCGATAAGGAGAATCGGGGTGCACGGGACGCCAGCGGTAGATGCTCCAATCGAACACCTCTTTTTGAGACCAGTACGCAGCCGGCGTGACCACGTACATGGGCGACCAGGAGCTGTTGATGATCTTAAAGCCACCTTCCAGGAGCTGCGGCGTGGTCTGATAGTAGTTTTCCCAGCTGTGCAGGATGATATCCTTGGAAACGAACTCGTTCACAGCAGGAGCAAAGCCTTCCCAAGCCATGACCTTTTTGCCCTTTGCCATGACGGCATCCGCAGTTTTTTGCACAAAATTGGCAAGCATGCGCTCGGCAAGGTATCTCTTGTCGGGATTATCAAAGTCTATGCCGCAGGACTCGGCATACGCGCGGCACTCCTCGTTTGTTGTCCATTTTTCAATAGCCGCCTCGTCGCCGCCCACGTGCACGTACTCGGCATTCGGGAACATGTCGCAAAGCTCGGAGAACAGTCCCTGCATAGCGCCCATCGCCTCAGCGGTCTGCGGAATGATGTTATCCGTACCGAAAATCTCGGGATAAGCAAGGCAGAACTGCGTGCAATGTCCGGGCACGTCAATCTCGGGAATCAGCGAAATGCCGCGCTCGGCAGCGTACTTGTTCAGGTACGCAATATCCTCGTTCGTATAGTTGCGTCCCTCGGTTGCAAGCTTCGGGTAAAGCGCGCTTTGCAGCGTGTAGCTTTGGTCATCGGTAAAGTGCAGGTGCAGACGGCTGACCTTATAGAACCAGCACAGATCCACGTAGGAAAGCAGATAATCAAAGGGGTGCCAGTTACGGGCAAGGTCGATCATAACGCATCTGTGCTCGCAATCGGGCAGATCACGCACCTCGCAAACAGGCACGCTTACGCGACCGTCCACCACGCGCATCAGCTGACCCAAGGTTGCCAGCGCATACTGCATGCCCTGCTCGTCTGCGGCAGAGAGCACCACGCGAGCGGTCTGCACGCGCAAAGAGTATTCCCCTTTCTGCATATCGGGGTCAACACGCAGCACGACAGACGCACCTCTACCCTCGGTAAAGCGCACGCCTACCAATCTTTGTGCATATCCGGCAAAAGCCTTTGCAGGGCGCATGAACATGGGATCGCAGATCTCCATGATGGGCATGATGGCAAGCATTTCCTGTCTGTAAGTGATATATTTGGGATACGGGATCAATGCAAGTGCTACGTTTTCCATAATATGTCCTTTCTCTCCGCGCAGGAGCGATCATATATGTTAATTATATCACAAACTTGAAAATTTTGCAATAAAAACGCGAAATTTTGGTACAAAAAAAGGGCTGCCACCTGTGTGACAGCCCTGATTGGGTTAAATGTTCTTCGCAATCTCTGCAGCCTTATCCGCAAGGATCTCGAGTGCGCCATCCTTGAAGGGGGACGCAAGACCTGCATCCTCGATCAGCTGCTCAAACGCTTTGGTGCCGCCGCTCTTGGCAAATGCCAGATACTTTTCAAGCGCTGCATCATAATTCTCGGTCGAAGCTACCAAAAATCCGATGGCAACCGTCTGCGCCAAGCAATAATCGATGTAATAGAAGGGGCTTTCATAGATGTGCATCTGATACTGCCATCTCGTGCCCTCCTCCAGATAAGGAATGCCTGTCAGCGTCATGTAAGGACGGTACTTCGCCTCAAGCTCCAGATACGTCTGCTTACGCTGTGCGGGAGTCATATCAGGATTTGCGTACATCAGGTGCTGGAACTCGTCCACGATGACGCCGTAAGGAATAAAGCTCAGCGCGTCCAAGAGGTGACGCTTTCTGTACAGAGGCGCCTTGTCACCAAAGAACTTGTCCATATACTTCCAGCAAAGGAATTCCATGCTCATGGAGTGGCACTCTGCGGTCTCCATGCCGCCCACATCCAGTTCAAAGTTATCCTGCTCGCAAGCAAAGTTTGCTGCCAACGCATGACCGAACTCGTGAGTCATGACGTCCACGTCACCGCAAGAGCCGTTAAAGTTTGCAAGAATAAAGGGCTGCTTGTATCTGGGGAAGCAGGTGCAGTAGCCGCCACCAAACTTGCCGTCGCGTGCCTCTACGTCAAACGCCTCAGCCTCTTGCATCGCGCGCATGAAGTTGCCCACGATGGGGTTCATATCGTCGTACATTTCCTGTGCTGCCTTGAAGATGCCGTCCTTATCCAGCATGGGCTTGGGCTGCTCGCCTGCCATCCAGATCGCATCATCGTAGAACATGAACGTGCCGTAGTCCATTTCCTCTGCCAGCTTTTGCTTGAGCGTTGCTACGCGGGGAACGAGGGATTCCTTGACGTTGTCGCGGAACTTGCGCACCATTTCGGCATCGTAGTCCATTCTGCCCATGCGGTAATAGCCCAGCTCAATAAAGTTCTCATAGCCAAGCTTGGTGGCAATTCTGTGGCGGATCTTGACGAGCTTGTCATAGAACTCGTCCAGCTGTGCGGCATTTGCCTGCAAGCCGCGTCCGATGGCTTCAGCGCACTCGCGTCTTGTCTCGCGGTCGCCGTCCTCAAGGTTACCGCGCAGCGCGGAAAGCGGCATGGTCTCGCCGCGGAACTCAAACTTCATCTCGGACATGAACTTGGAATACTCGGTGGTTACCGCGTTCTCCTCCTGCATATCCTCAATGATGCAGGGATCAAAGCACTTGAGCTGGATCTCGATCGACTTGAAGATACGGGGGTTGAGCAGCTTTTCAAGCTCTGCGCGGAAAGGCGAGGACAAAAGCAGCTTGCCATACTCTGCCTGCATGCCCGAAATGTGCGGACCGATTTCATCGTAATACGCGACCTCTGCACCGTAGAACTCGTCTCTGGTATCAAGCGTGAAGCGGCAGTTTGCCAAGGAAGCCTGCGTGTAATAATCAATCATGCACTCCATGACAGCGTTCTTTGCAGCAACGACCTCCTCTACACACGTAGCGGCAGCGTTTGCCTTGCAAAACGCTGCAAAGGCAGCCTGCGCCTCTTCCAGCGTAAATCTCTTATAAGGAATTTGTGAAACTTTCATGTAAGTTCTCCCTTCTGTGAATCATTACGTTCATTATAGCACAAGGCAGTCGGTTTGTCTACCTTTATAACAAAAAAAGGTGTTGCAAGCACCGAAGTGCTTGCAACACGAAATTGTTTGTAAAATTAGTCCTTCTTCTTCAGAACTACTGCACAGCCGAATACAGCAACTACTGCCAGAACGCCTGCGCCAACAACACTGCCGCAGCCCTTCTTTTCGGTTGCGGGTGCGGTGGTCTGCTCGCCACCCTGCTCGGGAGCATCGGTGGTAACGTCGCCGCCCTCGGTGGTCTCATCGGTGGGCTCAGCGGTGGTCTCTTCGGTGGTGGGCATGTACTGCTCGTACAGATCGTAAGGATCCTGGTTATACGCCTTGATCCAAGCGATATCAAAGGTCTCACCTGCAAC
The DNA here is from genome assembly GCA_045652835.1 of Eubacteriales bacterium. Classification (GTDB taxonomy): domain Bacteria; phylum Bacillota; class Clostridia; order Oscillospirales; family CAG-272; genus SVQP01. Next base: position 14,664 of record JAZOLE010000139.1, on the reverse strand, counting down.
GCCTTCCTCATCGTAGAAAGGAACAAGACCCAGAGTCTGGATGTAGTCCTGCCACTTAGCGTCGCCGTTCAGATCAGCTACCAGATAGTTCCAGTTGCCGTCAGCGGTGGTGAAGTCAAAGTAGCACTCTTCAACGCGGAAGTCGGGCTCCTGTCTGGTCTGCCAGATAATGCCGCACTCCTCAGCCTTAGCGGAGCTGGAACGGTACTTGATAACAAGGTATCTTGCATCGGAAAGCAGGTTTCTGGGGTATGCGGTGCTGTATGCATAGCAGCCGTCTTCCTCTGCGGTAATGCGCAGGAAGGTGTCCTCACCCTCGGTGATCTGCGCAACGGATGCGCCGGAGCCTACCATGGTGTTGAATACGTCGGTGTTGGCGAAATCAATGATCTCGCGCAGCTCGTACTCCAGATCTTCCTCGGAAATAGAGGGAATCACACCGGGATCGATCACAACGTCAGCGGGCTTGCCTTCGAAAGTGATGCGTGCAAAATACTGGGTAACCTTGGGAGAGAACTGACCGCCGATACCGTGGCAGAACAGAACCTGTGCATTCTTGTTCTCATCCTTGTCGCCCTGAACTTCCAGAACGAATGCGAAGTTGCACTGGTCACCGTTTTCGGGATACTTTTCCCAACCCAGAGCCTGCTGCAGGTCGATTCTCAGCTCGTAGGTAACGGTCTTGGAAGCATCGTCATACTTACCGGTGAAATCGTCTGCACCGGAGAGGTACTGACCGTTCCAGGTAAAGGTGATGTCTTCCTGCTTTTCCTGGTTGTAACCAAAGCCAAGCTCAGTGTAAGAGGGGTCTCTGCCTTCAGCGTCAACGTCAGCAAGACCGATCTGCAGGCAGTTGTAAGCGAACATCATAACGTCCTGAGAGGGAGTGCAGTCGTAACCGTCAATTGCATCAATGTCGAATGCCATGTACAGGTACTGACCGTCCCAGCACCAGTAAGCTTCAAAGAAGCCGTTCTTTACCTGCTCGTACAGAGCATCGGTAGCCTCTTTGCCGTAGCTGGAGGTAGCGGAAACGCCAATGTAGTCTTCAAAGTTTTCAAAACGAGCGTACTCGTCCTTCTTGATCTCACCGTCCAGAACGGGGGTGATTGCCTGGTAAGGAACGTTCCACTTCATGGTCGCCTCACCTGCTTCGCCTGCCAGGATCTCGTCGTACTTCTCAGCGGTGTACTCAAACAGAGTGCCGAGGTCGAGGAAATCAGCAGCTGCGGGGATTGCGCAGATTGCCGCTACCATGAGCAGAGCAATCGCCAGAGCCATCAGTTTTTTCATGTTGCACCTCTTATAAAATAAATTTTCATAAGTGACATGACGCCATCTTATTAACCATATTATACTCATTTTTACACAATGTGTCAATAGTATTTTGCAAAAAATCACACAAAACGCATAAAAAGGAACGCCCTTTGCAGAGCGTCCCTCTGATCAATCATTCTTTTTTCTGAACACAATGCCCACGGCAAACAGGCAGAGTACAAGCAAGCCACCCGTAACGGCATTGCAGCCACCGCCTTTACAGCCAAGTGACTCACCTTGACAGCCTGTAAGCGCATCATCGCCAAACACCTCGAAGAATAAACCGCCTCGGTCACGCTCCGTAGTCTGCTCCCCTTCCGTCAGGATGTCCGTAGTCTGCTCCTCTTCCGTCAGAACGTCCGTTACCTGCTGCGTTTCAAGGGTCTCCCAAGCGGTATCGACCGAAACGGACGGCTCCGTCTCGGTTTCGGGAACGGGCTTTGTCTGCGGTGACAGCGAATATTCCGGAAACAGCGCTACCGTCGTTTCACCGTATAACTCGTACGGATTCTCGGTGTATACCTTGAGCCACTGCAAGCTGACAACCGTCTCGTCTTGTACGGCAGCAAAGCCAAGCGTTTCGATCTTTCCGTTCCAACCCGCGTGTCTTTGCATTTGGACCAATATCGTGGTTGTCTCCGTTTGAGTCGGCAGCTCAACGCTGTACGTCTCACCGGTAAAGGTGCCAACCCACGTCATGCGCACAGGCGCGTTGGAAGCATATCGGATCACCACGTAAGGGCAATCCTCGTACGTATTCTGCAAATAGCGGGTACTGTACACGTAAGCATCCTGATCACCAAAGCGCAACAAGCACCAGCTGAGCCCTTCGCTCGCAGAGGACTCCCGCGATTTTTCGACGTTATGGCACGTCAGACTTGAGTACACGCCGGACGAGGCAAAATGAAGCTCTTCCACCAACCCGTATTCCGTCTCCTGCTCCAATGAAATCCCGTCAGCGGCAGTGGGCAGCACCAGTACAGCCGCAAACAAAACAAAGATCGTAACGCCTGTCACGATGCGTCGCAATATCTTCACGCGTCCACCCCCCTTTCGTAAGATGCATATACTCAATCCTTTTTCCTAAAAACAAATCCTGCAGCAATCAGGCAGATCACAAGCAAGCCGCCCGTGACGGCATTGCAGCCACCGCTCTTGCAGCCCAAGGGCTGACCTTGACAGCCTGCAAGCGCATCGTCGCCGAACACCTCAAAGAACAAGCCGCCAAGTTCTCTGTCGGTCTCTTGGGAAATCTCCTGCTCGTGGTAAGTCTCCCACACCGTTTCTTCATAGTAGGGCTCGGTCGTATCGGGCGCAAACGTAGGCTCTCCTTGCCCCGACGTATCGGGAACGGTTTCAAAGAGCGGGGCGTACAGCTCGTACGGATCAAGATTGTACGCCTTGATCCATGCAACGTCCAGAGCCGCACCCGCTGCGTTTTCCGCTCCGTAAAAGGGCACGATGCCCAAGTTCAGAATGTAATCGCTCCAATTCGGCTCGCCGCTTGTGTCAACAAGCAGATAATTCCATTCCCCGTTTACATACAGATAGTCGGTATAGCATAGCTCCAAATCATAATCCGGATTTTGCCTGGTTTGCCAGATAATGCCGCACCTTTCTGCCTCGGGCGAGCTTGTGCGATACTTGATGACAAGGTATCTTGCATCTGCGCGCAGGTTTCTGGGGTACGAAGTGCTGTAAACGTAGCAGCCGTCCTCTAGGGCGGTGATGCGCATAAAGGTATCCTCCCCTTCGGTCACCTGCTCAAGCGAAGCCCCCTCGCCGATCATGCTCATAAAAACGATCAGGTCGGAAAAATCCATCACCTCGCGCAGCTCGTATTCATTCTCCCCAGGGTTTATACTTGGAGGTATAATTCCAGGGTCAATCACAACATTTTCGGGACGACCGGCAAAGGTAATGCGCGCAAAATACTCCGTGCGTTTGGTGGAATACTGTCCCGCCATACCGTGACAGAACATAACCTGTGCGTTTTCATTTGTATTCTCCTGTCCCGCTACCTCCAGCACAAACGCAAAATTGCATTGGTCGCCGTTCTCGGGATATCGGTCACGGTCAAGTGCTTGTTGCAGATCAATGCGCAGCTCGTATGTCACGCGTCCGGTAGCCGCATCATACCTGCCCGCAAAGTCGTCGGATTTTGACTGATACGTACCGTTCCAAGTAAAGGTGATATTTCTGTCCTGCTCCGCGTCGTATCCAAAGCCCAGCTCGGTATAAGAGCGGTCCTTCCCCTCGGCATCAACGTCTGCAAGCCCCACCTGCAGGCAATTGTACGCAAACAGCAGCACGTCCTGCTCGGGCGTACAGTTGTAGCCGTCCACGCAATCCACGTCAAACGCCAGATAGAGGTACCGGTCGTCCCAGCACCAATACGCGTCAAAAATGCCGTCCTTGACCTTTTGGTACAGTGCGTCCGCCTTGTCCGCGCCCAGGCTTGTCGTAGCAGCAAGAGTAAGATAGTCCTCCAGATTTTCAAGCCTTGCGTATTCATTTGGGTTGATCACACCGTCCAATGCAGGTGTGATTATATTGAAAGGCACGGTCCAGAGGGTAGAGACTTCCCCTGCCTCTCCAGCAAGAATTTCATCGGTTTTTTCCGCAGGGTATTCATAATAGCCACCAATCTCCACACGCTCGGCTGCTGCGGGCAGCGTACAAAGCGCGAGAAGAACTATGGCGGCAACAGAAAAAGCAATGAGTTTTTTCATATTCTCCCTCCTTTTCTTTTTTTATTATACCACACTCGCATATACTTGTCAACACAGGCAAAATTTGCACAAAGACATTGCAATTGCGCGTCATATGTGCTATAATGGATTTAATAACCGGAAAGGAAGTACACAAATATGAAGCATTTTTCTCTGCAACCCTTCCCCGAATACTCCGATTGCACGCTGGTCGCTTATCTGCACGACAAGAGCCCCGAGCTGCAGATTGGAGCTCGCCGTACCGTCATCGTGTGCCCCGGCGGCGGATATGCGTTCCTGTCCGACCGCGAGGCTGAGCCGATCGCGCTCTCGTTCCTCTCGCAGGGCTTTAACGTATTCATTTTGCGCTACTCGATCTGCGAGAACGCTGCAGGCAGCCGCCCCTTGATTCAGGCTTGCAAGACGGTCAAGTTCTTGCGCGAGCATGCCGAGGAGTACGACGTTGACCCCAAGTACGTCTTTATCAACGGCTACAGCGCAGGCGGTCACCTTTCCGCATCCTGCGGCACCATGTTTGATCTGCCCGAGATCCGCGCAGCGGTCGGCTGCGAGGACAACGATATGCACCGCCCCACCGGCACGGTGCTGGGATACCCCGTGATTGCAAGCAATCACTACGGACACGCAGGCTCGTTCAATCTGCTTTGCGGCAATCCCGAGGCGACCGAAGCCGATCGCGCATACTATTCGGTTGAAAAGCACGTAAACGCCAAGACCGCGCCCGCATTCCTGTGGCATACCACGGAGGACGGACTCGTGCCCGTGCAAAACTCGATCGTTTACGCGCACGCACTTGCCGATCACGGTGTCAGCTTTGAAATGCACATCTACCCCTTCGGCCCGCACGGCTTGGCGCTTTGCAACAAGGAGACCTCGTACGGTCAGCCCGTGCTCGAACGCCCCGAGTGCGAGAGATGGATTCTCGACGCGGGAAGATGGATGATGAATATGTGATACTGAAGAGCCCTGCGCATCCTCTCTGCAACTTTAGCGAAGAAAACGCGAACACCACCAAGGAATTTTCTTTGGTGGTGTTTTTGTCGTTGGAAAATTACAAAAGGCTCCCTCCGGGAGGGAGCTGGCGCCGCAGGCGACTGAGGGAGAGTGCGTTACAATAAAGTTCTCGCAAACTTAAAGTTCCGCGGGCTCCTTCCACCACTTCGTGGTCCCCCTTCCTCCCGGAGGAAGGCTTTTGTGCGCTGCTCCTTAGCGTATAGTGGGTTCGGGTTTATGCCCGATTTGGCGCGGTGGACTACCACGCGCTATGCTTGCCCCAGACGCGAGCGTCTGGGATTTCTACCTGCGGTAGATATCTTCCGACTTGAAGAAGCTATGCTTTAGTGCTATAATATAATCAGCAAGCAGACGGAGGATATTATGAGAGACTATAGTTTTGGTAATTTTCTGCATGAGTTAAGATCGCGTAGAGGCCTTACGCAGTATCAGCTCGGCGCGCTCGTCGGTGTTTCCGACAAGGCGGTTTCAAAATGGGAGAACGGTTCTTCCAAACCGCAGAGCAATATTTTATATAAACTCAGCGAGGTTCTCGGAATCAGCGTTGACGAGCTTCTGACTTGCAAATATCATTCCTTTGAAAAGAAGGATACAAAAGGAGTATTTGCAATGAAAAAACAACTATGGAACAAAGCATTTGATGCTATGCGTAAGCGCTATGGCAATCCTGCACCAATCGAAATCATGAACCGTTTGCTTACAGAGCATGCGGAAATCAAAGAAACAGAGATGATTGTATATTTCGATATGCTATCTGTCCTTGCGTTCGAAGCAAAAAAACAAGGTGAGCATATTCGGGTGAGAGGTGGAACGGGAGCATCCTTTGTGGCTTATCTTCTTGGAGCCACAGAGGTTAATCCGTTAAACCCGCACTATTACTGTCCCGAATGTGGTACGGTTATCTTTGACAACGGAGTGGATGACGGTTGGGATCTTCCGAAGAAGTTCTGTTCGTGTGGAAAAGAAATGCAAACGGATGGACATGACATTCCGTTTGAAACATATCGCCACGTTGTTCAACGAAACACGAGCTTTGATTTATCAATGTCTCCTAATTTTTGGTGTGTGGCAAAATCGGTCATAAAAGACTATTTCAAGGATTGTGAACTGACAGCCGTAGAGCGAGAAGATAATCGCATCATAACTTATACGATCACATCAGACAAATCTGTTTGCGCCTTTACATTTTTGGCAGACACGGAATTTGAGCAGTATCAAGCCTTGGAACGTGCAACGAGGGTAGCGTTTGAAAGAGTGAGCTTCTCTCAACCCGAGGTGTTGACTGAATTTCAAAAGGGCAATACTGACGGGATTCCAGAATTTCGCACGGATTTTTATAAAGATATGGCTGAAGAAGTGTCGCCCGGGTCTTTTCACGACTTAATTCAGATTGCTGGATTGTCTCACGGTACAGGTGTGTGGATTGACAATGCAAAGGAATTGATAAATCAAGGTATTCCGGTAAGTAGGGTGATTGCATATCGCGATGATGTATTCAATCACATCGAGAAACATATGTTTTGCAAAGGAATGGCAAACACCGGATATGCCTATAAGATTATGGAGGATACACGCAGAGGTGTTTATTTTAGAGGCGGTGTTTCGGATGAGATGAAAAAACAACTTATGGATATCGGGGTTGAGGATTGGTTTACCGATTCAATCGGAAAGATTCAATATTTGTTCCCAAAAGCACACGGTGTTACCTATGTCAAGCTGGCAGCAACGCTGATGTGGTATAAAATCAATTATCCTAAAGAATTTAACGAAATAATGTTATGATTTATTGCCCCGCCTTGTGCGGGGCTTTCTTTGTTTCTGCACATCAAAAGCCACCACGAAAAATGTGGTGGCTAATTTCATTTTATCGCTAATTTTGCAGACTCTCCGCGCAGGGCTTTTTTACGGGCGATCAAATATTTCGGCCATGCCGAAATTCTCGCCCCTACGTTCGGGAGGGATGTCTATCGCGATACACGCCGCGAGAATATGCACCGGCTTATACGGCTTGATCTTTGCCGCGACTGCGGAGAGAGTTGAGCCGGTGGTGACCACGTCATCGATCAACACCACGCACTTCCCTTTCAAAGTCGCGCAACGCTCGGGCACAGCTTCAAAGGCGGCAAAGGCATTCTTGGCGCGCTGCTCGCCGCCCAGCATCTTTTGCACGCCACCGCCCGTGCGACGCACCATTTGGGTCGGCTTGGGTATGCCAAGCTCGCGTGCAAGATAGGTGCAAAGCCCTTTCGATTGATCAAATCCACGGTCGCGCAGGGCGCGTTTTGAACGCGGTGCCCAAACGAGCACGGTGTTCTCGGGCGTTTGTCCCAAGCCTACGAGCTGCTGCGCAATTTTCGGTGCAAGCTCGTGCGCAAGATACGCTTGCAGCTCGGCACTTTCCTTATCCTTGAGCTTGAAAATGACGCGGTTGCCTACCTCGCCCTGCTTTTGCGGATCGTACTCCACCAGCTTGACCAAGGTATCCACACCGTGTCGCGCAAGCATGGGCACCGAATTTTTGCAATCGGATACGGGATAGCCGCAGCAATGGCAAAGCGCATTCTTTTGCGCATCCCACTTGACCGCGCACGCCTTACAAAGTGCGCGCGGCTGCGCTCCCTCTGCCCGATCCAACAACACGCCGCAAGATGCGCAGCGCGGTGGGAACAACAGACGGCGTAAAGCTACCCCCGCGCTCATCTATCCACCTCGGTGCGCAAACGCTGCGCAAGACCCGTGTAGCGCATGGATTGTCGGTTGTTGCTGACCATTTGCGCCACGATCTCCTGTCTGCCCACAAAAATAACCATATTCTGCGCACGCGTGACCGCTGTGTAAAGCAGATTACGCGTCAGCAGCATGGGCGGTGCGCTATACATGGGCACAATGACAATGGGATATTCGCTTCCCTGACTCTTATGCACCGTGATGGCATACGCGTGCTCCAGATCCTCCAAGGAGGAAAAATCATACTCGACAAGCCGATCGTCAAACTCAATATCCATCACGCGATCGGCTACGTGAATGCGGCGAATGACGCCCATGTCACCGTTGAAAATGCCGCTGCCCTGCGTACCGTCGGTCTTTTCCCACACCACGTCATAGTTGTTTCGCACCTGCATGACGCGGTCACCCTCGCGGAAGGTCGCGTCACGATAAGTATGCTCGCGCTTGCCCTTATCAGGTGGGTTCATGCGGCTTTGCAGCAAGAGATTTAAGTGGTCGGTTCCGCCCTCACCGCGCCTGGATGGCGTGATGATCTGCGTGCCGTTTCTTGCCATTTCCCCATACGTGCGCGGCAGACGGTTTTGATACAAATCGGCAATGGTCGCTGCGATCTCGGCATCGCTCTGCCGCGGCAGGAAGAAAAAGTCGTTATTCTTGACCGACAGGTCGGGCATAAGCCCTTTATTGATGGCGTGCGCGTTAGTCACGATCAGCGACTCTTGCGCCTGCCTGAAGATCTCGTCAAGGCAGACCGTGGAAAAGCGACCGCTTTCGATCAGGTCATGCAGCACGTAGCCCGCGCCAACGCTGGGCAGCTGATCTGCGTCACCGATCAGAATAAAGCGTGCACCCGGCTTGACTGCCTTGAGCAAGTGGCACATCAAGGCATTATCTACCATGGACGCCTCGTCCACGATGATCACGTTTTCCTCCAAGAGATCCTGCTGGTTCTTGCGGAACTTGCCACCGTCAGCCTCGTCACCCGAAAATTCCATTTCCAAGAGTCTGTGAATGGTTTTCGCCTCGGTCTGGGTGGACTCGGACAAACGCTTTGCCGCTCTGCCCGTAGGCGCGGCAAGCGCAACCTTGTGCCCCATACCCTTGAAAATTTCGATCAATGCGCGCACAACGGTAGTCTTACCCGTACCGGGACCGCCCGTCAGGATCATAACACCGCTCTCCAGCGCTGCATAGATCGCCTTTTTTTGCATAGCGGCATACTGCATGCCGCTCTTTCTCTCTTCATTGCGGATAAACGCGTGCACGTCGCCCGCATCGACAGACGCACAAAGCTTGTCAAGCAGCACAAGCTTTTCGGCAATGTACACCTCCTGCGCGTACACGCGGCTGTCATACAGGTACTGCGTGCCGTCAAACATGGAATAGCACACACGATTATCGCCAAGCAAGCGGCTGACCGCCGCATCTGCTGCAGTTTCCTCAACGCCAAGCAGCTTTGCCGCGCCTGCGACAAGCTTATCGCGCGGCAGGCACACGTGCCCGTTTTGCGCGCTGTTGGCGCGCAGCATATACAGAATGCCGCTCTTGATTCTCTCCTCGTGATCTCCCACCACACCAAGGCTTTGCGCCATGGCGTCTGCGCGTTCAAAACCGATGCCTTCGATCTCGTTGCACAGCCTGTACGGGTTGGCGCGCGCGATATCCACCGCTGCGCTGCCCCATTGCTTATAAATACGTACGGTCAAGGCAGCACCCACGTAGTCTCTGAAAAACATCATGGCACTGCGAATGCCCGCCTTTTCGTTGAAATCCTTACCGATCTCCTTTGCCTTCTTGAGCGTGATGCCCGAGATCTCGGCAAGCCACTCGGGGTGGTTTTCCATGACCTCCAAGGTATCCTCACCAAAGCGCTGCACGATCTTTTGCGCAGTTTTGGGTCCTACGCCCTTGATCGCGCCCGAGGCAAGATAGCGTAACACAGAGGAAGCGTCCGCAGGCATTTCGCGCTCGTAAGACTCCACGCGAAACTGCGTGCCGTACTTGGGATTATGCACCCATTTGCCCCAGGCATTGATGCGGTCACCCTCGGCAATATACGGCATGGTGCCCACGATAGTGATCAGCTCATCGTCATCCGTACCGAAGTCGCAGATGGCATAGCCGTTATCCTCATTGGCATAGATCACATGCTCAATACTGCCCGAAAGCTTGACAAGCCCGCGCTCGTCCTGCTCCCCGATCAGCTCTTGATTATCCTGCATTTTCGCTCTCCTCCCTCTTTTTTATGATATCACTCTGTATTCCGCGCCAAAGTACGCCAGCATCTCCAGCACCTGCACGTTCGGTACACCGTCATGCCCGATGCACCCATAAAGCAGCGGCTCGTCGATCAGCACCACAACGCGGCACATTTTTTGACGAAAAAATGCGGAATGTGCCTGTTGCAACAGCACATCAAGCATTTCCGCATCTTTTTCGTTTTTAATTTCTATGGCAGCCACCAAGCACCGCGGCGTAAAGATCATATCGCCAAGCACCTTGATCGCACACCAAAGTCCGAACACCGCAAGCATTGACACAATCACTGCAAGCAGCGTATCCAAAATATTCATTTTATCACCCCCGCACAGTATATGCGGTGGGGTATTTTTATGTTAGATTAAAGCAGCTCTGCAGCCAGTACGGGGGCAAGATCCTTTGCTTCCCAAGGTGCGTTAACGTCTTCTCTGCCCATGTGGCCGTAAGCAGCAACTGCAGAGTAGATGGGTCTGCGCAGATCAAAGCGCTTGATGATGGCAGCGGGACGCAGGTCTACGTGACGGAGCACCGCCTCGGAGATCTTTTCCTCGTCAACCTTAGCCGTGCCAAAGGTGTCAATCATGACAGATACGGGCTTTGCAACACCGATTGCGTATGCAACCTGTACCTCGCACTGGTCAGCCAGACCTGCAGCAACTACGTTCTTTGCAATATATCTTGCAGCGTAGGATGCAGAACGGTCAACCTTGGTCGGGTCCTTACCCGAGAACGCGCCGCCACCGTGACGTGCGTAGCCGCCGTAGGTGTCAACGATGATCTTTCTGCCAGTCAGACCGGTATCACCTGCAGGACCGCCGATAACGAATCTGCCGGTGGGATTGACGTAGATCTTGGTGTCCGCATCGATCAGGTGTGCGGGCACGATAGGCTGGATGACCTCACGGATCATATCAGCACGGATCTGCTCTACCTCAACCTCGGGGCTGTGCTGGGTGGAAATAACCAGCGCGTCCACGCGTACGGGCTTGCCATCGTGGTATTCAACAGTAACCTGAGTCTTGCCGTCGGGACGCAGATAGGTCAGAGTGCCGTTCTTGCGTACCTCGGTCAGGCGCAGTGCCATCTTGTGTGCCAAGGAAATCGGCAGGGGCATCAGCTCCTCGGTTTCGTTGCAAGCATAACCGAACATCAAGCCCTGGTCACCTGCACCGGTGTCCAGACCGTCGGTATCAACGCCTGCCTTAGCCTCCAGCGACTTATCAACGCCCATTGCGATATCGGGGCTCTGCTCGTGGATCGAGTTGATCACAGCGCAGCTGTCGCAGTCAAAGCCATACTTTGCGCGGTCATAGCCGATCTCGCGCACGGTTTCTCTTACAATGTGGGGAATGTCCACGTATGCGGAAGTGGTGATCTCACCCATGACGCATACAAGACCGGTGGTCACAAAGGTCTCGCAAGCAACACGTGCCATGGGGTCTGCTGCCAGCATGCTGTCCAGCACAGCATCAGAGATCTTGTCGCAAATTTTATCGGGATGTCCTTCGGTTACGGATTCGCTTGTAAACAGTACTTTTTTCATTATCTTTCCCTCTTTTTTATGTCAATTTATTTATTATCAGATCAAAAAGCTCAGCCATTCGATGCCGCTTGAAACGCCCAAGCAGATCAGTGTCACGATCACACCCGCGATCATAACGCCAAGCAAAGCCGACAGCATGGCGCGCCAAAACTTCATATGCACGGTGGCAGCAACCAAGGATCCCGTCCACGCACCGGTTACGGGCAGCGGAATGGCAATAAAGAAGCAAAGCCCCCAAAAGCCATAGCGTTGGATCTTGTCGGTATTCTTTTCAGCCTTGCGGCGCAGCCATGCGGCAAACGCACGCACAAATTTGATGGGCATCTTCTCCATCAGGCCAAGCACCTGACGGATCAGGAGCAGGATGAACGGCACGGGCAGCATATTTCCCACAACAGCCAACATATAGGTCAGCCACCAAGGGGTTTGCGGCTCTAAAAACCAGCCCAGCGGTATTGCGCCTCTGAGTTCGATGATAGGCACCATGGAGCACAGGAAAATGCCCAACTCCTTGCCGCCGCTCATGAGAAAATCTATCAGCGCTTGTTTGATTTCTTCCATAGTTTACTCCAAAAGGATAATTTCCGTTTATGCCGCGGCTCAAACAAACCAATCAATCTTGCCGCCAAGCAGCACAAAGAACAAAATCAGCGATGCGGCAACTAACAGCGCTCCTGCAACCGTGATCAGCAGATTGGTACGCCACGAGCTCTTGGGCGGTGTGCTACCGGCACTTTGCCCGGGCAGCTTAACACGCGCATAGCGCAACGCGGTGGAAACGGGTTTATACAAGATCAGAACCAGAGCGGCATTCATGACCGCCTTGGTCAGATTAAAAGGCAAAATTAAGGTGGGAAGCATTTGGGCAACAGTTGCCGTATCTACTCCCGGGGTATACAGCGGTACAACCAGCAAATTCATGCACAGCATGATTGCCGTCATACTGAAAATGGCAGATATAAGTCCGATGACAGCACCGAACAGATCTCGACGGTAACGGTAGATCAGCGAAGCGACCACGGAAAACGATGCCGAGGACACAAAATTCATGATCATTCCGTAAAGGCCTGTTTCACTCACCGTCATCAATTCAAGCAATGCCGTTACGGCAGATGCGATCACAGCAGCCATGGGACCGAACAAAAGTCCTCCGATGGTGATCACGCAATCCTTGATATCAAAGGTCAAAAACGTCACCTTGATGTGGAACAACGAGGTGGCTGCATAAGCCAGTGCGCAAAACAGCGCAATCATGACCATGCGCAAGATCCTATCTCTTGCGCTTAGTTTGGTTTTCTCTTTCATAAAAAATCCCCCTTCAAATACTTGGGGGGAAAGGACAATGTGCCCGTATGCGGGCTTTCTTATTCTTTCCCATCCGGACTATCGCGCTTGCGCGTCACGCGTAAGCGTAAACCGTCGGTCAGGGAATCTCACCCTGTCGGCTCTGCATATTACGCAGAGTTTGTAGACTATGTGCATGCACATTCACTACCGGTATGGAATTTCACCAATTCTCAAAAATAAAATGTGGGGGATGGGATGAAACTCATCCCATCCCCCGAAATTACGTTCAAATATTTATGATCGTAAATTAGTCGATGATAGCGGAAACGACGCCGGAACCAACGGTTCTACCACCCTCACGGATAGCGAAACGCAGACCCTCTTCGCAAGCGATGGGGGTGATCAGCTCAACGGTCATGTCAACGTTGTCACCGGGGCGGCACATCTCAACGCCTTCGGGCAGAGAGATAACGCCGGTAACGTCGGTAGTTCTGAAGTAGAACTGAGGTCTGTAACCAGCCAGGAAGGGCTTCTTACGGCCGCGTTCCTTCTCGGTCAGAACGTATACGTGGCCAACGAACTTGGTGTGGGGGTTAACGGAACCGGGCTTAGCCAGAACCTGACCTCTCTCAATGCCGTCCTTAGCAACGCCACGGAGCAGAGCACCAATGTTGTCACCAGCCTCTGCCTGGGGCAGCAGCTTGTGGAACATCTCAACACCGGTAACGGTGGTGGAAGTTCTCTCGTCGGACAGACCAACGATTTCAACAACGTCACCAACCTTGATGGTACCTCTCTCAACTCTACCGGTAGCAACAGTACCACGGCCGGAGATGGAGAATACGTCCTCAACGGGCATCAGGAAGGGCTTGTCGGACTGACGCTCAGGAGTAGGAATATACTCGTCAACGTTAGCCATCAGCTCGAGAATGCAAGCATACTCGGGAGCGGAGTTGTCGGTGTTAGCGGACTCAAGAGCCTCACGAGCGGAACCACGGATGATCGGAATGTCATCGCCGGGGAACTCGTACTGAGACAGCAGATCACGGATCTCCATCTCTACCAGGTCGAGCAGCTCATCGTCGTCAACCAGGTCGGTCTTGTTCATGAATACTACGATTGCGGGAACGCCTACCTGACGAGCAAGCAGAACGTGCTCTCTGGTCTGCTGGAGAGGACCGTCAGTACCTGCAACAACCAGGATAGCGCCGTCCATCTGAGCAGCACCGGTGATCATGTTCTTAACGTAGTCGGCGTGGCCGGGGCAGTCAACGTGAGCGTAGTGACGGTTGTCAGTCTCGTACTCAACGTGTCTGGTGTTGATTGTGATACCTCTTGCTCTCTCTTCGGGAGCGTTGTCGATCTGGTCGTATGCCAGGAACTCAACGTTACCCTGCTTCAGAGAAAGGGTCTTGGTAATAGCAGCGGTAAGAGTGGTTTTACCATGGTCAACGTGACCCATGGTACCTACGTTAATGAGAGGTTTGGAACGGTCAAAATTTGCCATTCTTTATTATCTCCTTTGTTATTAATTTGTCTGAAGCACTAATAAAAACCAGCTCCAGGCACTTATCACTATTTTATACGATTTTTGGTGAGTTGTAAAGGGGTTTTATAGAGAATTTTTGACGGGCGCGCTGATTTTTTTGCACATAAAAAAAGCCCCCGGAAATCCGGAGGCTACCCCCCCTAATCTATCAGGTTTGCTAACTGAGCGCTGAGCGCCCACCAGTTTGTCCGTGAGTCTTCTAGGAGGTATATGAGATGATCTAAAGTATCACGGGT
>JAZOLE010000138.1:0-15527 GCA_045652835.1 Eubacteriales bacterium | reverse complement strand
GTTAATCCAAAATCAGTTCACGCTCACCAGATTGGCGAGCATGGCGACACCGAACTCACGGCTTGGTCGCTCGCCGATGTCGGTGGACAGAAAGTTACCGAATTACTTCCGGAGGACACCCGTATCGGAATTTCTGATTTTGTCAAAAACGAAGCCTACGACATCATCGAGAAAAAAGGCGCTACTTATTACGGTATCGCCACTTGCGTCGCCCAGATTATTACTTCCATTTTTAATGATCTTTTTCGTCAACCGCGGATATATCAGACTTTACATAGACGCATCCGGTTGGGTACACCAGGACGAGCTGACCGACATCTTCGACCTGCACGATTACGAGCAGAATCCCGAGCAATTTGCAAAGAATCTTGCGCCGCTTGCCAAGGGCGAGAAGATCGACGTACACCGTCACGTAGTCAACGGCTATAAGGATGAAAAATACGGCTGCTATTGCAACTGCACGTTTGTCAGTGAGTACGGCGGCACGCGCTGGGCAGGCACGGTGGATCCCGGTTGGGGCTACGGTGCAGCACCTGCGGACGAGCAGGAGTTCCTTGACCGCTTCAAGGGCCTTTCCGAGGCAATTCTGTTCCATCCCAACATGGGTGGCTTGTGCTACACGCAGCTGACCGACGTTGAGCAGGAGGTCAACGGTCTTTATACCTATGACCGCCGTGCCAAGTTCCCGCCCGAGTATTTCCACGCGGTGCTGACGCAGAAGGCTGCAATCGAGGAAGAATAACACAAAAACGTTCGAAAGTTTTTGCGTCGCTTTTTTCAAAAAGCGACCGGGGACTTGGGGCAGCGCCCCAAGTCGCGCCCGCAGGCGCGAAATCTCCCGGAACGCCGTTTTTGGTTCTTTTTGCGGCAATTTTGCCAAAAAGAACGGAAACAGTTTTCTCACATAATATTCCAACAATCAAGGGGGCTGCCGTCGGCAGCCCCTTTGGCTGTCATGCGAGAGAGCCGTAGGGGAGACCTGCGGCCTCCCGCGGGCGATCACTGATCGCCCCTACAGCGTATTATAATTTTTTCTGCAACACCAGAACAAAAACAGTTGTAGGGGCGATCAGTGATCGCCCGCATAGGTGGCAACTATTTTCCCCCAACCTCTTGATTTGGCGCGTATTTTGTGCTATGATAATGATATGAAACGAAAAGGACGGTGCGATTTATGGAAAGCATCAGAGAATTATACAAGGCGGGCAGAGGTCCTTCCAGCTCGCATACCATGGGGCCGTTTAAGGCAGCGACCCAATTCAAGGCAAAGTATCCCGGGGCGGATGCCTTTCGCGTGGTGCTGTACGGTTCGCTTGCCCTGACGGGTAAGGGGCATATGACCGACGCTGTCATCTTGGAGGCACTTGGCGAGGATCGCACCGAAATGATCTTTGATAAAACCTCTCCTACACCCGTGCACCCCAACACCGTGGATTTCGTGGCGTTCAAGGACGGTGAGCAGATCGGCTCGGCACGCGTGTACAGCGTGGGCGGCGGAAGCATTCTGTTTGACGGTCAAGGCGCACTTGAAACCAAGCCCATCTATCCGCTCAAGACCTTTACCGAGATCGAGCAGTACTGCACCGAGCGCGGCATGCGCCTGCCCGATTACGTGGAAATGGTAGAGGGACCCGAGATTTGGGATTACCTGTCCGACATGTGGCTGACTATGGAGGATTGCATTGGTCGCGGATTGCGCACCAAGGGCGAGCTTGGCGGTGGCTTGCACGTCACGCGCAAGGCACACTACCTGTATAATCAGCGTCATATCGATGAGTCGGCGCAAACGCGCGAGAACAGACTTGTCTGCGCGTATGCCTTTGCGGTAGGCGAGGAAAACGCAAGCGGCGGTGAAATCGTTACCGCACCCACCTGCGGCGCATGCGGCGTTGTACCCGCGGTGCTCAAGTATATGCAGGAGCAAAAGGGCTTTTCGGATGAGCAGATCCTGCGCGCGCTGGCAACAGGCGGCTTGATCGGTAACATCATCAAAACAAACGCATCGATCAGCGGTGCGGAATGCGGCTGTCAGGCAGAGATCGGCAGCGCGTGCTCTATGGCAGCGGCTGCTTTGGCAGAGCTGTTCGGCATGGGTCTTGAGCAGATCGAGTATGCCGCAGAGGTGGCAATGGAGCACCATTTGGGTCTTACCTGCGACCCCATTAACGGCCTTGTGCAGATCCCTTGTATCGAGCGTAACGCGGTGGCTGCTATGCGAGCCATCAACGCGCTCTCGCTGGCAAACTTCTTGACCGGCATGAGCAAAATTCCGTTTGATACCGTGGTCAAGACCATGTATGAAACCGGTATTCACTTAAAGAGCGAATACCGCGAGACCAGCGAGGGCGGCCTTGCTAAGCATTACTTGAACGTGCAAACATCATGTGAGGAGATTGAATGATGCTTTGGAATATATGTTTTCCGTTATCGCTTTTGGTTTTGGCTGCAGGCACGGTGCTTTCCATTCGCCTGTTCCGCCAAAAGGATAAGCAGGACAGTGACACCTTAGGCTTTTTCACCATGGCCATTGCGGTTTTCCTCTCGGCAGGCATTATGTTTTTCGCTTTGGAGTATTCCAATGCGTATTATGATGAGCCGGGTGGTATATTCAATGCAATGCTGCTTGCCGTTCGCGATACCATCGGTATTTTCGTTGTAGACGGTGATTTCTCGTTCTTTGGCACCAACATGCAGGGCATGTTCGCGGAATTGATTCCGATTGCTTCTTCCGTGATGACCATGCTTGTCATTGCAGCGCCGCTGTTCACGTTTGGCTTTTTGCTTTCGTTTTTCAGAAACCTCAACTCCCGCATTCGCTTTGAAGTGCATCGCGGCGCGGATCTTTACGTGTTTTCCGAGCTTAACGAAAAGTCTTTGGTGCTTGCCAAGGATATCAAAAAGAATGACTCTCACAGAGGTGTTGTATTTTGCGATGTGTTTGAAAATGACGATGAACGCTTTGGCGACTTGTTAGCGGGTGCTAAGCGCATTGACGCCATTTTCTTCCAAAGTGACATTCTGGACGTGGACTTTGCCAAGCATGCAAAGCGCACAGAGGTGTATTTCTTTGTAACGGGTGAGGACGAGACCGAAAACATCAACCAATCGCTTGGTCTTGTCAAGAAATACGGTCAGATGGAAAAGACGCATTTGTATCTGTTTTCCGATTCGGTATCGGCAGAGATGCTGCTCTTTAACGGAAAGCAGAACAAAATGAAGATTCGTCGCATCAACGAATCGCTTTCCCTGATTCACAATACGCTTTATCATAATCCCACCATTGTGTTTGAGAATACGCACGCCACCACACCCGAGGGAGATAAGGTGGTTTCCGCCGTGCTGATCGGTCTTGGCGGTTACGGCATGGAGTCGCTTAAAACGCTGTTATGGTACGTGCAAATGGACGGCTATCGCCTCAAGATCGATGCTTTTGATCAATCGGAGGATGCAGCGCAGCGCGTGGCGTACCAATGTCCCGAAGTGATGGACAAGCGTTATAACGGCGTGTATATTCCCGGTGAAGCAAATTACCAAGTCACCGTACATAGCGGAGCTTGCGTGGGGACGGATGAATTTGCCAAGGAGATTGCCAAGCTGACCGAGGCATCCTTTGTACTGGTGAGCTTGGGTGATGACGATTTGAACATCGAAACCGCTGTTGGCATGCGAATCATGTTTGAGAGAATGGGCATTCAACCGACCATTTATGCAGTAGTGCATAACGATCAGCTTGCAAAGTGCATGGAGAGCGTGACCAACTATCGCGGTCAACCGTATTCGATCCGTACTGTTGGAGGATTGGAAGATTCGTATTCGGAGAAAGTAATCCTGCACAGTGAATTGGAGAAAGATGCGCTGGATATTCATTGCATCGGCTATGGCGGAAAAGAAGTTGATTTTTATGCGTACGAATACAACTACCGTTCCTCTACGGCATCGGCATTGCATAACAGAGCACGCGCCAGCCTTGGCATTCACGGTGCGGATCTTGCGCCCACGATGCGTACAGAGGAGCAAAATCAGCTTTTGATGGATCTGGAGCACCGCAGATGGAATGCCTACATGCGCAGCATTGGCTACGTGTACAGCGGAAGCAACGATCCAAAGAGCCGCAATGATCTTGGCAAAATGCATCACAATCTGGTTAAGTACGAGGATCTTACCCAAGATGATAAAAACAAGGACCGCGGTGTGTCCAGAGTTGGTTTTGAGCCAAACGCAAAAAAATAAACGCCGCTTTCCAAGGCTTGCGTTACGATCACGAAGAAGCTTTCCCTTGTGGGCATGATTGCATATTTTTTGATTTTGGTGACATACTGATCTTACAAATTGAATTTTTGGAGGACGGTATGCAAAGCACGATCAATCAAAACGAGCATAAGACGCAAACAGGCGCGATGCTTGAAGAGATATACAAAAACGCAAAAATGGGTGCGGAGGCATTGCTTTCGCTTTTACCCAAGGTGGCAGACAGCGGATTGCGCCGCGATATGACCGCGCAGCTTGATGGCTACGAGGGTTATGCCAAGCAAGCAGAGCAGTATCTTTGCGAGCAGGGGTGCGAGGCAAAGGACGCAGGTCTTTGGCAAAAAATGAGCACCAAGATGGGCATCAACGTCAATACTTTAATGGATTCGGATACCTCGCACATTGCCGAAATGGTCATCGAGGGCAGTAATATGAACATTACCGAGTCTGTCAAGCTTTTGCGCGAGTATGAAAACTGCCGCGTGTCCGAGCGCGCGCTGCGCCTTTGCCGCGACGTGATCGATTTCGAGCAAAAAAACGTGGAAAAAATGCAAAATTACCTGTAAGAACCAAAAAGACCGTTGCATAATGCAGCGGTCTTTTTCGCATACTGTGGGTGTATCACGTTCGCTGACCGATCTGTTGACTGATGGTCGGCGAGAGAGGACTATCGTATGAATATGGATAAAAAGCAATATCAAAAATACGTTCGCGCACGTGCGCCACGCTCGCCCGTGGCAAAGGATTGCGTGTGGGCGTTTTGTGTAGGCGGCGGCATTTGCGCATTTGCCCAGCTGCTTATGTGGGTATACGGCGAGGTATGCGGCATGGAGCGAGAGAGTAGCGCCACGCTTGTATCCGTTACGCTGGTCGCTCTTGCCGTTTTGCTCACAGGGCTTGGGGTGTTTGATAACATTGCCAAGCATGCGGGAGCAGGCACGTTGGTACCCATTACGGGATTTGCCAATTCCGTGGTCTCGCCTGCCTTGGATGCAAAATCCGAGGGCTTGATCTTGGGTGTGGGCGCAAAGATCTTTACGGTTGCAGGGCCTGTGCTGCTGTACGGTGTTGTCAGCGGTGCGCTCTGGGGCGTGATTTATTACGTGATCACGCTGGTGAAGTAAAGAGATAGTAATCCACTCTCGTGGATGAAATCGCTGCGCGATGAAATCCTTCAACGGCGGTTGCCGTTGAAGGGTGTTATAAGACCCGCTCGGCTGCGTCAAGGGCGTGCTCGGGGTCGTTACTGATCAGCAAAAGGACGTATTTGCCGATCACGACTACCCGTGCGTTTTGGGTATGGGAGGCATACTGCGTGTTCTTGTAATGGATGCGCAATGCATCCAACCGAGATAGGCACATGGCAGCAATCTCGTCGGTGTCGCTGCGTGCGTAACAGCGAAACACCGCAAACTCGCAAGGGTGCTGCGCGGTGTTTAAAAATATCCCGTAATCTTGTGCAAGGGAGAGCTGCCATGGCAGCTCTCCCTCTCCGTACAGAGCCGCCATCAGCTCGGGGGAGAGGTATGCCGCGGAGTCCTCGGGGGCACAGGACAGGTGAATTTGCCCTGCAGGCAGCCCGATCTCGGATTCAACCAGCGCGTCAAGCACCTGCGCGGCAGTTGCATTCTCTTTGGCACAGCCGCAAAGCGTAAAGACAAGCAGCAAGCATAAAAAATATCGCATGATACAGCGCAAGCACATCCCCCCTTTTTTACACAATATATGATCACAGCCCGATGCTTATGAGGATTGACATGCGCGCGCTGATGTGATATAATGGTAAAAACGGATGGAGGTTTTTTATATGGCTAAGAAAAATGAAACGCAACCCGCTCCCGATAAAATCAACGCTGCCATCTTTACAGCGTTGCGACTTTTGTTGGCTGCCTGCCTGATTGGCGCTTACTATTATTTCCTGCTGCCTCCGCTCAATCCTATGAGTGAGCAGTTTTGGTTTTTCGTGCTGTTTATCGCGGTGTGTCTCGCCCTTGCGTTGCGCGCTTTGAATTTTTCGCCGTATCGTCAGTTTTTCAAAAACTTTGATATTGCCGATCTTGCATCTCCCAAGCAACGCAGTAAGATGCCCAAGTTCCCGTCCTTAAAACGCTTGTTTAACGGTCGCGTGGTATCGATTCTGCTGTACGTGCTGATCGGTGTGCCCGTGGCGGTGCTGCTGTTTGGTACAATATTCTCGTCGGTAGTATTCAATGCGAAGGCATATGCAGACGTGATTACGGTAGAGGAGCGCGATTTTAATGCGGATATGCCCGAAACCAAGGAGATCACCAACATAGCCCTTATGGATACCAACTCCGCGCGTATGCTGGGCGACCGTAAGCTGGGTGCACTCTCCAACGTGGTGTCGCAGTACGTGGTCAGCGATGATTATACGCAGATCAATTATCAGGGCAAGCCGATCAAGATCACGCATCTGGAGTATGACGGATTCTTCAAGTGGATTGGAAACCGTGCAAACGGCATTCCCGGTTACATCATGGTGGATACGCTGGGCAATACCGCAGAGTATTACGAGGCAAACAGCGGCATTCGCTATGCGCAAAGCGGCTATTTTGAGGATGATCTGATGCGCAAGCTGCGCTTTGACTATCCCACCAAGATCTTTGATATGCAGGACGTCAGCTTTGAGGTAGACGAGCAGGGCAACCCCTTCTACTGCATTTCCTGCTATACCCCTCGCGTGGGGCTGTTTGGCGCATATGACGTTGAAGAGCTGATCATTTTCAATCCCTTGGACGGCAGCAGCACGCTGTACGCCGTAGAGGACGTGCCGCAATGGGTGGACGTGGTATTTGACGGTGACCTTGCCTGCGAAAAATACGATTGGCAGGGCATTTACTCGGGTGGCTTTATCAACAGTATCATTGGTAATCAGGGCTGTAAGCAGACCACCGATGACTTCGGATATCTGATGTTTGACGATGACGTGTGGTATTTCACGGGCGTGACCTCGGTCACCTCGGATGCCTCCAATATCGGCTTTATTCTGTCCAATGCGCGTACGGGAGAGTATAGATTCTATTCCGTCATCGGTGCAGAGGAGCATTCGGCTATGCACGCTGCCGAGGGTGAGGTGCAGGAAAAGGAATACGTAGCTTCCTTCCCGTCCTTGGTCAATATCTCGGGTGTACCCACCTATATCATGGTGCTCAAGGATAACAACGGCCTTGTCAAGCTGTATGCGCTTGTCAACGTGCGCCAGTACACCATGGTTGCCACGGGAGAGACGCAGCAGGATGCTGTGGCAGCGTATTTGAAAATGCTGTCGCAAAGCGGCGTGGACGTACAGGGGCAGGTGGATACCAAGCAAGCCGAGATCACGGTGCAATCGGTGCAGTTCCTTAGCTTGCAGGGCGTGACTTATGCGTACGTCACCGCACAGGATGGCGCTGTATACCGCGTGGAATTTAATGAGAAGAATGAGCAGATCGTGCTGGTTGCCCCCGGTGACGTGCTCAAGCTGGCCTACGTGGACGGTGCGATCCGCATCGTGCAGACGTGGGAGAGAATGGAATAAATACAAGAAAAAATCCGAAAGCCGCGGCTTTCGGATTTTTCTTGTGTTATTGTGCGTCGCTCAAAGCCTTGAGCAGTCGGACTCTTGCCGCGCGGAAGGCTGCCACGTCATATTCCACGTCACGGAAAGAGCGGAATACCTTTTGGCAGATCTCGTCTGCGGTCTGCTTGTCGGTCTTTGCAAGCGCGAGCAGCATCTCGCATTCCTCTGCGCCCATGCGCTGTGCCTCACCGCGCGCGGACAGCCAAGGGCCGTGCTCACCGGGGTAGATCACGTGCGTGTCTCCCGGAGGCAGGAAGATGGTAGAGTCGGTGTTGGTGTGCTCGGGGCAGTTCTGGCGGTAGGGGTCTTGACCCGGCTGGTAGCAGTTGGAAGCCCAGTGCAAATATCCCGTCAGCGAGTGGCGGTAGTTGCCCCAGAACAGATAGCGGGTGGAGAGCAGGGGATAGTCAAGGAAACGGTTGATATAATCCTCGCTGCGCGGTCCGCAGCAAACGTAATGCCAGATCTCGTCACCCTGCCCACGCAGCGTTTCAATCTCTGCTTGGTGCTTATCGTATTCCATATTAAGCGGCACCCAAACGTCAAGCGCACCGTGAATGTTGCCGTAGCTCATGGCGTCGATCAGCTTGATATCGGGCACGATCTTGTGCACAAGGCCTGCCAGCGCGCGCCATTCGGTGCAGTTTGCGGCATTTGGCTCGTCGGCAATGCCCATCATAAAGCAATCCAGCCAGCCGTTGCGTTCCAGCATATCGTGCAGGGCGGGCAGGTACTGCACAAGGTAGCAGTAGCCCTCGTAGCTCATAGAGGGGATGGTATGGTTGACCAGAATGGTGGACGAGTGCCAGCTCTGTCGCCAACCGACAGACGGGCCGTTAAAGCTCTTGATGCCTTGCGCCAGCTTGCGGCGCATGTCCTGCTCCATGGCGGAAAAGTCAAATTCGTATTGATTTTTGCTTACCTCGGTGACCTTGACGCCGCCCGTGTATGACATGTTCTGTCGCATTCTGCGCAGCATCTTGACGTAGGCATCGTCCAGCGCGTAAAACTCATCCGAGCCGTAGCGAACGCCGTGATAATTGGTCACGCAGGCTTGGCTGTAGCCCTGAATGATGGTCAGGGATTCCTCGGGCACTTGTGCCTTGTAAACGGTCAGCGTAAGCGGAACGGACACGCTCTGCTCACCTACCGTGATTTCCACGGTTGCGGTATACGTGCCGGGGGTTGCGTCTGCAGGGACTTGGATCGCACCGTAAATGCCGCCCATGCCGCTTTCCTGCGCTCTGCCGTCGCCCACGCCCACGTCCAAGGTGCCGTCAAAGGGACGCATGCAATCGTATACGCGGAAAGGACCCGTGCGCACGGGGAAGTAGGGAGGCTTGACGTCAGCCTCGGCAAGACCGTAGTTTTGCTCAACCGTAACGGGTACGAGCGCGTACCACTCCACGGGGTAGGGCAGATCGGTCTTGATGCTCGCGCCGCTTGTGCGCGGAAAACCGATCCTCGCTTGCTCCAAAAGCGCCTCATCCTTGTAAATGGCATCGGGCAGCCAGTTGGCTTTTACGTGATGGGCGCAAAGCCCGTCCAAAAGGATCTGAAATGTGGCAAGCGTGCCGCGCGGGGTGTCCAGCACCACGGCATTGGCAGCCGACGCGTATTCCCACTGATCGGGATAGGTAAATTCTGCAGTGTCAATAACAACGTAACGCATATGTGTTCCTCCATTTGAAATAGGTTGGGGGTCGCGGATGAGATAGCTGAGTTGTCTTTCCTTTATTATATCATAACTTCGCCCCAAACGCAAGAGGCTTTCGCGCATATCCCAATGGTGAGATTCACTATCGTAGGGCGGATGAAACAATGAAGAAAGGGCACGCAGCGCGTGCCCTTGGCTGTTCTTTATTCATTCACTGCGTCTGCGACAAATTGCGCCAAACTTACCCATTCCTCGGTTGCAACAGGTTCTTCATGGCTGAATCGTATGACCTTTCCGTCATTGCAAAGCAATACCTTATCTCCATCAGGGCATTTAGCGATAACTATTCCATCCGGCTTGTTTTCAAGTAATTCTTCGGCAAGCAAACCTTCAGCAAACAAATTATTTTCTTCCGTTGCGATATTAAATGGCAAAAGCTCATATTCATCGGAAAGATAACCGCCATTCGCAATCAAATAATACGGCAAAACAGGTGCATAGCTTGTTTCTGCAATATCGACAGTTTGGGCTTTTGGAAAAGCTTTCTTGAAATCTTCTTTTCTCTCTTTCTTTGCAAGCCTCAAAAGCTTCAGGGCATCCTTTTCGGAGATCAGGCGCAAAGGGCGTTCCGTGCTTTTTAGCTTTTCGTATTCCTCTATGCTACTTTGTAAACAACTCGCTATAGGTCTATCCGGCATAACCGTATGACTTAACGTATATCCGCTCGGCAATTCTTTTACAACCATGGCGGGCATTAAGTCACTTTCCGATATTGCTTTTTCTTGAAGCAATATTTGAGCAAAACTTTTGTGAATCAAAAATTTATTTTCTACACAGTTTAAATACGTTTTGCCAAACATAGAATATTCTCTTAGTAAATATGCGTGCGCAATATTGCAATCGGGGATATCCGATTCAATGTAACAAGCCTGTGAATCACTTTGTTGAAGTTTATAGAAAATACCCGCAATTTGGGGGAGACAACCGCCCAATGCTTCAATTCTTTCTTTGTCCTCAATGGTAATATCTCTGCATGAGGCAATCGTTGGAATTTGATAATTGCAATACAAATGAAAATATTGCTCTGCCTCATATTTACCCTTGTCTCTTGCCCAGCAAAAATCAACATCTGTGATATTGTGACGAATGCAAGAATCCCTGAATCGTTCAGGAACAAGCATCGATTCATGTGACCACCGCTTTGGTGATGGACGTAGTTCGTTATAAGCGCGGAGATTAAAAATCTTTACCTTTTCGCCTTGTTCGCTCTCGCACTCATCGGAACCGTATAGGGTATTATCCTTGAATGCGGTAGGAACTATTTCGTACCAATCGCTTGTGTAATCCGCATATGTCCTTGTGTAAACGCCACGTGCCTTCCACCCGTTTTGCTTGCAAAAAGAATCAATGGCAGACAGGATTTCATCGGTGCGCGGATTTTGCAGATCCAACTTGCTCCATCCAACGCAATCACACTTTAAGCCAAGTGAGTGCACAAATTCAATGTTTAAGCGGTATTTTTCATCGTTCGCAATTCGCTCATCGTCGTTGTCAAGAATCCAATCTAACGTTTCTATCATTCTCATTTTGACTTCCTCCTTGGTTTGATCCTGTAAATGCGCCACGAGTTTGTAACGCCGTGCCCGGAACAAAATCTATGTAATCAAAGAATCTTTTTCTTGTAGTATTTGCGGATCAGCTTTTTTGTTTTTGGTGTTTTAGAAATTTCTCCGCAAATAAAGAATGCGCGTTTTTTCCTTGTCGGGTAAGCGAAATGATAGTGCGGAGTTGAGCCTGTGCGAATGATCCAACTTCCAAGCAGCGTAATGTTTCTCACAGAGCTCCATTTGATTTTTTCTTTTTGCCCCCACAGATATATGATCTCAACGCTTTCTTCCGAAAAAACATAGTACATGGGGGAGGTGAGAAAGATGAACAGAGGGAGCAAAGCCGCAGCTGCAAATCCAATCGCCACCCAGATTGCCTGCTCTCTGATACCAAATGCAGACAAAAGGACAAAAAAAGCGAATAACGCAACAGGGAGCCAAAGATGTGTATTGATTGCAGTTTCTGTTTTGCCGTTATCGTAATGAAAAGTGCTCATCGTTTCACCGCCTTTCTTGGATTTTATTGTACCATGATTATGTAACGCCGAGCTTGGAGCGATTTTAGATGCTTTACCATTCAATTTTGATAGGTGTCAGATCATAATAATCGGCATGCCAATTCTTTCGTGGGGTGATTCGTACCGAAGATTTACCGATGGTGATTGTGCCTATCTGACTAATAAATTCATCTCGTCCATAACGGCGCAACTCTTGTTCTGCTTTCAAAATGCCATTTGTATCTGTTACCCGAATCAACGGTATGAATGATACTTCATTGTCAATGCTAACAAAAATTTCTACGCGATTATTTTGGTTTTCTTTTTGCTTATACGGGATCAATAGAAGCTCGCCTTTTTGAATGACCTCGTCGAAGGAGTCTTGCAAAAGCTGTAGTTGCTTCTCGGGGGCTTTCATCATGGATGCCGATTTGATGGATTTTATCACAAACAAATTTTTCTCTTCAAGCGACAACCCGTTAAAGAGTGCCGCATCACATCCCACGTCCACATAGTGATACCACGAAAATTCTTTGATCGTGTATCTGCTTACGTCGCGTAGTTCGCCGTGGGGAACACACGGAGTGAAATTCAAATAAAGGTGGTGAAATCCGTCAAACCCAAAACCTTTGTGGCGCAAAAGAAATAACAATCGCTGTATGACGTCTAAGCAATCCATATGATCGTATTGATATATTTTCCCGATATGGGACGGTATAGAGTTTCCATCGACATTGGGCAGGGCAGACTCGAATAAACGTATATCTGCAATAAGATTGGTGCTCATGGTTGTATCACCGCCTTTCACGTTTTCATTATACCATAACTTTGTAAATATTTCAATGGTTTCGCAACTCCGAATCTATCCAAAATGCCGTTACATCTACGGTTTTGTAAATAAATTTCGACTTGTAGGGGCGACCTGTGGTCGCCAGCGGGCGTTCGCAGAACGCCCCTACGGAATGCAGGACGAGTGTAAAAAACAGAAAAGGGCACGCAGCGCGTGCCCTTTGTGTTGTGATGTGTCTTTGATTCAGATGCATGGTTTGGGTAGGGGCTGGCGCCCTCGACAGCCCGTTTATTCGGCGAATTTCCGGGTCGTCGAGGCGCCGACCCCTACCGCGATGATTGGAGTTAAAAGGTTCCGCGTTCTACCGGGCTTTTAACGCCATGCTTGCAACGAGTCCTATGTATCAATTCTTCTTATATGATATTTGTGGCGGCGGTAAACAAGGCGGCTTCTGTCGATATGCAGAAAAATCTCGTGTATAAGATTCTATCAATTCTCCGTTGATTTTTTTTGGATCACTCAAATCAAGTTCAAATATCCATAATTGTGCCGGAGAACCTGTTTCTGAAACAGATTTATCTTTGCTTGAATGAGAAAGATTTGGTATATAGTCCCAAAATTCACAAATTGCACTTTGCGTATTGTCCTGAGAATATGTATATCTTTCCAGCAAAACTTGCGCTGTATCAAATCGCGCATAAATTGAGATCCTTCCATATTCATCATACTTTCTCATTTCCCCTTTGTACCATTCAGAATAATGGTCAATATATTTATAAACAGGGATTACCCACTCAAAATCATTTAACTGAAAAATGCAATAAAAAGTGGTTGTTTTTTCTCCATGCTCGGATATTTTTATCAATCGGTCGAAGTCATCGTATTCGTATGACATATATTCTTCGCGATTACCGATGTTTTTTAATTTTCTTCCCTTTGTATAGGATTTTGAATAGGCAAGTTTTAAGATCAAAGACGGCGTGTGAATTCCATAGTAAAAATCAGATGGTGTCGAGTAGTCTACACGATTTGATTTTATATTTTCAAAATGCTCTGCATTTTCAAGCGCATATTTGCGCGCATCATTGAAGTAAGACATTAAATCGTCAAATTCATTATAGTGATTAATCATTATGTTCCACCACCTTTCTTGTTTTCATTATACCACAATTTTGTAAACATTTCAACCGGTTCGCGCAAATAGGCTCCCTCCAGGAGGGAGCTGGCGCCGTAGGCGACTGAGGGAGAGCGCGTTTCCGTAAAGTTTAATCAAATTTCAAAGTCGCGCAGGCTCCTTCCACCACTTCGTGGTCCCCCTTCCTCTCGGAGGAAGGCTTTCGCTGGTCCGAATCGGCTACAGACCCAAAATGCCCGAAATGCATCTACAAAATTCCGAAAAACTTTAGAGTCGAAACAAAAAAAGAAAGTTTAAAGGCTAATGGGCCAGATTTACGAACTGATATTTGCGCTTGCGGTTGAGCAAACCGTTTGGGAGGTTGTCCTTCGCGCAAATCAGCCACTCGCGCAGAGCGCGAGGGCGCAGTTCTGCATCGGGGAGGACAGCCCAGCCAACAGAAAAGGGCACGCTGTTGCGTGCCCTTTTCTGTTGGGATGATTGGCCGATTTGGATGCAACCGACCGTAGTGGCCAATTTAGATGCACGGCTTTTCGCAAGAGGGTACACTTACCCCTTGGCGATGATAGGAGTTAAAAGTATCCGCGGTCTGCCGGACTTTTAACGCCATGCTTGCAAACGAATCTATGTAATTACATTATCTTATATATTTTTCCAAGGTCTTAGTTCACGAAGTTTATTCAAACAATTGTTAAACGTTTCTCCAAATTCTTCTGGTATATCCTCCGACAAATGTTCTTCTTTAGCAATTGCATAGGATGCCGGTTTCCATTTCATAAATAAGATGGCATTATCTAATTTTACAAAATCGGGAATATTGCCGCAATATTTTAGATTGTCCGTCGATGGGAAGTTTTCAATTGTGAAATATCCAAGCGGCATCACGGGTTCGTCTGGCAAATCAGTAATTGAGGGTAGTGTTTCATAAAGTTTTGTCCATATCCAGGAATAGGAAGCATACGTAGCAAAAAATTTTTGTCTGGATATGAAGCATATCAATCGGTATTTGCCGTCAATTTCGTATGCGAAGACATCGCCACACTTGAATGAAGGAAGTTTAGGTTTCTCAACTTTAATGTATTTTTCAGTCGGTATTTTGCGCTTTTTTGTTTTTCCTCGCGGCATTGTGAGGCTGTTCAAAAACTTATCAAGATTCTTTTTACGTATTTTCAGATCGCTTTCCGTTGCCTCAAGTTCTCTGTAAAATTCAACATTTGCACCGCTATTTATGATTTGTGTGATTTTATCAAGTATTTCATCCGAAATGCCGCCGCACATCCATTCCGCTTTACCAATGGCGAAATATACATCATGTAATACACCGTCATTCTCATCAAATTCCTCTAAATATTCATCAAGAATATCTTGTTTGATATCGAGTAATGGTTTTCCTTCGTCATACTCCTCCATGAAACGCTCATATATTTCACAGTATTCGTCACTTTGCGTGATTCCCATTCCCCAACAGCCCATAAATGCACCGCCTTTTCGA
This sequence comes from Eubacteriales bacterium, assembly GCA_045652835.1. Classification (GTDB taxonomy): domain Bacteria; phylum Bacillota; class Clostridia; order Oscillospirales; family CAG-272; genus SVQP01. The sequence goes on along the minus strand of JAZOLE010000138.1, from coordinate 521 downwards.
TTTTTATTATTATACCACAGTTTTGCAAACATTTCAACCGTTTCGCAAGTGATTCTGATAAGGCTCCCTCCGGGAGGGAGCTGGCGCCGTAGGCGACTGAGGGAGAGTGCGTTGTCATAAAGTTGATCAAATTTCAAAGTTGCGCAGGCTCCTTCCGTCACGCTTCGCGTGCCACCTTCCTCCCGGAGGAAGGCTTTCGCCGGTTCGAATCTGTCTACAGACCCGAAAACCCGAAATGCATCTACAAAATTCTAAAAAACATTAGAGTTGAAGAAATGAAGTATTCGCTTCGCGAATATGAGGCACAAGCCTTGCGGATTGTATGAAGCGGCAACTGCGTTGCCGTGAAGCGAAGCGCGCGATAACCTCGACCTGTGCCGAAGGCATGCTTCATAGGGCAACGCCCTGCTTCGTTTTTCATGCGCGTCAGCGCGCTTCATTGAAAAAAGCGATTTGCTTTCGCAAAAGGCTTTTTTCTGTGTGTTAAGACCTTAATAGATGACATCGTATTTGTTATTACA
>JAZOLE010000137.1:0-11397 GCA_045652835.1 Eubacteriales bacterium | reverse complement strand
TGAAACGCTTTCAACTCCCGATCTGCCTTTCGCTGACCCTGATCATGCTGCTTGGCACGCTCTCATCAGCCGTTCCCGCATTTGCCGCAGAGGGCGAGCGCACCTACAGCGGTGCGCCCATCACCGAGCACTTGGGCGGCTACGATTATGATTTTGCCGAGCGTACGCTCTCGACCTACACCTTTGATTTTTCGGTTGAGCGCGTCAACGCCTACGCAAATGAGCCTGCGCTCGCGCTTGGCAACCGCGCCTGTGCGCAGATCGTGGATGCCGCGCTGACCACGCAGGACGGCAAGACCTTTGCCTTTGGCTCGGCGATCTGCCTTGGCGACGATTACGGTCTTGAACAGGGCTACCTCTCCTTTGATCTTGCCCTGACGGGCGGCACGATATATCTTGGCGTGCGTAACTCGCAGCCCCCCGTTTCCCACAAGGAGCGCGGCATTTGGTTTGCATTTGACACATCCGGCAATTTGCGTATGTTCGAGCCCGAATGTGGGCTGGAGGCTACGCTGCCGCTTGTGGTCGATCTGACCAAGGCGACCACCTTTACACTGCACGATGCGCTGGACACCATTGCCCTGTACGCAGACGAGCAGCTGATTGCCATGGTGCAATACTCGGTATCCGGTCATCTTGCCTTTGCGGACGCGGACGGCAAGGTGCTGGCAGAGACCAACGATTGCAAGCTGTATCAGACCGGCTACTTTACCTTGGAGCTTTGCGACATTGACGGCTACGTGGATAACGTGCGCTTTACCAACGTGCAGCAGGAATGGAACATTCCCGCAACACAGGAACTGCGCAAGATCGATTACTCGACATGGACGGCAACCGACGCGCTTGACCGCACCACCGCGGACAATGCACAGGCAGGCAATCCCAACGAGAACCGCTACGTGGGTCTTTTCTACTTCCTTTGTTGGGTAGGCGCAGGTCAGGTGGTACAGGACAACACCAAGCTGTACCTTGAAATGGGCTACAGGGATGCTAAGACATGGATCGAAAAGCAGGGCGGTGAGGCATACTGGGCAGAGCCATATTTCGGCTACTACCGCAACACCGACACATGGGTCTACCGCAAGCACGCTTACATGCTTGAGCAGGCAGGCGTGGACTTTATCTTCCTGGACGTTTCCAACGCCGAGGTGTTCATTTCGGGACACACCGCGCTGTTTGACACTTGGCTGACCATGCGCAAGCAAGGCATTGACACGCCACAGATCGTATTCTTCAACGGCGACACCCCCGCAACCTTCCAATCCAACATGACCACGCTGTTCACCACCGTCTACTCGGACGATAACTGGGAAAAATACGAGGAGCTGTTCTTCCTTTGGGAAGGCAAACCGCTGATATTCGGCAACTATTCCGGTCTTTCGGGCGAGATCAAGCAAAAGGTGGATGAGAAATTCACGGTGCGCGGCAGCTGGGCATGGATCAATCAGGACAACTACTGGTCTTGGCTGCAGGAATACCATTACGATCCCGAAACGGGCAAAGCAAAAATGGAAAACGGCGGCTGGGGCAGAGATGCCGACGGCAGGATCGAATCACTTTCGATCGCCATGGGTCACCACCCCTCCATGACCAAAGGCCGCAGCTTTGTCAACGGCAGCCAACCCAAAAACAACAAAATGGGCTTTGACGCCGTTGAGCAGGCAGGGCTTGGCTTGGGATTCACCTCTCAATTTAACGCCATGCAAACGCTTGTGGGCGAAAAAGTAAAAGAGGATCAGCCCTTTGTGCTCATGATCACGGGCTGGAACGAATGGATCGCGGGCTGCGCCCATCGCGATAACCGCGAAAACATGGCGGGCACCACGGCTAAATTCCAATACATTGACCAATTCAACTGTGAATTTTCGCGCGATGGCGAGCCGATGCGCAATCAGGACGGCTACGGCATCGGTGACAACTATTACTATCAGATGGTCGATCAGATCCGCCGCTACAAGGGCATTGACGCGACTCCCACAGCCGACGGTCAGACCACCATTGACATTTATGACCTCTCCTCGTGGGACGGCATCGACCTTACTTATATGGACTCGCTCTACGATATTGAGCACCGCAACACCATTTCCTATGACCCGCACTTCCGTTACATCAACAATACCGGAAGAAACGATTTTGACTATGCCAAGATCTCGCAGGACTCCGAAAACCTCTATTTTCTGGTCAAGACCTCCTCGGACATCATCATCGACACCGACGCGACATGGATGAACCTCTACCTTGACGTGGACGGCGACGTCACTACAGGCTGGGAGGGCTACGATTACGTGCTGAATCGTGACCGCGACTCCTTTGTTGTCACGGTGGAGAAGTTCAAGGACAATACCTTTGAAACCGAGATCGTGGGCGGCGCGTACTACTACCTTGAGGGCGCGTACATGACCGTTTCGCTGAGCAAATCGCTGCTTGATGTGAACGGCAAAATCGAGAACATGACCTTCAAATGGGCGGACAATTCGGTGGACAACGGTGACCCCATGGCGTTTATGGACCTTGGCGATACCGCACCCGACAACCGCTTCAGCTTTGTTTACAAGTGCGAGAATTACACCGACCGCGAAATTCCCAAGACCACGCTGGTCTATGACGCTACCACCGCTACGCAAAACGGCAGCAACGTAGCAAAGCCGGAGGGCGAGGTCAATATTACGCTAAAAGACGCCATCGTGGACGTGCTTTATGACCTTTCGGACGTCAAGCCCGGTGTATTTGTGACAAGCACCCCCATTGCAGAGCAATTTGAGCATGCGGGTGGCACATCCGGCAGCACCGTGCAGGTAATCAAGGGCAGCAAGTTCAACTACCTGCGCATGAAGGAGGTCAGCGACCTGCGCACGTGGAATGACGTGGAAGGCTCTTACGAGTTTGCAGCCGACGTGCACATGGTGGATTACGGCAACAGCGCCATTTACGTGCGCGGTGAAATGCCGGGCGCATACACACCCACCAACCCTGCCAACCACGGTGTCACACAGGTATTCAACTACTTTGAGTGGGACTGGTACAGAGAAAACGGCGGCGGCAAGTACGGTTCTTCCTCCTCTGCAGGCTCGGGTATCGGCATTTATCCCGAAAAGGATTGCATCACCATCCGCATCAAGCGTTACGCTCCCGACGGACTGGGCGTAGCCTCCGCTTCCCACTCCTTCCCCTACTCGGGCAAGTTCTCGCCCGGGGCGGACGGTTGGTTCAAGCTGCGCGTCAAGGATGACGGACAGACCGTTTCTATCTACATGAACGATGCGCTGATGTGCACAGTCAAGCTGGAAAGCCCCGGTGTCATATACGAAACCGACGGCACAGGACAGCAATACTACGGCAAAGCAACGCTCTACGATGCTGACGGCAATCAGGTGCTGGAGGTGGAAAACACCCGTCTGAATTCCCAAGGATCGCAGATCGCGCTGACCACGCGTTTTCAGACCATGGAGTTTGCCAACCTGTATATCGCATACGAAACGCAGGTTGCCGACGGCGGCAAGATAGACACCGCGCTCACTCCTGCAACCGAGCAGATTGCATACACCCCCGATGCGCGCCTTGTGTCCTCGCTTGATACAAGCAAGGAAATGGCGCAACCCGACACCGACGCGCAAACCGATCCCGTACAGGACACAGAAACTCCCGAGCAGCCCGTAAAGAAAGGCTGCAAGTCGGTCTTTGCCGCACCCGTGGCAATCCTTTCCCTGATCGCCTGCGCTGCCGTGTGCAAGAAAAAGAAGCATTGAAGCAAAAAAAGAGCCGCGCCCGTCGCGGCTCTTGTAAAATATAGGGCTGCTCGGAAGAATTATGCAAATCCCCCCTTCCCCTGCGGATATTCTTAAGACATTACTTGTAGGGGAGGATATCATCCTCCCGCCGGTAATGGCATTGGTTATCCTTTTGGGTGTCGATACCGGTTCTTTGTGCTGGCGGGAGGATGATATCCTCCCCTACAAATGACCCTTCGCATATCCGTTGCAGATAAACATTTCCTAATCACTATATTATGAAAAAGCAAGGAGTCACCATGATCTACCGTTCCAAACAAAAAAGCGTTGCCATCAAGGACACAACGCTGCAATATATCGTGTTTGGCAAGGGCACGCGCCCGCTTATCATGATCCAAGGGCTGAACACGGGCGGCATTGGCGGTGCTACAGACTCGCTGGCATTTGCCTACCGATGCTTTGCCAAGGACTTTCGCGTATATCTGTTTGACCGTCGCCCCGAGGTTTGGGAAGGCATTACGGTGCGCGACCTCGCTGCCGACGTAGCAGCTGCCATGGATGCGCTACACCTCTCGGACGCTTGCGTGCTTGGCGTGTCGCAGGGCGGCATGATCGCGCAAATCTTGGCAATCGAACGCCCCGATCTTGTGCGCAAGCTGGTGCTTGCCGTCACGCTTTGCCAAAATAACGACACGGTCACCGATGCCATTGGCACGTGGGTGCGCCTGACCGAGCAAGGCGACTATAAGACGCTGGTTGCCGATATGGCGCAAAGAATGTACTCCCCTGCCTACATGAAGCGCTACAAGCCTTTTTTTCCGCTTCTGACGCTGGTGCAAAAGCCGCGTGACCCCCGACGCTTTATCACGCTTGCAAACTCCTGCCTGACCTGCGACACGGCAGCCGAGCTGCACAAAATCACCTGCCCTGCGCTGGTGATTGGCGGTGCGCAGGATAAGGTGGTGGGCGCGGATGCAGCCGAGCAGCTTGCAAAGGCGATCGGCTGTCCCCTGCACCTTTACGAGCACCTCGGACACGCCGCCTACGAGGAGGCAAAGGATTTCAACAAAATCGTGTACGATTTCTTTGCGGATTGAAAAATTTTTCAACTTTTTTGAAAAAAACGTGGACTTTTCGTATCAAAAATGCGTCTATATAGGTGAAGAGAAAAAAACACCACGTAAAAGACCACACAGGAGGCCCCATGAAAAAACACAATCTTTGCAAAATCATTTGCGCCGCCATGCTTTGCATACTGACTCTTTCGGCATTGGTCGGCTGCAGTTCCCAAAAAGAAGAGCCCGTCACCGTCTACCCTTGCTATTTCAACGGGGACGTTGCAGGTATGGACGCCACCACCATTGGCGCTGCCTTAAAGGAGGCGGGCTGGCATCTGGCGAGTACCGAGCAAGAAAGACTTGACGGCAACTACACGCTATACGTCTACAAAAAGACAGAGGATGATCAGACAAAGCTGGTTTCAATCTCCGAATATGCAACTGCCGAAGAGGCAAAACAAGTCTATGAATCTGAATACATGGAAACCGTGATTGAGGGCGGATCTTTTGAAATCAATCATACGTGGAACCGAACAGATCTCCGCATCTCAAATTGCGTGATCATGGTCACGAGCACCGTGCCGGTGAATGCATTTGAGCTGTTCGGCATCGGCACAGGTCGCGCTCTGGAAGTACCCATGGATAACTCGTACGAGATGTACAGAAAGGTTGAGAGCGTAGATATGGCGTCGGTCAAAACCGCCATGGAAGCCGACGGATACACGTTCTATAAAGGCGAGTTCTTCGTAGATGAAGAAGATGACGGATTCTCCCGCACCTTGATTTTTGTGTCGCCCGATCAGGATCGCATATACGCCTACACGTTCACCCAAGAGCCGAAATGGGGTATCCCCTATGCGTATAAGGTCCATAACAACATGGAGATTTTGTTAGAAAAGATAGACCAGCCCGATTATACGCTCGGCATCCACTTTGTCGGATTTGAGGACGGTGGCTGTATCATGTGCTATGGCGGCACGTTTGCCGAGATCGAAAAGTATTTTGCAGAATAAACAAGCACAAACAAAAAGCCCTGAGGTCATTGCCTCGGGCTTTTCTTTTGTATGCAATTACATAAATATTTCGTACGTTGCGGAGTTGAACCAAACTTTTCTATCGTTGATTTTAATCGCGATGTAATGACCGCCCTCGGTACAGGAGGTGATTGCGCCATCATCCAGAATCTCGGTTGCGCTCACCACCGCTTGCTTGACACAAGACACGAGATCCTGACCGTCTGCCAGTCGCAGCTTTCTTCTCATTCTTTTTTGCGCAAACTTGCCATTTATGTGCCAGCGCGCCTCATTCTCCAACAGATCTTTTCTAAAATCCTCGGTCGGATTATAGGTAAGCTGATCCAGGACGTCGCGGGCATTCTCGTAATATTCATACGGCACAAAGACCCTGAAATTGCCCAAATTCAGCCCCAATGCGCTTCTCGCACCGTTTCCGAAAGGCATCAACGCGCAAGGAATCTGCATATCGGTTAAGGTAACATTGAGCAATTCGCCAAAATTCTCCGCGCATTCGGTCAAATAGCAATAATCATCGCCCTTCACTTCTCGCAGCTCTGTACTTTCACATATCGAACAGCAATCAGACTCGCAAAGCGCTCTGCAATTCTCACAGTATTTCATCGATACCCTCCTGTTTTCCCATATGCAAATTTGGTTTGTTGAGTTTATTGTATCATAAAGATGGATGAAAGTCAAGATGGGGATAATAGCAGACGCCTATGGCAGTAGAACGAGGAAAAAAAGAACCCCGAGGTGATTGCCTCGAGGTGAAAGGATAGAAAAACAAGGCCGAGCAAGCTCAGCCTTGTTAGTAAGATTCACGCCTCGGGATCTATCGCAGGGATACCCTCCGGCACAGGCTCTGCAACACCGCCCGGAACGGGTTCAATGCCTTCCACGCCAAGCTCTTCGGGGGTTGCAAATCTGAAGCGCGCCTGCGCAACAGTCTCTTCGCCGTATCCGGCAATCACGTCCTTTGCAAACGTCGGCATATCCTGCACTTTGATAAAGACCACATATCTGCCGCAATTTTCTACTACGTAATATCCGTTCTCTACCAAAAACAAAAGCTCAATAGGGGTCTGTTGTGCAAAATACGCGTTACAGCACTCACGCCTTGCATCGCGTAATTGGTCACGCTTTGCGTGCAATGCATCAATTTCTTCCCGAATCTCAGTAATCAGAAAGCGCTCACCGTCAAAATACTGTGCGACAAGCTGCTCGCTGTTCTCTATGTCCGCGTGCAGCTCTTCCCAGAATGCATCTTCACCCTGGTCCCATTTTTCATATCTGTTAGCAAACTTACAAAAACCCTGCATATTGTTCACCGCATTATTCGCCGCCGCCCAAGGCTCAAAATACTCTGCGTAGGTCTTGCCGTTGTAAACGAAATCCTCCAATGCCTCTGTGTTTGGAACAAGATTCTCCGCGGTAACGGCTATGATCGAGTCGGGATCCGCAGTTGTGAGCGCGCGATACAGCTCATCGGAGAGCGCGATGCCATTCCACATCACGTGTTCCAAGGGCTGCGCGTCCCCATTTCCACCTTGCGGATCATCCGGTGTCGGCACGTTGTCCTCGGTCGTGCCTGCGCCCCAGAGGATTCCGGCATAATCGCCGCGCGCCAAAAGATCCTGAATGGACGCTGCCTTAGGTAACTCTTTTCCGGACTGCTCAGTTTGCTCCGATCCCCCGGGTTGCTCGGGCATCGGACGCTCACCACCCCAAAATCCCACACCACATATCAAACCTACAACCAAACAAAAACTTGCAGCGGCTGCAACGTATGCAATCCATGCGTGCCTCTTTTGAGAAACCACAGCTTCCTCAAGCCCGATTTTTGCGCGTGTTTTATTTTTGATGCGTCGCATTTTTTTGCCCGCGATCCTTTGCGCATTTAATTCCACGCCAAGGGATTCCAGTTCTTCAGGCGTTATGTTGTCGATGATTTGTTGTAAATTCTTTTTCATATTTCTCTACCTCCAAACAGCTTTTTTAATTTGTTCAAGGCTCTGTGCGCACGTGTATCCACGTTCCCTGCGCTCAAATGTAAGGATCGTGCAATTTCCTTTGAAGAAAGGCCAAAATAATACTTGCTAATCAGAATACTGGCATCCGGTTCGCCTAAATTCTTGATAGCATCCAATACCTCTTTACGCAGTTCACGCTCCGAAAGATCGCTTTCCATGCAAAACTCATCCGAAAGCTGCACCATAGCTTGCGCATCATCCTGCAAAAGATGTTGATTTTGCCTTGCTCTCTTTCTTAAAATATCATTTGCATGATTGCGTGCCATCACACACAAATAGGATTTGATGCTTGAAAGGTTAGGATCGTAGCGCTCAAGCCCAATATAGAATTCGCTGAAAACATCCGCCACGCAGTCTTCAATGTCCGAAGAAACACAACCACATGCTGACAGCTTCTCTCTGACGACAGTGTAGATCAAACCCGTATACTGATCCATCAAGCATTCCATGCCCGAGTTGGGTTCTTTTTGAAGTAATTGCAGCAATTTCGTGTCTTCCATGCTATCACCTCTCTTTGAATCGATTCATTATTATATTCGTATGAAAATGAGAAATCTTACAAGTATTCATGTATTATATGAAAATTCAACACTATATTTATAGGAGCAGTTAAATCACGCTATGCGTGATGCACAGAGGCGTGACTACACCTCAAGTCCGTCAGTGGAACCAACGAAAAAAGCAGGGCGATTGCCCTGCTTGGGGTGTGTTCACACAACAAATTTCAACCTTTTCTCAATATAACGGTAATTTACCCGTCAATTCATCTGCGATATCAGCAGGCAATGGCTCCAGTGCAAGACAAGTTATCGTTGGAACACCATGAAATTCCGTCATTCCCGCATCTGTGATTACAGACGCAATAATTCCTTTTTCTTTTGCTTTTTGCGCTATATCTAATAAAGCTTCTTCGGAGTCTACATATACGCAAACTTTTGCGCAACCATACATAAACCAATCGGATAAAGGTGTTCTCGGTTTGTCTGAGTTATTCAGAACTATTTCGCCAGAAGTCATCTCAAAATCATTCATACGACCTTCTTTATTCAATGCCATCAAGATAGCATCAATACAAGCGTGCCCTGCTTGCGCCGCAATTTTCCCTTTGCGCATCTTTAGATCCCGACGCATTACTATCATCATTTTTGATCTATACATGAAACCACCTCTTTCCGAGTTTATTATATCACAAAAGAGTGTATCATGTCAATCCTACAACTAACGGATAAAGCATTTCCCTTAAACCATGTGACAATATTTTGGAGCTGCGCTCCAAAAACCAAGACGCGCCTGCGGTGAGCTTGCCCTCGCTCATTTCCAAAACGAGGGCTGTTATTATGCTTTTTTATTATTTTTGTTAGCTTTAATAATATAAACAATTGCCGCAATAACAAAATCAATCACAATAAATATATAAAGCACCGTTTCTATTGTGAAGAAAATATCTCGAGCATTGGCAACGGATTCACAGGTAACGACTGTTACGGGCATTTTATCATCTGCCGATAGAGTAAAATCAATTCTCCAATAGAGATCGGGATTATAATAATACGAGCATATTTCCTCACCTTTTGAATTTACTATACTTGAATTTACATAGTTATGGTTAATCGCATTATGTGAATGGTCAGGATCACCGGGATAGACTTCAACAATTTCTCCGTTTACGTTTGCGTAGCCGTAGGCTTCGTTAAACCATCTGTTATAATCGCTTTCCATAAACTCTTTAAAATCCGCACAGTTATCAAAGGTGTGTTCTTTTAAAAAGGTTTGCCAACCGATGATGTTCCAAACTCCTATACAAACGCCTAAAGCAAGTGCAACAAATACAGCACTACGGATAGTTTTTGCAAGTAGCTTGTTATTCTTGGTTATCAGGCTTTGATGCTTTTCGGTCAGCGAAATCAAATTCCGTTCGCACAGCACCTTGCGTACAAAGAGCGTATATACGATATAACACAACACAAACGTGATAACCGCTGCCAACAATCCGTAACCAAGCCAATATGCAAATACCAAGCCATAGATCGCACCATTTATCATCGTTACAAGCGGCAAGCAGAACGCAAATAAGAGCAAATTTACAAAGGTAATTGTTATTGCGGTTTTAATGACACCCGTATTCGCTTCCTGAATTTTATCAGTGTAAGTATCGTCGTCCTCGTCGGGCATGATACGCGCATTGATGGCAAAGCAAATCTGACAGATCTCACTTGCAACGCAAAAGGCGGTCGCAAGACAGAAAGCGATCAAGCCTTTTGAAAATCCAACATTGGCTATCAGTGCGGCAATGAAGCCGAAGATCGTTATTCCGATTGATATTAGGGTAAGGTTTTTATACTTGCGACTACTGCGATCAAGCATTAGCTTGAATTGCTTGTCGCTTTTCGCTCTCTGCTTGCTTATAGTCTCTTCAGAAACGGTTGCCTCTCTTTCGGGGTTGTTCCGTTCTCCGCGCAGAAGCTCGTCGGTTGTGATGCCGAAGATCTCTGCTATCAAAGGAATCAAGGCAAGCTCCGGGGTACACTCGTCGCACTCCCATCGGCTAACCGTTTTATCCGAAACAAAGAGCTTTTCGCCAAGCTCCTTTTGTGTCATACCGTTTGCCTTGCGCAGAGCCGATATAAATTTACCTATTGTTTTCTTTTCCATAGCATGCCTCCTCGCATTTCGGATTTTGTTGCTATAATTCTATCATTCCGTCAGAAGGAATACCACCCTCAAGTGAAGGAATCATTCCCGAAATGCGAGAATCGAAAATTTTTACGTCTTTTTGTGATGAATCGCGAAAATAATCACGGTCGTAATAGAAGCAACTGCCGCAGCAGCAATATCCTAGCTTTCCATTTTTCTGTCTATATTATATCACAAAAGCTCTATTTTTTCAAGGCATCTTCATAAAGTCACTGGTTCAAGTCCAGTAGGGGGAGACCAACGAAAAAAGCAGGGCTGTTGCCCTGCAAAATAGATATCAAAAACCGTTTCCCTTGAACCATGTGACAATATTTTGGAGCTGCGCTCCATCATCACGCCGAAGGCGTGTATATCATCAATGCGAAGCATTGCATATCATCAACACGAAGTGTTGTATATCATCAAGCCGCAGGAATACACGCTTCGCGCGATGAGATACACCTTCGGTGATGAGATACACACTGACGCGTGATGATATGCCAAGCCTGCGGCTTGGATAAAAAAAGAACGAAGCATACGCTTCGTTCTTTTTTGGCTCCCCTCGAGAAATGTCGTTTGAACACGAAAGCTCCTCGAGAGTTACCGTTTCCTCTTTTCCGTTTGTATTGTAAATGATCTTGAAATGATCGTCAAAGGCATAGACCGCATTGACGAAAGTATCGATAATCTTCTGCTTCCCTTCCTCGGTGGCAATATCAAGCGTGCGATATCTGCAAAGTGCCATTTTGAATTGCGCCTCGGTAAACGTCGGACGTTTGATCCGTTCCTTGGCAATCGCATCTGCAATCTCGTCGCGTTGCTGTTCCAAAAGTCCGAGCCGCTCCAACAACAGATTGACGGCATGACCTTTCTGTATGGCGCCGAGGATGTT
>JAZOLE010000136.1:0-5725 GCA_045652835.1 Eubacteriales bacterium | reverse complement strand
TTCCTTTTGCGGGAAATATCGCAAAAATAAATAATTGGGAATTTATGTAAGAAATTACTGGAAATAGTAAAATTACGGGTGCAACTTTAGGATTGCACCCGTTATTTTTCGCAAAAGATACAAAAAAACAGAACGGTTTTTTAAAAAATCATGCATACCCCCCTTGCGTTTTCTTGCTAATAAGTTTATAATAAATATACCCGATGTGGGGCATTGTGGGGCGAAATGTTGAATTTGTCGTACATAGTGCACCGCAAATCCAGGAAAGGAGGACCTATACCGTATGTTGACAGGTGAATACAGGCACAGTGTGGATGCCAAAAACAGGTTATTTATCCCTGCAAAGCACCGCGAGGAGCTGGGCGATGAGATGATCGTAGCCCGTGATATCCGCGAACAAATGCTTAGGGTCTTTTCCTTGGAGGGTTGGAACGAATATATAGCCCCCATTAAAAAGCAAGAGCGTAAGGTCGCGGAGCCTGCGCTGCGTTTTCTGCACCGCAACGCAGCCAAGGTCACGCCCGATTCGCAGGGGCGTATTTTGCTGCCGCAGGCACTTTTGGATTATGCGCAGATCGACAAGAATACGGTCGTGGTTGGAAACTGCGATTGGGTGGAGATTTGGTCCGAGGCTTTGTACGAAGTCGAGATGGAAAAAGAAGACCAAGAGGATCTGCGTGCCAAGCTGGAACTGTTTGGGTTGTAAGATATGGCAGAGCAGGTATTTTCGCACGTTTCGGTACTGCTGCATGAGTGCATGGATGCGCTGTGCATCAAGCCGGACGGTATATATATTGATGGAACGGCAGGCGGTGGCGGCCATTCCCATGAAATTGCATCGCATTTGACCACAGGCAAGCTGATCGCGCTGGATCGCGACATGAGTGCCGTGCGTGCTGCGAGTGCAAGACTTGAAAAATTCGGAGAGAGAGCACAGGTGGTGCACAGTAACTTCTCCGAAATGGCACAGGTGTGCCGTGAGCTGGGCATTGACGGCGTGGACGGCGTGCTGCTTGACCTTGGCGTATCCTCTTATCAGCTGGATACGGCAGATCGCGGCTTTTCCTACATGGCGGACGCTCCCTTGGATATGCGTATGAACCGCGAGGACAAGCTGGATGCTTATACGGTAGTCAACACCTATACAGAACAAGAACTCAAACGCATTATATACGATTACGGAGAGGAACGCTTTGCGCCGCGCATTGCCGCGCGCATTGTCAAGGAGCGACAGAACGCTCCCATTCGCACAACGGGCGAGCTGGTGGATATCATCAAGGCTGCCATGCCCGCTGCTGCAAAGGATGGGGGACATCATCCCGCAAAGCGCACCTTCCAGGCAATTCGCATTGAGGTCAACGGGGAGCTTTCGGTGATTGAACCCACCATCCGCGATGCGGTTTCGCTGCTCAAGCCGGGCGGCAGAATTGCCATTATCACGTTCCATTCGCTTGAGGATCGCTTGGTCAAGCAGACCTTTGCGTCCTTGGCATCAGGCTGCACCTGCCCCAGAGATTTCCCTGTGTGCGTGTGCGGCAAAAAGCCGATTGTTGATGTAATCAGCAAAAAGCCCATCTTGCCCTCGGAGCAAGAGCTTACGATTAACCCCAGGTCGCGCAGCGCAAAGCTTCGCGTAGCCGAAAAAAGATAGGAGGACCCGATGGAACAAACGTTACAGGCTAAAACGCCCCACTACACCGATTGCTCGGAGTACGTGGAAGCCTTGTGTCAGAGATACAAGGACAGAGGCATTGCCGCGCATGTGCGCACCGACGCAAAGCGTCAGGAGCGCGAGGAGGCACTCTCTCACGCCATGGCACCCGGTGCATATATCATGGCAGAGCGCGTGTCGGATGGCAAGGCTGATAAATACCGCACGGGTCTTTACAAGGGCGAGCGGCACATGACGGCAGACGATTTCGTGCGCTATTATCACGATCAGCGCAGCTATAAGATGCCTAATTACAGCGTTAGAGCAACAGCCGGCGAGCAAAAGCAAGCGGAGCTTACGGGAGGACAATCGCCAAAAAAAGCCCTGTGGCTTACGGTGACCGAGCAAATGCCGCAATCGGTGCGCAAGTACCTGGAAAGCCCCGCGACCGCAAGGTTGGCTGAGATTTCCCGTGACTGGTTCCCGATTGAAAAGGAACAGAAATGCGACAAAAGCGAGGTAAAGAAGATGCCCGCAGGTGTGCTTGGTGCCATGCTGACGGTCACTCTTTGCTGCGTGATGATCGTGGGCAGCTCGGTTATGGTAAGCCTGTCACTCAGAGAAGCAAGCATTCTGCAAAATAAGCTGGATGCGCTGGACAAGCAATATACCACGCTGAATACCGAGCTTTCGCTCAAAAACGATATGCTGGAGATCGAGCGGATCGCCGTGGAGGAATACAACATGGTGCGCTCCGATTTCGTTCCCACACAAGTGCTTACCACCCAAAGTGAGAACACGGTGGAGGTTTATGAATCCAAAGGCGAATTTGGTCAAGGGTTGTCAAATTTGCTCAGTGCGATCGGAATTATCAAGGATTAAGTCGCAAGGCTTTGCATAAAAGACGCACGCAGTTCATAGATTGACATTGACAGGACAAGATAGATCCGATATAATAGTGGGGAGCTCTTCATTGCTATTGGATCAAAAAGGCGGCGAGCGCAGTTTTTCGGTTGACCGAAAAGCGTGCTTCGACTCTTGCCTGCGCAAGAGACGGACACATAGCGCACGCCGCCGTTTTTGTAAAAACCAAGCGGTCACGTTCCGCAGCATGCGGAGATTTACACTCGCACGCGGTGCGAGTTTCACGTTTCGCCCAAGGCGGAATATTTCATTGCAATGCTTTTTGCGTAAGCTGAAAGCGTTGTCATCAGGGAGGATACGGAGTTGAGTTTGCATACCATAGACACGAAAACATTAAAAAGAGCAGCGGTACTGGGCGCGATAGTATCGCTGGTTTTTGTGTTTTTATTACTCCGCATTCTGATTCTTCAAACCGTGGAATACGAGAAATATCAAGCCAAGGTCATCAGCCAGATCACCACACAGACTACTATTGAAGCCGATCGCGGTGCGATCTATGATGCAAACGGCATTTTGCTTGCGGGTAACGTCACCACCTATCGCGTGTTTATCTCGCCCCGTACCATTAAAAGCCAAAGCGACGAGATGGGCGTGGATTACGCGGATATGATCTCGCACGGACTTTCCAAGATCCTTGAGGACGTTACGTACGAGGACGTGCATTATCAGACCACCAAAACGCAATACTTAGACAGAACCATTGCGCGCAAGGTGATCTCCGAAAAGGCAAAGGAAATCCGCACCTTTATTGCCGAGAACGGGCTTGAGGATATGATCTATCTGGAAGCCACCGCCACGCGTTACTATCCTTACGAAACGCTGGGCGCACACACCATTGGCTTTACCAACAACGACGGTACAGGCATTTACGGCTTGGAATATACCTACGAGCAGTACCTGAAGGGCACGGATGGCAAATACGTGACCGCACGCGATGCGGACGGTAACGAGATGCCCTACGATTACGAGAGCATGGTACCCGCAGTACCGGGATATTCTCTCAATACCACCATCGACGTATTCGTGCAGAACGCGCTTGACGAGCAGGTCAAGGCAGCGTATATCGAATCGGGCGGCGAAAACCGCGCTTGCGGCGTGGTGATGGACGTCAATACCGGTGATATTCTTGCAATCTCTGTGTATCCCACGTTTGACCTCAACGATCCTTGGACGCTCAATGAGGAGAGCTTGAAGGTGCTGGAGGAGAGCGGCTTTGCCGAGGATAGCGAGGAATACGGTACGCTCAAGCAGGAGCTTTTGCTGACCACATGGAATAACAAAGCGGTCACCGAGGTATATATGCCCGGTTCGACCTTTAAGATCATCACGGCAGCTATGGCGGTTGAGGAAAATTTGAGCATTGTGCAAAAATCGCAGTTCTGCCCCGGCTACCATATCGTCAACGGGCATAAGATCAAATGCCATAAGGTGCAGGGACATGGCTCGCTGACCTTTGCCGAGGGCATTCAGCAATCCTGTAACCCTTGGCTGATGCGCATCGGTGCGGATATCGGTGCTGCCAATTTCTATAAATACTTCAAGTCGTTCGGCTACTTTGAAAAAACAGGCATCGACCTGCCGGGCGAGGGAAGCACGGTTGAGGGCGTGACCTTCTGGAACAAGACCATGTTCGAGAATGCGGACATTTATCTTGCTACCGCTTCGTTCGGTCAGAACTTCAAGATTTCGGTGCTCGGACACGTAACTGCTATCGCAGCGGTTGCCAACGGCGGTAATCTCGTTACCCCCAGACTTGTCAAGAGCATTACTGACCAGAACGGCAACGTGATCAAGACCTTTGATCCCGAGATCAAGCGTCAGGTCATCAGCACGCAAACCGCTCAGGCTATCTCCAAAATTTTGGAGGAGGGCGTTTCGGGCAACGGCGGCGCAAAGAATGCGTACGTAGCGGGCTATCGCATTGCAGCGAAAACCGGTACTTCCGAGAAAAAGGACCTCAAGGATGAGAACGGCAACCTGATCGACGGCAAATATATCTGCTCTACCGTGGCGTACGCACCTGCGGACGATCCGCAGTACATTACGCTGATCATGGTAGACCAGCCCACACAGGGCACGTTGTACGGCTCTGTTGTAGCAGCTCCCTACGTAGGGAACGTTATGGCAACCATTCTGCCTTACCTTGGCGTTGAGGCTGTGTATACCGATGCCGAGCTTGCCAAGATGGCAATCAAAGCTCCCGCCGTGGAATGGTGGACGGTTGAAGCAGCACGCAAGATCGCAACCGATATGGGCTTTGAGCTTGAGGTGATCGGTGAGGGCGACCTGATTTACGCGCAATCTCCCGCTGCGGGAACCAAGGTGGAAAAGCAGGGTGCAAAGCTGATCGTATATACCGATCGCTCTGCTGAGAAAAAGACGGTCAAGGTGCCCGACCTGACCGGTAAAACGGCAGTTGCTGCAAGCGGCCTTTTGGCAAGCAGCGATCTCAACATTAAGATCTCGGGCACGTATAATTATACCAGCGGTACTGCGGCAACCGCGTACGCGCAGTCGATCGAGCCCGGCACAATGGTGGAGATCGGTACGACCATTACAGTCTACTTCCGTGACGAGAGCGTGGCGGATGACGTGGAAAATCCCGATCTGCCCCAAGCAGGAAACTAAAAACAAGGAATTATAAAAGAACGGAGAGCCAAAGTAAACTATTCTTCGGAGGCTTTCATGATTCTTTCTGATCTATGCAGCGCGGCGGGGCTGAATTGTCCTGCAAATGCTGCCGACCTTCCCGTGAGCGGTATTTGTACCGATTCGGGGAAATTGACAAAGGGACAATTATTCGTCTGTCTGCGCGGCACACGTGCAGACGGACACGACTACCTGGCTGATGCGGCGGCGCGCGGTGTGTGCGCGGCGGTGATCGATCGGGATTATGCGGGGGAGATCCCCCAAGGATTGTGCACCGTACGCGCAGAAAACACGCGCGCGGCGGTGGCATATCTGCTGGATGCATGGTACGGCAAGCCGTCCGAAAAGATGCAATTTGTGGGCATTACGGGCACCAATGGCAAGACCTCGGTGGCGTGGCTGCTGTACGGGCTGCTCAAATATGCGCAGATCCCTTGTGCGCTGATCGGTACGGTCAGATGTGAAGGGCCTGCGGGCGAGGTGCCGCTTGATACCTCGGGA
>JAZOLE010000135.1:0-11171 GCA_045652835.1 Eubacteriales bacterium | reverse complement strand
TGGCATAGTCGGCTTTGGCGCGATGGGCAAGACACACGCCTACAGCATAGCATCCCTGCCCTATTTCTATTCCCCCCTGTCTTTCTGTGCTTCGGTGCACGGCATTTGCACCACAAGCACCGAAAAATCGCAGCGCATTTGCGATGAGCTGGGATTTGCCCGTGCGTATGCCGATGCTTACGAGATGATCGCAGACCCCGAGATCGACGTCATAGATATCTGCACCCCCAACGTCACGCATTACGAAATCGCAAACGCGGCATTGGACGCAGGCAAGAGTGTGCTTTGCGAAAAGCCCTTTACGGTCAGCCCTGCGCAGGCAGAGGCACTTGCCGCCAAGGCAGCAAATAAAGGACTGATCTGCGGTGTGGTGTATAACAATCGACACTTGGCTGCCATTCTGCGCGCCAAGCAGCTGATCGACGCAGGTGCGCTTGGGCGTATTCTTTCGTTCTCGTTCCAGTACAGACACGACAGCGACATTGATCCTGCGCGTACGGTAGGCTGGAAGCAGGACGCAGAGATTTGCGGCGCGGGTACACTTTTTGACCTTGGATCGCACGTACTTGACCTTTGCAGACATCTGTGCGGTGAGTTTACAAGCATCAGCGGAAAATCGCACATAGCATTTGATACCCACAAAAAAGCCGACGGCTCACTTTGGCAAACCAATGCCGACGAGGCGTTTTACATGACCGCCACGCTTGCATCGGGTGCGGTTGGACAAATCGGTGTTTCCAAGCTTTCACACGGCTCGGAGGACGGGCTGGAATTTTCGATATACGGCACGGGCGGTGCTATCCGCTATTCGCTTGCCGACGCGGATATTTTATACTACATGGACGCCTCAAGCCCCAAGCTGCCGCTTGGCGGCACAGCAGGCTTTACAGCAATCCCCGCAAGCGGACGCTATGACGCCCCCGGTGGCAAGTTTCCTGCCGTCAAAGCCCCCCAAGGCTGGCTGCGCGGTCACATTCACGGCATGTACGTCTTTCTTGATGCAGTTGCATCCGGCTCGCACTTTGCTCCCGATTTTTCGGACGGTGCGCAGGTACAGCGCATCATGGCAGCTGCCTTGCAAAGCGACGCTTTGGGTGGAAAGGAAGTGCAGCTATGAGCTTTCCCATCTTAGGGCTGACAGGCCCGAGCGGTGCGGGAAAGGGCGAGCTTGCAAGGCGCTTGCGCGATAAGCACGGCTTTGCATGGATTGACACCGACAAGGTGTATCACACGCTGACAAGCACCCCCTCCCCTTGCCTTGACGAGTTAAGGACTGCGTTTGGCGAGGGCGTGATCAAAAACGGTGCGCTTGACAGACCAGCCTTGGCAGCCATCGTGTTTGCCCCGGATGCGCAGGATCAGCTGCTTTTGCTCAACAGCATCACTCACAAGCACGTACTCAAGGAAAGCGCACAGCAAATTGACCTTGCGCGACAAAACGGTGCACGCGGCGCGATTTTGGACGCTCCCCTTTTATACGAAGCAGGCGCGGATGCGCTGTGCACCCATACCGCTGCCGTGCTTGCCGATGCCGAAGTGCGACTTGGTCGCATCATGGCGCGTGACAATCTTTCAATGCAAGCGGCACAAAGACGCCTGCAGGCGCAAAAGCCTGACGCATTTTACACACAAAAGGTGGATTTTACCATATACAACAACGGCACGGCTGATGCGCTTTGCGCACAAGCCGACGCGCTTGCAAAGGAGCTGCTATGAAGCCAAAACGCTCCGGGCACGCGCTGCCCATTCTGATCATTTTAGTCATTTCCCTGGCATTTGGCGGCATCTTCGAGCTGCTTTGCCTTGGTGCTGAGCGACTTTCTCACCCGCGTGACTACAAACAAGCAATTGAGCGTTACGCTACGGAATACGGTGTACCCGAGGCGGTCATTTACGCCATGATCAAGGTCGAGAGCGGCTTTGACAGCACCGTGCAAGGCAAGGGCGGTGAGATCGGGCTTATGCAGCTGACGCCGCAACGCTACGTGCAGCTTGCAACCGAGGCGCGCGACCCTGAAATGAACGCAGCAGCCCTGTACGATCCCGATACCAACATACGTTACGGCACCATGTACCTCTCCAAGCTCTACCAAAAGTACGGCATGTGGAGCACCGCGTACGCCGCTTGGTATGCAGGACAAGATGCAGTGGACGCATGGCTGACAAATCCCAATTACGTTGATCCCGATTTTGGTACGCTGCAAACCGTGCCCGACAAAAAAATTGCCAAGGCGGTAAGCAAAGCCGCACGGGCGCAAGCCATTTATGAAAAATTATATTATGCAAAATAAAGGAGAAATTATCATGTCCGAATCCAAAAAAGACCTTCTTTGCTACAAAAAGACCAACTTCTACGATGTTGCCACCCCCGAGCAGGTAAAGGCTGCTTACGACTACTGCGTAGACTACGCAAAGTACCTTGACGCTTCCAAGACCGAGAGAGAGGCTGTGACTACCTCGATCGCAATGGCCGAGGCGCAGGGCTACGTTCCCTACACCTTTGGTATGGAACTGGTACAGGGCGGCAAGTATTATTATAATAACCGCGGCAGAGCGCTGTTTTTGTTCCGCATCGGCACCGAGCCCGTACAGGACGGTATCCGTATCTGCGCAGCACATATCGACTCCCCCAGACTTGACCTCAAGCAGTCCCCTCTGTATGAGGACGGCGGCTTTGGCTTCTTCAAGACCCGCTACTACGGTGGCGTACGTAAGTACCAGTGGGTTGCTACCCCTCTTGCGCTGCACGGTGTAGTGATCAAGCAGGACGGCGAGACCGTGAACATTGTCATCGGTGAGGACGAGAACGATCCCGTTCTGTACATCAACGATCTGCTGCCTCACCTGGGTCAGAGCCAGAACGCACAGCCCTTGGGCACCGCTATCCCTGCTGAAAACCTCAACATTCTGCTGGGTTCCAGACCTCTTGAAGGCGAAGAGTCCGACAAGATCAAGATGAATATCCTGAGCCTGCTTAACGAAAAGTACGGCATTGTAGAGGCAGACTTCCTTTCCGCTGATCTCTCTATCGTTCCCGCTGCAAAGGCGCGTGACGTTGGTCTTGACCGCTCGCTGATCGGCTCTTACGGTCACGATGACAGAGTTTGCGCTTACCCCGCTATGACCGCGCTGTTTGAGTGCGCTGACGCAGCTCGCTCCACCATGGTCATTCTTGCCGACAAGGAAGAGATCGGCTCTGACGGTGACACCGGTATGCAGTGCGAGCTGCTGCTCGATCTGCTCTACGAGATCGCAAAGGCATTCGACGCAAACTTCGGTCAGATGAAGGCAAACTCTATCTGCCTTTCCGCAGACGTTACCGCTTGCTTTGACCCCAACTTTGCAGAGGTATTTGACGGCAAGAACGTTTCCCGTATCAACTGCGGTGTTTGCATGTGCAAGTACACCGGTCACGGTGGCAAGGTTGCAACCAATGATGCAAGCGCTGAGCTGGTAGCCTTCATCCGCCGCGTAATGGCTAAGGGCGAGGTCATCTGGCAGGCAGGCGACATGGGTAAGAACGACATTGGCGGTGGCGGCACTGTTGCAAAGTACATCTCCAAGCACAACATCCCCTCTATCGATATGGGCGTTCCCGTTATCGCAATGCACTCCCCCTTCGAGATCGTTTCTAAGGCAGACGTTTACACCGCACACAAGGCGTTCGCTGCTTTCTACTCCTTTGACTGATGCTGCACAAGCTCGAACAGATCAAGGATAAATATCTGGCGATGGAAGCACGGATGGCAGATCCGTCCGTGCTCTGTGATCCCGCCGCGTATTCCGCGCTTATGCGCGAATACAAAAAGCTGACCCCCATCATGGAAGCCTATACCGCTTATCAACGTGCTGAGCAGAACCTTGCCGATGCGCTGGAGCTTGTGGAGTCGGGTGACCCCGAGCTCAAAGCACTTGCGCAGGAGGAGCTGGCTGACGCCAAGCAGACCAAAAACAGCCTGGAAGAGGAGCTGCGGCTTTTGCTGCGTCCCCGCAACCCCAATGAGGGCAAAAACCTTGTTGTGGAGATCCGCGCTTGCGCAGGTGGCGAGGAGGCTGCCTTGTTTGCGGGCGTGCTTTATCGCATGTACTGCATGTACTGCGCAAAGCAGGGCTTTGATCTCTCCCCTATTCACGCCAATCCCACCGATCTTGGCGGCTACCGCGAGATCACCTTTACAGTCAAGGGCGAGGAGGCTTGGTCGCATTTCCGCTTTGAATCGGGCGTGCACCGTGTACAGCGCGTGCCCGAGACCGAGTCGCAGGGGCGTATTCAGACCTCTACTGCATCCGTTGCGGTACTGACCGAGGCTGACGAGGTGGAAGTGGAGATCAAGGACTCGGACCTTGTGTACGAATCCTGTAAATCCAGCGGCGCAGGCGGTCAGCACATCAACAAGACCGAATCCGCCGTGAGATTGACACACAAGCCCACCGGCATTGTCATTGAGTGCGATCAGGAGCGCTCCCAGTTCCAGAATAAGGCAAAGGCACTCATGCTGCTGCGCACCATGCTCTACGACCAGAAGTGCCGCGAGCAAAACGAAAAGATCGCGGCTGACCGCAAGGGTCAGGTTGGCTCGGGTGACCGCAGCGAAAAGATCCGCACCTACAACTATCCCCAATCCCGCGTCACAGACCACCGCATCGGCGTGTCTGTCTTTAACATTGACGCATTCGTGGACGGTGACATGACCCCCATCATTCAGCCGCTCATGACCGCGCAGGCTGCTCTTGACCTGCAAAATAGCGATAACTAAACGAGGTTTATCTTGAAAACACAAGTATTTACCATATCCGATCCGCGCATGTCAGCAGATGCGCTGGCATGTGCCGGTCAGGTGATCAGGCAAGGTGGCTTGGTGGTGCTCCCTACCGAAACAGTCTACGGACTTGGCGGTGACGGCACAAATCCCGAGGCTGCCGCCAAGATCTACGCTGCCAAAGGGCGACCCTCGGACAACCCTTTGATCATTCATATAGCAGACCCCGAGGACGCAAGCCTGTACGCCCACACCACGCCGCTCTATTTTGCGCTGGCAAAGGCGTTCATGCCCGGTCCTTTGACAGTCATCATGCCCAAGCGCGACAATATTCCCGCATCGGTGACAGGCGGTCTTGATTCGGTGGCGGTGCGTTGCCCCTCGCATCCCGTAGCGCGCGCACTCATTCGCGCGTCGGGCACTTGCATCGCAGCCCCCAGCGCCAATCTCTCCGGCAAGCCCTCTCCTACCGATGCCGCTCACGTCATTCAGGACCTTGACGGCAAGGTAGACGTCATCATTGACGGCGGCGAGTGCGAGATCGGGCTGGAGTCCACCATTGTCAAGATCATGCAGGATGCGCAGGGCGAGCCTTATTTGGTGCTGCTGCGCCCCGGTGCTATCACGCACGATGCGCTTTGCTGCGTGTGTGAGCGCGTGGATATTGCGCCCGCGGTTGCAGAGAAGCTTGCCGAGAACGAGCGTCCGCTCTCTCCCGGTATGAAATACAGGCATTACGCCCCCACCGCCCCTTTGGTTTTGCTGGACGGTGAGGCAGACGCGGTGCTGGACTTTTTGCTGACCGAGCAGACCTTGAAAAAGTGCTGCGTGCTGTGCTATGACGAGGAGATCCAAGCCCTTTCGGGCGGTGTGCTGATTCCGATTGGCGCGCGCGACGATCTTACCACGCAGGCAAAGCGTCTGTTTGCCGCTCTGCGTGAATCGGATGCAACCGATGCCGAGATCATTTACGCGCATCTGCCCCCCATGCAAGGATTGGGACTTGCGCTGTACAATCGCATGATCCGTGCCGCGGCACATACGGTTTTGAAAATATAAGAATAGGAATATAGATTTATGGCGAAAAAAACAACCAAAGACAAAAAGGCGGTAGAAAAGATCGAGTACGCGCCCATAAGGCCGCAGCTGATTACTGACACCATTGAGAAAAACTACATGCCCTACGTCATGAGCGTTATCATCTCGCGTGCCATTCCCGAGATCGACGGCTTTAAGCCTGCGCACCGAAAGCTGCTTTATACCATGTATAAAATGGGGCTTTTGACGGGTGGGCGTACCAAGAGTACCAACGTCGTGGGTCGTACGCTGACGCTCAACCCGCACGGCGACGCAGCGGTTTACGAGACCATGGTGCGTCTGACACGCGGCTACGAGGCGCTGCTGCATCCCTTTATCGATTCCAAGGGCTCTTTTGGTAAGCAGTATTCCTCGGATATGAAGTACGCGGCTTCGCGTTATACCGAGGTCAAGCTGGACACCTTCTGTAACGAGCTGTTCTCGGGCATTTCCAAGGACGCTGTCGATATGGTGGACAACTATGACGGCACGCTCAAGGAGCCTGTGCTGTTCCCCACCACCTTCCCCAACGTGTTGGTCACGCCCAATATGGGTATTGCGGTCGGTATGGCATCCAATATCTGCTCCTTCAACTTGGCAGAGATTTGTGACGGTACCATCGCGCTGCTCAAAAAGCCCAATTTACCCGTAGAAAAGCTGATGGAGATCATCAAGGCTCCCGATTTCTCGGGTGGCGGTCAGATCATCTATGATGCCGAGCAGTTCAAGAACATCTACCAGACCGGTCAGGGCTCGTTCCGCATCCGCTCGCGCTACACCTATGACAAGGAAAATAACTGCATAGACATTTTGCAGATTCCCTACTCCACCACCATTGAGCAGATCATGGACAAGATCGCAGAGCTTGTCAAGTCGGGCAAGGTCAAGGAAATCACCGATTTCCGCGATGAGATCGACCTCTCGGGCTTTAAGCTGACCATTGACATCCGCAAGGGTACTGACCCTGACAAGCTGATGGCGCGCCTGTTCAAGCTCACGCCCCTTGAGGACAGCTTTAAGTGCAACTTCAACGTGCTGATAAACGGCTCCCCCAGACAGCTGGGCATTGCAGAGCTGCTTACCGAGTGGATCAAGTTCCGTACCGTTTGCGTACGCCGCGAGCTGACCTATGAGTTGGGCGAGAAAAAGGCGCAGCTACACCTCTTGCTGGCGCTTGGCAAGATCCTTTTGGACATTGACAAGGCAATCCGCATCATCCGCCGCACCGAAAAGGAAGAGCAGGTTATCCCCAACCTGATGGAAGGCTTTACCATTGATGAAATTCAGGCAGAATACATTGCCAACATCAAGCTGCGTAACCTCAACCGACAGTATATTCTCAACAAGATTGCCGAGATCGAGGATCTCAAGCGCGAGATCGAGCATCTTGAAGAGCTGCTGGGCGATGAATTCAAGATCAAGGCTTACATTGCCAACCAGCTCAACGACATCAAGAAGAAATACGGTCAGCCCAGAAAGACGCAGATCATTCAGGCTGACGTAGTACCCGTATTTGAAGAGCCCAAGGTGGAATCCTACCCTGTTTATATGGTGCTCTCCAAGGAGGGATATCTCAAAAAGATCACCATGCGCTCGCTGCAGGGTAATGACGAGCAGAAATTCAAGGAGGGCGACAGCCTCTTGACCGCCTTTAACGCAGACAACGCGGACGAGCTGACCTTCTTTACCGACAAGTGCAAGGTATTCAAGTGCAAGATTGACGACATTGAAACCACCAAGGCTTCCCTGCTTGGCGATTTCGTGCCTGCAAAGCTTGGCATGGATGCAGGCGAAAAGCCCTTGTACGTGACCACGCAGCAGGGCTACCCCGCGGGTGTCAATATGGTATTCATCTTTGAAAACGGCAAGGGCGTACGCGTGCCCGTCACGGCGTACGAAACCAAGGCGGTGCGTCGCAAGCTGACAAGTGCTTATTCGGATGCTTCCCCCGTGGTTGCCATTCTGGATGACACAGACAAGAAGCCGCGCGATATCATGCTGATCTCGTCGGATAACCGCGCGATCGTGATCAAGACCGCGCTCATTCCCCAAAAGACCACGCGTACCTCCTCGGGTGTCACACTCATGACGCTCAAGAAGGGTCAGACCGTGACCGCTGTACAGGTGGACGTGGAGGACTCCAAGGGATATAAAAAGACCAAAATTCCCGCTGTCGGCGTACCGATCACGGGCGAGCAACTCAAAATTGATTAAAAACCGAAAGGAATAACGGATATGAGCAACAAGAAAAAGAACAAAAAGGTCGTTGAAGCTGAGCAGGAGCAGTCGATCAAGCTGGATCGCAAAACCATCACAAGAATCTTGGCCGGTGCGCTTGCAGCGCTGATGGTGCTGGGTACTATCACAATGACCATTATGTATCTGCTTGAAGGCGGACACGTACACTAATATTTGCAAAAGTGCTGAATCAACATAGGTTGATTCAGCACCTTTTTATGTTTCCGTCTTATGCGAATGTCCGTTTGGGGCAACTTGAAAAAGTCGTCCCCTTCGGGGAAGGGGGCCCGCAACGAACGGAACGCAGTGGAGTGAGTGTCCGCGGGGGAAGGGGTGGCGCGAGGAGATTGGGAAAGCGCAAAACAAATCGGTATTTGGTACGCAATGATATCCTTTCTGTTTTGTTACTGTTTCCCCATGTGACAAGTCCTTGCTGTTCAGACAACCCCTTCCCCCGCAATCGTTCCGCTTCACTGCGTTCTCGCTCCACTGCGGGCCCCCTTCCCCCGAGGGGACGGCTTTTTTCGCGCATCCGTTTCGTTCGGTTATCCGCTATGGGTAACATTTGACACCTTATGTAAAAAAGAGCTGCTCCATGAATTTGAAGCAACTCTTTTTTCGATTATGATTGTCTATGCACGTACATTCTGCTCGGCTGCTCTTCCCCGTCACCCATAGCGTAGCAATAAAACTCCCAGCCGTAACGCTCGTAAAACGAATCGTGATCGGTCAGCAGATATAGCGTGTCAATCCCGTGCGCCTGCATGTCGCGGCAAACAAAATCCAAAAGCGCACCCGCAATGCCCTGCTTGCGGAAATCCAGCTCGGTATACACCGCGCAAACGTTTGGTGTCAGATCGGGGCGGTCGTGAAAATCGTTCTCTATGACGCCAAGACCTCCGATCATTCTCTCGCCTGCCATTGCCACGTACCACGCGGGCACTGCACTGCCACCAAGCGCCTGCGTCATGCTCTCCCTGTATGCGTCAAGCGGCACGCTCCATTTTTGACAAAACCAGTTTGCCATATCCTCTTTCAGATCGGGTCTGTCGATCAGTCGTATGATTTGATAGTCCATTTTGCTCTCCGTTTAATGTCGCAAACCGCGCAAACAGTCCTTTTGCGCAGCGGTGATGCGATAGCTCTCGATGGCTTTTTGTATGGTTTTGGCGTGCACCCAAGGAGAGAGGCGGCGGTTTTGGATAAACCCGATCGTACTATCCCACTGCTTTGCAAGCGCGGTGGCAAAATACCACGCGATCATCATATTCACGTAATATTCTTCGCTTTGCACCGCGGCAACGCACTCGGCTTGCTCGGGCGAGAAATGCTCGTCAAGAAAATACACCATCAAAAGCTCAATGCCAAAGCGCACGGTATACGGGTGCGACGATTGCAAATACGCGTCGATCTTAGTGCGCAGCGCTACTCTGTCGCGCGTTAAAATCTTGGGGCGCAGCGAATCACACACAGACCAGTTATCCACGTACGGCAAAAATGCGTCAAGGGATGCAAAACAAGCGTCCGCATCGCGCATCTGCGAGATCAGGTAGGCGTGCAGGTGATTTTCCTCCAAATACGTGTGCGGCAGCTCTTTCATAAACTGCGCAGCCTGCTCTGTTCCGGCAATTTTTCCCACGTACTTGTGCAGCAGCGGCAAGCGCACGCCAATCACCGCCTCGCGCGGCAGCGTGGGCAAAAGCTTTGCGGCAAAATCACCGTATGCCACCTCTTGCATGGCAAACAGGTCACGTTGAATGTCTGTCATAGCAACTCCTTTCCTGCAAGCTCTTTGTATATGCGCTCGGCTTGGGCGCAAACGCGCTCCTTTTCCGTTTCCTCGTAGCTGTCGTACCTTGCCTTGCGCGGCAAGCCCCACACGTCAAAGACGCGCGGACCGATCCACTCGCCCTTTGCGGTGTCCTCAAATACACCCTGCAAAATCGACAGGCAGGCGCGCTTTGGGTGCATGAAAATCACCTTCATAGGATATTTGATCAGCGCGTACAGCCACTTCGGGTAATGCGCGGTGATGCCCGTGACCGCAATACCGGGGTGCGTGACGGCAATCGGCAGTCCTGCGTGCGCTGCAGCCTCGGGAGCTGCAAGCATCAGGTACCGCTTGGCGTTGCCGTACACCAGCGATGCCTTTTTGCGCGTGCGGAAGTCCACGTCATCGGGATCGGTGACCGAATACCTATGCGCAATGCTGCCCACCAGCACCACCCTGCCCCCACGTGATTGCAGGTGCGGCGCAAGACGGCGCATCAAATAATAGGGTGCGGCAAAATTGATCTGAAACACGTTATCCAGCCCAGACGAGGTGATAAAGCGCGGCACGGCATACGCGCCCGCATTGCAGATCAACACGTCCACGCCCATATGCTCCAGCTGCGCGGCAGCACTCTCCACGCTTTGCATATCGGCAAGATCGGCACAAATTATCTCCACGCGCATATTCGGGTGCTTTGCAAGCAAATCTTGCCTGTGCGCCTCTGCTTTTCCCACGTTGCGATCAAGCAGAATCAGATCCGCGCCCAAATCGGCAAGACACGCGCAAATCTCCTTGCCAAGTCCACCCGTTGAGCCGGACACGGCAACCGTTTTTCCCGCAAGCGATGCGGTATGCTTTTTGAGCCAAGCCCTTGTTGTCATAGCCTCGCCCCCTTTCGTTTCTTTCATTATATCATAAATCCCGATTTTTGCAATACACTTGACGGGAAAACCCCCACCGAAAAAGATTTATCAAAAATATTTTTGTTTTTTTCAAAAAATCGGAACTTTTTCGCAAAAAAAAGCGTCTATATAAGTGACGGGGCATCTAAGTGCCGAGCAAATGCATTTCTTGACAATTTTTTCCCGGCATGATATAATGAAAAAAACGCACCGTAAAATTTCGCGCGCATAGCAATATTTTCGTGTAACAGAGAACCGTCCCCGCAGTTACACGCTTGTCGGTCGCAAACCTTTCGCAAAAGCAAAAATACACACCAAAGCGTTCGGGGAACGCGTGTAACCGGGGACGGAGCATTGTTACGCCGCGAGATAACCGAACATGACAAAAAAACAATATCGCGGTGTAACAAGGGCCTGTCC
>JAZOLE010000134.1:0-16893 GCA_045652835.1 Eubacteriales bacterium | reverse complement strand
TGCTTTGCAGGAGGCAGTGCTGTTGTCCGATATTTGTAAAAAGGTCACGATTGTGCAGAACCTGGATTATCTGACGGGTGAAGGTAAGCTGGTGTCGCTTTTAGCGAAACGAGACAACGTGGATTATATCTACGGAGCCGTTGTGGACAAGTTCCTTGGCACTGACGAGCTGACAGGACTGATTCTGGATCAAAAGGGAACTAAAATCAGACTCGACGTAGACGGCGTGTTCGTGGCAATCGGACAAGTGCCTGTCAACGACGCGTTTGCCCCTGTGGCAGAGCTTGACGCACGCGGCTATATTGCTGCGGGCGAGGATTGTCTGACCAAGACTCCGGGGGTTTTCGTAGCAGGTGACTGCCGCACCAAGAGCATCCGACAGATTACCACCGCGTGTGGTGACGGTGCAGTTGCCGCCATGACTGCTTGCAGATATCTGAATGATCAATAAATGGAAAAAGGACTGATGATTTCTCATCAGCCCTTTTCTTTTGGCGGTTTACCTGTCAGCAGACAGTCTATGCTCGTACCCAGTACGTCGGCAAGCTCGTCCAGCCATACCGGGTTAGGGAAAGCCAAGCCGCGCTCCCATTTGGAGACGGCTTGAGGGGGTACCCCCATCCTTTGTGCAAGCATTTCTTGTGTCAGCCCTTTTTCTCGACGCAGAAACGCAATGCGTGCGCCGAGCTGTTCCAGCACTATCATTGATGATCCATCTCCTCTGCAAAAGCGTTGCAAAAATACCCTTTGGGGCAAATCCTGTACGGATCTGCCCCGCGGGGGATGGATGTGTCATGATTTTTTACGTAAAAAGAAGAGTGGGCAACCTTTTACGCAATCAATCAACCGCGCCAACCCGAAAGGCGCGAGTCACAGCATCCGATTTTATTCGAGTTCGTCATAACTCCGCCTCCTTTCCTTTCACCGCAGTTTCCTACGGTATGAATTTCACGCCCACGCGTGATGATTAGATTATAGCAGACAAAGAAAGATTTGTCAATCAACTCGTGGTTTATGTGGCACAATACCAGAGGAGAGTGTTTTGGACGCTTTGCGACCGCCCGGACGCAGAATGGTGCGTAACATTTCGTATTCGTCTGTGCTGATGCAACGAAAGACGATCAATAGCCCGATGTAAAGCAATGCACTCAGTACAATCTGTAAAACAAGCGTCCAAGCCGAGATCCCGAGAGCAAGAGCGGAGCTGAGCAAACGTACCACCGTGGTTGCACCTGCAATGCAAAGAATTGGCCCGAACACGTGTCCGAAAATGCGAAGCTTTGGCTTGGTGATGGCAACCATGCGGGCAAGACTGAGCGTAGTATTGAGTATTTCGGTGAAATAAATGGTGAAAATATAGCCGTTTACACCGAATTTCGGCACTAAAATGATGACCAGAATAACCGAGGTCAGCGCGTCCGCAATGTTGACGTTCATGGAATACACCTGCTGTCCCATACCCTTGAGCACTGCATCCACCGCACTGTCAATGTACATAATGGGAATGAGCGGTGCGAGCACGGCGATCATACTGCTTGCCTGCAGGCTGTCGTAAATGACAAGTCCCATCCCGTGCGAAAAACAAAGCATGGTTCCCGCAACTCCTACCGAGAACATCATGGAGACTCCAAAAATGCGCCGTGCCACACGTCGCACTCTCTCCATGTCATTTTGCACCTTGGCCTCAGCCACCTCGGGGATCAAAAGTCCGGCAAAGGACGAGATAAAGGCCGAGGGAAACAGTACCACGGGAAGTACCATACTGTGCAGTACACCGTATGCGGCCAGTGCGCTCTCCCATGAGGCACCGCTGCGGGCAAGCCCCTTGGGGATCAGGATGTGTTGCAGTGTGATCAGACCGGAGCGTGCGTAAGAGCTGAATGCTACGGGTAGAGTAATGCCCAAAATGGTTTTGGTCACACCGCTTTTTGTGCTTTTTTGATTTGCGCGCAGGAGCTTTTTGTCGGTCAGATAAAGAATGATAGAAAAAATCAGCTCGAAAAGCTGTGTGACAAACGATCCCAATACCAAAGCAAGGCAGGCGTATGTCACCCCTTCGGGCAAGAGAAGCGACAAAAAGGCCGCTGTGCCAAAAATACGGATGGCTTGCGAGGAAAGCTGTACCGCCGCATTCTTCCACACACGCCGTACAGCGGTAAAATAGCCGTTCAGGCAAGAGCACACGGCCACGGCGGGAAGTGTCAGTGCCAGAATACGCAAGGGAAGTACCGTACGAGCGTCACCGAGCCAATGTAAGCCCGCGTAAGGTGCTCCGAAAAACAGCAATAGTGCCGAAAGCGTGCCAAAAAACAAGCTGATTGCCAAGGCACGAGCGGCATATTTCGCAGCAAGTGCCTTGTCGTTCTTTCCCAGTGCATCCGCAACGGTGCGTGTCGTGCCAAGGTGAATACCCGAACAAGCAAGCGTGATAGCAAAACCGTATATGCCGGACAAAAGGGAATAAAGCCCCATGGCCTGTGCCCCCGCCTTGCCTGCAACGTATGCGTTGAAGCCTACGCCAATCGCACGCATGAGAAGTGATACGCCCACCATCAAAAGCGAGTTGTAAAAAAATCTACCCGTCCTGCTCATTCTGCCTTGCATTTTTGCCTCCCTCGATTTTGCGATAGTACATCATATGAGGAAAAAAAGGCTTGTATGCCGCTTGCATTGGGTGCTGATGTGTGTTATAATGAAAAAGAGGTGATGATCATGGAAAAATATCACGTTTTGTGCGGCATAGACCGTAAAGATGCTTTGGCTGACGCCCTTGGTGAAAAAAAGGTTGCACTGTTGACTGCGGCATCCGGTGTGGATCGCACGGCAACTCCCACCTGGCGCATTTTGCGCGATATGGGCGCATTGGCCGTTTTGTTTGCGCCCGAGCACGGCATCTGCTCCAATCTGCAGGACGGCAGGTATCAGGAAGAGCAGGACGTGCCCGATCCCTTATTTGGCGTTTGCGTATATAATCTGAATTCGAAGGGGCATCCCCGCCTGGATCAAATTCTGTCGGGTGTGGACGCTGTGGTGTATGACATTCAGGACGTTGGCGCGCGCTACTATACTTATCTTTGCAACCTGACACAAATCATGCGCGCGGCTGTGCGCGTAGGCATTCCTGTCATCGTACTGGACAGACCCAACCCCATCGGAGGTAACAAAATCGAAGGCGAGATTCTTGACGAGCAGTTTTCCTCGTTTATCGGGGAGTTTGCCATTCCTACAAGATACGGTATGACGGTAGGGGAATATGCCCGCTACGTCAATACGGAAAAAGGGATCGGATGTGATCTGCAGGTGATTGAATGCGCGGGCTGGAAACGGCACATGTATGCTGACCAAACAGACCAACTGTTTGTCAACCCCTCGCCCAATATTCCGTCGGTTAACTGTGCTATCAATTATATTGCCACGGGCATTTTTGAGGCTACCAATATTTCGGAGGGAAGAGGCACGACAAGGCCCTTTGACATGATCGGGGCACCCTTTGTGGACGCTTTTGCACTGGCCGCACACATGAATGCGCAAAATTTGCCCGGTGTGATCTTCCGTGCGGCACACTTTACCCCCGCCTTCAATAAGCATGCAGGTCAGCTTTGCGGCGGTGTGGAGCTGCATATTACGGACAGAGAAGCGTATTCTCCCTTCGCCGCGCTGCTGTATCTGTATGACGCTTTGCGCAAGTACCCGGAATTTGAAGCCAATCCCGCAGGCCTGCGCCTGCGCTTTGGTAACGATACACTCTCTGGTGACTTTGATCCCGCAACCGTTCTTGCCAATGCCTGTGCAAAATGCGAGCAGTTTCGCGAGCAGATCCAGCCGTATTTGCTTTACGAATAATGCTTTACAAGTACATGAAAAAGAGGTATTTCATTGCGAAATGCCTCTTTTGAGTATGTGGAAAACTACCTAATATGATGTTTCAACAATGGTAGGGTGCGATGCCCCCGACGCACCGGATTGAGCATAAAGAACTTATTGCATTGCAGAAAGATAGTTTGTGCGGACGAGCTGTCGAGGACGTCAGCCCCTACGGCTGTTCGTTCTATATATTGTGAAAACCCTTGACCTTATTTACTTTTTCATGTATAATGATGTTAATATCCAAAAGGAGATCAACCATGATTTTAGTAGCAACCTGTATGTTCGGGCTGGAGCGTCAGCTCGGGGAAGAAATAGATGCGCTTGGTCTTAAGAGAGTGCACACCATGGACGGCAGAGTCACCTTTGAAGGTACACCTGCCGATATCGCGCGCGCCAATATGTTTTTGCGCTGTGCCGAGAGAGTGATGATCAAGGTGGGCGAATTTCCCGCCACTACCTACGATGAGCTTTTTGAGGGTGTCAAGGCTTTGCCATGGGAGCAGTATATCGGCTCGTCCGATGCGTTTCCCGTCAAGGGGCATTGCATCAAAAGTAAGCTGTTTTCTATCCCCGATTGCCAGAGCATTATCAAAAAGGCAGTTGTGGACAGGCTTTCGGGTGCGTACGGTATCCGCTGGTTTACCGAGGATGGAGCCAAATATCAGATCGAGTTTTTCCTTTTCAAGGACGTGGTTGCCCTGATGCTGGACACCTCGGGTATTGCGCTTCATAAGCGCGGTTATCGCCCCATGGCGGGTGTTGCGCCCTTGCGCGAGACGCTGGCGGCATCGATTGCCTATACTGCACGCCCCAAGGAGGACATTTTGTTTTGGGACCCCTTCTGCGGTTCGGGTACCATTGCCATTGAGGCGGCTATGATCGCCACGCACCGTGCACCCGGACTTGGCAGAGAGTTTGCAGGACAGCATTTTGCCTGCATTCCCGAAAGAGCATGGACGGATGCCGCCACCGAGGCGCAGGATCTGATCATTCGCGACAGTAAGTTTGAAGCGTGGGCCTCAGATATCGACGAGGATATGCTGGATGTGACGTATGAAAATGCAACGAGAGCGGGCGTGGAGGAATATCTGAATATTTTCCAAGCAGACGCGCGAAAGATCCAGCGCGAGGAGCGTAAGGGAACCGTAGTGTGTAATCCGCCTTACGGCGAGCGTATGATGGAGGAGAATGAGGTTGCCGCCCTGTATCGCGATATGGGAAAAGCATTTGCCGCGCTATACCCTTGGCACGTGTATATCATCACCTCTTATCCCGAGTTTGAACGCAAATACGGCCGTATTGCCGACAAAACTCACAGACTTTACAACGGCATGCTGCCCTGTACGCTGTATGAATTTTTCCGCGATCCTGCTGAGGCAAAAAAACCTTACTTCGAGCAGAAAAAGCCCTTGGAACAGAAAAAACAGTTTGAGCACAAAAAGAGCTTTGATCAAAAAAAGCCCTATCCCAAAAAGAAATAAGGAGCAGTTATGAATATCAATTATGCATCCACCGAGCACATGAATGCCTGGCTGCGCCATCCTGTACTGGGAGACCCCTCGTTTGATACCTTTGAGCGTCTTTGTGAAGCCGTGCACGTTTCTGCGCCCCCTTACGAGTGGGCAGTCAATGGCTCGTTGTTTTGTGATTTTGATGGTACGTGGTATTATTACGCGGGTCTTTATCCGCTCGGATATGCACGCTGTGAGACCTCTCGCTTCCGCACCTACAGATCTTTTGACAAGGGAGAGACCTGGCAGGATCTTGGCTGGGGATTTTCCGACGAGGCGTTCACGTTTGAGGGCGACCATATGCCCTCCGACATGTGTCCCGACGTGTTTGTGACCTGGGATCCCGTGCTTGGCAAGTATCTTTTGACCTATGACACCTCCACGAACGATTTTACGTGGGAAGGCTCGCACAACCCTGCGAACAACCAAATACAGGGTGGCGTTGCGGTCGCGCTGGCGGATTCGCCTGCAGGACCTTGGACGCGTATGACGCGCCGTATTTTGGAAAACAGAGCATCGCACGGTACGTGCGGCAGGTATGGCAGATGGTATGCCAGCTGTGTTGTGCCCAGAAAGCACGATTATATCGCGTTTTGCTTGGCTGACAGCAATCAGCATTTTTCTTGGGCGTTGACCGCCTTGACGTCTCCCACGCTTGACGGGGCGTGGACGCATCCGCACGTGGTGCTTGGCTGTGACCGACCCGGTTATTATCCTTGTCCTATGGAGTTTTTCCCGGTTGAGGTGCATGGAGAATACGTGTATGCACGCTGCACCTCGGTTGCTGCAAACCGCAATTATCAGGTGGTCTATCGCGCGCTTTTGGAGCAGGCGCATGATCCCGGCGCATGGGAAATGGTGGAGGACGGCAACGGCTGGCACGCGCATGATCACGATGACGAGTATATCGGCATTTGGGGGCAGACGCTGCACGGCTTTTACGATGATGGCAGATATATCGTCATGCACGCAAGCCGCAATTCCAAGGATTTGGGTACGCTGGGGCTTGCGCACAGACCCATCGATCAGCCGTACTCGGACGGATTTACCTTTACAGGGCACAGCGGTCCTTCGCTTGTGCCGCTTAAAGCATCTTACGGTGCGTTTTCGCTGCAAGCGCGCCTGCAAAGCAAGGGAACGGTGGATTTTGCATTTGCTTACCAAGGCGTATTGGGGCCTGATCGAAGCATTGCCGATAGCGTTCCGAGCAAGCAGACCATGTCGAACTATTGTGCCTTGCGCATTACGGGCAATACCTGTTCGCTGATTACAGTTGAGAAAAGCGGAGAAGTAACCGTGCACGCAAGCATTGAATCAGCGACGCCGATTACGGAAATCAAGATCGAGCGCAGCGCCTGCGGCGTTGTGTCCGCTTGGGCGAATGGGCAGCTTGTCGCATCCGACGTGGTGCTGTCCGATGCCGTAACCCCCTTGGCGATTGCCGCTATGTCGTACAGCCGCCTTGAGTGTGACGAGTTTACAGTAGAGGGTGATGCGCAGCCCTATGCGTGGCAATGGAACGCGCAGGACGCGCTGCTTGGCGCGGGGCAGATTTACCCCAAGGACCAAGTGGTAAGCCTTGCGGATGAGATAGAGTGCGACCGCTGGCACAGACTTGAAGAAGGGTTTGTGGGAAAAGGCTTGGTTGCCGCCAAGTGGAATCTGCACGGCAATACTTTTACCGTGCAAATGCAAAAAGCCCCCGGCTTTGGCACGGCAGGCGTGTGGCTGGATGGCAATTTCTGCGGCAGCGTAGATCTTGACGGCAAGGGAATTGCGACCTATACGACCCCGTGCACCAGCACAGGCGGTCACGCTGTTATGGTCAAGCCCCTGCGCGGCAAGATCGCCATTCTCGGTTGTCTTGCGCAAGGTGATGCCGTAACAAAGGCTTAAAATCGCAAAATAGCACCCAAATATGCCAATGTAACATGCCGTGTTGCAAAAAATCAGGGCATGTGGTGGACTAATTGAGTCTTTTGAGGTATGATAGAGGCATCAAACACAGGAGGCAATTATGAGCTTTGGATCGAATATCGGATATTTGAGAAAAAAGAAGGGCATGACGCAAGAGGAATTTGCCGAGCGCATGTACGTATCTCGGCAGACCGTGTCGCGCTGGGAGACCGATTCGGTGTACCCCGACGTGGAGACCGTGATCAAGCTGTGTGAGGTGCTGGAGTGCGACATGGAGACGCTGGTCAGAGGAGACGCGACGCAGGAAAAAGAGCCTGCGCCTGTGCAAGAGCAGGAACAGAAGCCCGAGGATGAGATCAAGATGGTGCCTCGCCGCAGCACCGTGCTGAAAATCGTGGAGGATATGCTGTTTCCGCTGGTAACGGTGGTATACCTGATCATGGGGTTTGTGTGGGATCTGTGGCATCCGGGATGGCTGATATTCGTAATCGCGGCTTTTCTGGGTCCGGTGCTCGATGCTATCAACCGCCCTAAACTGCGCCCGATCAAGCAGAGATCGCACATAGGTCCCGCTGTGGATTGGGATCGTATCAATGCAGCCTTTTGCTCCATCGTGTTCTTAGTTGCCATCCCCGCATATCTTGCACTGGGGTTCGTATGGAATCTGTGGCATCCGGGTTGGCTGATCTTTGTCGCTGCCACGGTACTTTGCGGCATCTCCTCGATACTGTGCACGCTGGTGTTTAGTTATATCGATCGATAAAAGCAAAAGGACTACGACGTGTACGTAGTCCTTTTTGAATACTGGCGGGAGGATACTATCCTCCCCTACAAACAATTTGTTTTGTGATCCGTTGCATCGGGGCGATATGTAATGAGTTACTTGTAGGGGAGGATAGTATCCTCCCGCTTATGCAAACGGTTTGATTATTCGTGAATCTTATTGTAAATCGCGTCGGAGAGCGCCACAAAATCCTCGATAGAGAGGCGTTCGCCGCGCACGTCTGCGCTGTGACCGCAGGACACGATAATATCGGTCAGCGTCTGCTTGTCCAGCTCGCCAAAGCCTGATGCAAGCGCGTTGGGCAGCGTCTTGCGGCGTTGCTCAAAGGCAGCCTTGATGGTGCGGAAGAGCAGAGCGGTTTCCTTGGGATTGTAGGGCTTTTCCTTGTACAATCTCGTGCGGATAACCGTGGAATCCACCTTGGGCGCAGGCATAAAGCAGCCTGCCTTGACCTTGAAAAGCTTTTGTGTCGTGCCATAGTAAGCAAGCACGGCGGTAATGGCGCCGTAATCCTTGCTGCCTGCCTTAGCGCAAAGGCGGTCTGCCACCTCGGCTTGGATCATAACCGTGATATCGGTAAAGGGAAGCCCCGATTCGAGCAGCTTCATCATGATCGGCGTGGTGATATAATAGGGCAGATTTGCGCAAACTGCCACCGTGCCCGAGGCAAACGCGTCAGCAAGCAGCTCGTCAAGGTCAGCCTGCATGACGTCCTGATTGTAGACGGTTACGTTATCAAAATCGGCAAGCGTGTACCCGAGGACAGGGATCATGCCCGTGTCGATCTCCAGGCAGATCACCTTTTTATATCTGGCAGCAAGCTCGCGCGTCAGTGTTCCAAGACCGGGACCGATCTCCAAAATGGTGGCATTCGGGTCATCGCAGCAGTTGTCGGCAATGTCCTCGACTACAAATTTCTCGGTCAGAAAATTCTGTCCGAATTCCTTTTTGAAGTGCAGACCGTACATGCCCATGATCTGCTTAATCGTCCGTGTATCGCAAAGATTCATGCTTTTCCTCCATTTTTACCCCGCGAAAGCGGGATTTCATCGCGAAGCGATTTCATCTCACTTTTGTGAGATTTCATCCGCTTTGAGCGGATTTCATTTTATACAGTATAACACAGATTGGGGAAAATGTCAATTGATTTGCGGGGATTGTGCATATTTTCGGGTATGGAATGTAGGGCGGTGGCTTGCTGCCGCAGTTATTCTTTGTAGGGACAGGCTTCCTCGACGGTCCGTTTCTGTGTGTAGGGGGCGTAGGGGTGGGAATGTAGAAATAGTGAGGGGCGGGACTCAGAACCCGAATTTGCGCTATTGTTCGTAGCAAACTGTTTTGTTGCCCAGCGCAAATGTAACCAAGCGGCGATGCCGCTTGGTGGGGTTCTGAGTCGGTGCGAAGCGCAGCTCCAAAAAAAGAGGACATGGTCGAATGACCATGTCCTCTTTTTTGGAGCTGGTGGCGGGACTCGAACCCGCGATCTGCTGATTACGAATCAGCTGCTCTACCGACTGAGCCACACCAGCGACCTTGATATTATAGCATAACTTTTCCGAAATTGCAACCCCTTTTTGAGATTTATTTTTGAATTTTTGCAGAAAATTCTCTCTCGGAAAACTCCTTTTAGGCATTTGATTGACAAGCGCGCGGATTTATGCTAAAATATACGTAATTACTTCTTGGAGGACAATGACATGTGCAGAGAAAAGGGATATTTGATCGTAACCGATTACGTTCCTGCCAATACGGGCAAGGACGTATCCGATGCGTTGCAGCAGTTGATTTTGGACAACCCCAACAGAACCATTTATTTTCCCGATGGCGAATACTTGCTCTCAAAGCCGCTTGATACGCCTGCAAATCCCGTGCACAGCGTCTCGCTGGAGCTTTCTGCGTATGCCGTGATCAAGGCTGCGGACGATTGGAGCACCGACCAGGCACTCATCCGTCTTGGCGCAGCCGAGCCCTTCAACGATATCAACACCCCCGGCAGTAACTATTACCTGACCGGCGGCATCATCGACGGCAACGGCAAAGCGAACGGCATTTCGATTGACAGCGGTCGCGAGACCTGTATTCATCACACCTCAATCAAGCGCACGCGCATCGGTATTCACGTCAAGTGGGGCGCAAACAGCCGCTCGTCGGATGCTGATATCCACAACGTCAATATTGTGGGCAACAACGCTGCCGATTCGATTGGTGTACTGTTAGAGGGACATGACAACACGCTTTCCAATATGCGCATCGCAAGCTGCCACAAGGGCATTTGCGCGCACAGCGGCGGCAATATCTTCCGGGACTTGCATCCGCTCTACATTTACGATGGCGAAAACGCGCTGGTCGAGAACTATCTGACCAGCGTTGCCTTTGAGAGTGAATGGCACGACAATTACTTTGACATTTGCTACAGCGACCAATTCTGCACCGGCTTTGCCATTGGCGACGGCTTCCAGAATATCATCGACAAGGCGTACGTTATGTGGTATTCTCCCATAGGCGGCAGGGAAGTGGCGTTTGTTGCCAACGGCAAGTTCCAATCGGTCATTTCCAATGCGGGTGTCAAATTCCGTGAGGAGACGCATGATAACGTACTGCTCTCGGTCAAGGATCAGGGCGGCTGCGGCAGGCTGATCAATCCCACGGTCAATGACGCTTCACGCCTGACCGATGACGGCTATTTGGAATATTTAGAGGGCAGACTTTTTACCCGATAAAAGCAAACAGAGAGAAACTGCGTGTTTCTCTCTGTTTTTTTGATATTATTCCTGCTCCTCTGCATCTGTCTCTGTGCTGTCTGCATCGGGGGTCTGCTCGGGTGCAGTCGAGGATTGATCGCTGCTCTCGGGAGTGTCGGAGGACTGCTCGGTCGAGCTTTGCTGTTCGTCACCCTGTGTGCTGTCCTGCTCGGAGGAAGGAGGTTGGGTGTCGGTGGATTGCTCTGCAGAGCTGTCAGCTTGCGTGGTCTGCTCGGGCGTTGTTTCTTCGGGCGTTGTTTCTTCGGGCGTTGTTGCCTCGGGAGTGGTTGCTTCGGGTGTTGTTGCCTCGGGCTTGGTGCTCTCGGGGGCGGTTGTGGTTGCAGCTGTGGTGGTTTCGGCGGTTGTGGAATCGGTTTCGGTGCCGTTGCCCTCGCCCTTACCGGATGCTGCACACGCCACGATGATGGCGATCAACACCAGCGTGCCCAGAATGGGAAGAAATATTTTCAAGAACTTTTTGGATTTCATATCGGTTTGCTCCTTTTGTGTACTTGCGGCTTTGCTTGCCACGTGCATATTCTAACACCTCGTAGCGTTGCCGTCAACACACAACATCTGTCAAGAGCGGCAGCATATGAGAACAAGGCAGGATTTTTAACAAATCCTGCCTTGCATGGTAAAATATGCTTTTTTATTCGCTGCGCAGCGCTTCAACGGGATCCTTCTTGGATGCGAGTACTGCAGGGAACAAGCCTGCGATCAGGGTCAGCACCATGCTGATCGCAACAAGTCCGACAGCGCCCCACCAAGGAAGAACTGCGTGAATGCCCGACATATCCGAAAGTGCCTGTACAACCCAGCTGATCGGGAAGTTGAGCAGAATGGTCACAATGATACCGATCATGCCCGCTGCAAAGCCCACGATTGCGGTCTCTGCATTGAACACCTTGGAGATATCGCCCTTGGATGCACCGATGGAGCGCAGAATACCAATCTCCTTGGTACGTTCCAGCACCGAGATATAGGTGATAATACCGATCATGATCGAGGATACGATCAGCGAGATCGAAACGAACGCGATCAGCACGTAGGAAATAACGTCAATGATAATGGTGATCGAGGACATCATCAAGCCGATCAGGTCAGTGTAATGAATTGCATCCTCCTCGCGGCCGTCATCCTCGCAGTCTTGGTTGTACTGATCGATGAGTGCAGCGATGTAGTCCTTGGAAGCAAAGTCCTTGGAGTAAATGCTGATCGAAGCGGGCTGCTCGTCAAGATACCAGCCAAACATGCCCATAACCTTGTCGGTGGAGTTGGGAGAGAGCATATCGGGCATGTATTCGTCATACAAAATTGCCTTTTGCTGATCGTTATAGTCAGCATAGCTCTCCAAGAATGCCTGCACAAGCTGCTCATCGGTATAGCGGTCGCGGATATCGCCGCTGTCCGAAATCTCACCGCCCATCAGCTTGGTTACCGTAGTATTCAGCTCATCGTCGGTCAGGCTTTGCAGATAGCCGCGCAGCGATTTTTCGTTCTCGGTAGCGGAGCCGCCCGACTTTTCCATTGTAGCCTTAAGCTCTGCGGCGCTCATGCCCTCCAGCATGCCTGCGATCATGTCGTTGTAGCTGCTGCCCAATGCCAGCTTGGTCATACCGATGATGATCGACTTGTAAATTTCGGGGTGCGTGTCAACCATGGATTCCATGCTTTGCATGATATGGTTGATCTTGTCATCTCTGCTCATGCCCGCAATCTCGGAATCCTGCTCGGGCTTTTGCTCTGCAGCCTTGATGTAATCGACCATGATCTGAATCATGATCTCCTTGTTGTCCATGATAAAGCTGTCAAACAGGTCAGCTTTTTCGGCAGCGGACAGACCGAGATATTGACCGCGGTCAAATTCCTTACCTGTGGTAATGTCATAATCGGGCAGATTTTCCTGCGCACGTACGACGTCGCTGTCACGAATGATCTCCTGCATGTAGGTCTGCAGAGAGGTGTTATATGCGATAGGGGAGGAGATGGAGGCCGCCATGGCATCCTTGGAGGGACGGATGACGCCCGAGATGGTGATCTCTACACCGTTTTCCTTAACGAATTTTGCCGCATCGTAGTCGGGATCGTTACGCACGTCCTTCCAGATGTGGTGCACCTTGCCGTCCACGGTAAAGGTTTCCTCGGATTCATAGTAGTACGCGCTGTCGGGAACAACCAGGAAGGTCATGCCAACGAAATCGTCTACGTCATAGGGCTCGGTTTTGGGAATCTCATAATCGGGATCGGTAAAGATCTTGATCAGCATGTCGGGAATCTCTGCCTGATCCTTGATGCCCAGCATATACAGCACCATGTTGC
This sequence comes from Eubacteriales bacterium, assembly GCA_045652835.1. Taxonomy (GTDB): domain Bacteria; phylum Bacillota; class Clostridia; order Oscillospirales; family CAG-272; genus SVQP01. Next base: position 3,751 of record JAZOLE010000134.1, on the reverse strand, counting down.
TGATGGCGTTGTTCTTGTCCAGCACCAGCATGATCTCGGTGGGATCGTCTGCCCATTCGCTGTCCTTGCCAACCAGCTCGTACTGCGAGTGGATCAGATGCTCATTGTCGATCATCTGCTCAAAGGTGTTAAAGCCGCCACCCATGCTGCCAAGCATGCCCATCATGTCGGACATTCCGGAGAATGCGGGACCCATATTCTCAAAAATGGTGGTGGGGTTGACCTGGGTTTTGCCGTCCTCGGAGAATACCTTGATGGTGTAGTTGTACGTATAGCGGATATCCAGTACGTAATCCTCAAGCTCCTCGGCGTGCTTATCCAAAAATTCCTTAAAGGCGGGCAGGTTGTTTTCCACGGTTGAGGTGGAAGCGTTGATCAGATGGTCAAGCGAGTCGTCAACGAAGATGGTGTGATCATCAGGCTCGCGTCCTTCCGCGTTTTCCTGCGTCTGCTGCATAGCGCCCATCAGCGCTGCGTAGTCCTGCTCGGTCTTGTAGATGGTAATGGGATAGGTGGAGAGCGTGTCCTCCTGCACCTGGTCGATAAAGAGATTGATACCGGTGGAGAGCGAGAGGATCAGCGCAATACCGATAATACCGATACTACCTGCAAAAGAGGTTAAGAAGGTACGTGCCTTTTTGGTCATCAGGTTGTTGAGCGAGAGCGCAAATGCGGTCTTTGTGCTCATCTTTGCCTTGCCCTTGGATACTCTGGGGGGAGCGGTACGCGCAGCGTTGACCTCCTGCTCGTCGGGTTCGTAGGGATCGGAGTCACCGATCACGTGGCCGTCGCGCAGGTTGACAATACGCGTGGAATACTGCTCGGCAAGCTCGGGGTTGTGCGTAACCATGATAACCAGCTTATCCTTGGAGATCTCCTTGAGCAGCTCCATGATCTGCACGCTGGTGACGGGATCAAGCTCCCCCGTGGGCTCGTCGGCAAGAAGAATATCGGGATCGTTGACCAGTGCTCTTGCAATCGAAACACGCTGCATCTGACCGCCCGACATCTGAGAGGGACGCTTATGCAGCTGATCTCCAAGACCTACCTTTTCCAGTGCCTCTTTTGCTCTGCGTCTGCGCTCGGCACGCGGCACGCCCGAAACGGTCAGCGCAAGCTCTACGTTGGAAAGCACGCTCTGGTGGGGGATCAGGTTATAGCTTTGGAATACAAAGCCGATCGAGTGGTTTCTGTAAGTATCCCAATCGCGATCCTTGTACATGGTGGTGGATTTGCCGTTGATCAGCAAATCTCCCGAGGTATAGCGGTCAAGACCGCCTATGATATTAAGCGTTGTGGTCTTACCGCAGCCCGAGGGACCAAGGATAGACACAAATTCGCTGTTACGGAAATTGAGCGAAATGCCGCCCAGCGCGTGAACGACGTTATCGCCAACCGTATAGGTTTTGACAATGTTTTTGAGTTGTAGCATTACCTTTTATCCTTGTAAACATAGAAATTCATCATCATTATATAACACAAATGTGACGCGAGTGTGAATATGCGTGGCTGCTTTGGTGAAAACCTGAAATTTTTTTCAAATTTCAATGCTGCTTGACAAAACGCTTGCGATTTGATATACTGTTGTCAATGAAACGATGGGAGAGCTTTTATGAATATTACAGTATTTGACCGCGCCAGCATTGGCACGGATCTTGATTATAACGCGCTTGGCGCATACGGCAGCGTCACGGTATTTGACGCAAGCACCCCCGAGCAGGTCAAAGAAAGACTTGCGGGATGTGAGGTTGCGCTGATCAATAAGGTGAAACTGAGTGCCGAGGTGCTCAGCGCAGCGGATGCGCTCAAGCTGATCTGCATTTTTGCTACGGGATACGATAATATCGACGTGGCGTACTGCCGCGAAAAGGGAATTGCCGTGTGCAACGTGGTGGGTTACTCTACCGAGAGCGTGGCACAGCTGACAATTGCCATGGCACTCAACCTGTGCTCGCATCTGTCTGCTTATACAGCCGCTACGCAGAGCGGTTGGTATTCTAATCAGGCAAGTCCCAATATGCTCGTGCCCGTGTACCACGAGCTTTGCGGCAAGACCTGGGGTATTGTGGGATACGGCAATATCGGCAAAAAGGTGGGCGAGATCGCACGCGCCTTTGGCTGCAAGGTGATCGCGTATAAGCGCAACCCCGACAGCCCCGAGTGCGTGGATCTTGAAACCGTTTTGCGCGAGTCTGATATCATCTCGCTGCATACGCCGCTCAACGCCCAGAGCCGCGGCATGATCGGGCAGGAGCAGATCGATATGATGGAGAAAAATCCCATCGTCATCAACGTAGCGCGCGGCGCTGTATGGGATGAAGCCGCGATTGCCAAGGCTTTGACCGATGGCAAGATCAAGGGTCTGGGCTGTGACGTGTTCAGCACCGAGCCATTTCCCGTGGAGCATCCGTTCTTTGCAATCAAGGATCACCCCGCAGTTTGCCTGACCCCCCATATGGCATGGGCGTCTGCCGAGGCGCGTGCTCGCTGCCTTGACGAGATTTGCAAGAACATTGACGCTTTCCAAAAGGGAGAGCCGAGAAATCGCGTTGATTTGAAGTAAAAAGTGCGCCCGACCTCACTGGAGGTCGGGCGGTTTTTAATGTTATGTAGGGCGGGGACTTGCGCCCACCGCATTACTGCGCTCGGAACTGCAGTCCATAGCTTGCCGCATACCGCTCGGCATACGATCCCGACTTGCCGCAGATTGTCAAGGACTTGGGGCAGCCGTCAAATGCGGCGTAGCCGATGGTGCTGACTGCCTCGCCCATACTCACACTCTGCAAGGACGCGCAACCGTAAAAGGCAAACCACCCAATGCTTGTCACCGATGCGGGTAGCGTCACGCTGGTCACACCGCTGTCCTTGAATAGGTTATCACCAAGAGCCGTGACCGCGTAGCCGTCAATCTCGGCAGGTACGTTTACTTCGGTGGCATTGCCCGTATAAGCGGTCAGCGTTGCCGTGCCGTTTTTGACCTCGTATGTAAAGGTCACCGCAACCTGCTCGGGCTGTTCGGCAGGAGGCTGCTCGGGTTTACCGGATACGTCGGTATCAAGCGCACCAAGCTGCGCCTCGAGCTGCGCAATCGTTTGCTCGTAGGCAAAGGTGTCCACGTAATGCTGCTGCTTGAGTGAGAGGATCTCATTTTGCAGCTCGCTGACCATCTTTTCGTAATAGGAAAGCTGCTCGCGATATACGTCGTCGTTCACGTTCTGATTGTTGCTTGGCTGCTCTGTCTGTACATTTTGCTCGTTTTGCTGGTCTTGCTCTGTGTCTTTGGGCTGCTGATTGATGCGTGCGGTGCAAAAGGACAGCAAAAGCAGACCGGCAAACACAAAGGGAAGAAATTTGAAGTATTTCATGTTTCAAAACTCCTTTCTTTTTTGAAGTATCTCTATCATACCGCATCCACCGTAGGGGATTTGCGCACAAGCCGTCGAGAGAAAACAATACAATTGTGAAAAATTCGTAAAAACACTTGCAATTCTGTTTTTGTTGTGGTATAATAGCAGAGTTACAGCATCATGCTGTGAAATAAGGCCATACCAGCCGGGGAAGCAGCGGAGCCCTGTACCTGAAATCCGCTACAGCAGGGGTGGATCCCTCGTTTGAGGATCGAACCTTTACGAATACAAGAGTCGTAGCTGCTGTGTTGAGAAACGGGTCTTACGCAATCGGGGGCTGTGAACCATGTCAGGTGGGGAACCAAGCAGCATTAAGCGGTTACCTCGGTGTGCCGTGAGGTTGC
>JAZOLE010000133.1:0-2085 GCA_045652835.1 Eubacteriales bacterium | reverse complement strand
CTGATGTAGTTCTTGTGCAAGGACTCATTGGTAGCAAAGTCCTTATTAGCCTTAAACGTGCTTCTGATCTGCTCCAGCGAACCGGTGGTCATCATATAGCTGTACTCAATAGGCTCAAAAGAAACGATCTTCATAGTGCACAAGGGTGCTACGTAGTTGGTAGCGCCGTTCAAGGAATCCTTGCTGCCATTATAAGCGTGTCTGCCTGCCAAAAAGATATCCGCGTTGGGAACGTACAAACCAATACCATAATCCCTCATACCGTTGGTCCAAGCACACCACGTTTCGGTATTGCTGTAACGGATCTTAAAGACACAGTCGTTATGATAAGCGGCATCACCCCAGAAATTGAGGTCATCACGCGTATGCAGAGGCTGATCCTCCCAAGGCTTAGAGCCTGCATAGTAGGAGAATTCATCAATATAGCTCAGCGTATAGAATGCGGGAAGCTCCTGATTTGCGTATCTGTGCTCCCAGCCCGAGAAATCCACGAAGCGGTTATCTACACGCACGTAATTCTCTTCGAGAATATAGGTGTTTTCCATGTAGCTGATGGTCAGATCGCCATCGTGACCCCAGTCCTGCGGCTGTGCCTTGATATACAGCGAATGATCGCCAACAACTACGTCGATAATACGTGAAGGGTTGCCATGCACGTCGCCGCCCTGTACGGGGTTATAGGGCCAAGGCGTGCCGTTATAATCACCGTTCTGATATTCACCGTTGGTGTAAGTGCCGTAATAAGACTGCTGCACAAGTCTGCCCGTATCAGCCTGGTTGATCAGGTTGTCGATACTGCCGATCTTGTTCTTTTTATCCTTCATATAGCAAACGCCACCGCCCCAGGAAAGGCGAACGCCCAGCACGTAGGAATCGTTTTCAACGTAATAAACGTCATCTGCATATACATCGTAAACCTCTGTCTTGACATCACACAGAACAAAGGAGGTGTTCTTTTCCTCGCAGGTTTCAAAGGTGATAGACTCAAGGTTGCTTGCCTGCTTGCTGTTCAGATATCCGAGCGTGAGTGCGCAGAAGGTCTGCTTGCCTGCTTCCAAATAAAACAGATCGTTTACCGTCTTACCGTCCAGCGTGTATGTAACAGTACAATTCAGCGGTGCATCGGACACGTAGCAAAGCGTGATGCGGTTGAACTTGTCTGCAAACGTGCCGTCAAAGGTGACCTTATGCCCTGCTTTGATGGTAAATGCACCATCGGCATACTTGCTGTAACCGGTTGCAGTATAGGCAAGATTGGTTGCTGTGGTCACGTTTGCGGTATTGCCGTTCTCGGTAACCTGAACAGTCTTGTCAAAATTGAGCGAGGGCTTGGATGCCACAACCTTTTCATCCTCGGGAGGCTGCGTTGTGTCTTGCGAGGAGCTATTGGTTTCAGTTTCCGTTTCAGGTTGGGTCGTCTCGGAATTATCCGTCGTATCTCCAATGTCAGTTGTTTGTTCGGTGGTTTGTTGCTCACCGGGCGTTGCAGGATCGCAAGCAACAAACTGCATTGCCATGATCATGCAGAGCGCAAAAGCAAGCCATGCAAAAATTCTTTTGTTGGTCATAACATGTTCCTTTCCATGCGTTCAATATACCCATATTATACTATAAATAAGCGCATTTGTCAAGAGTAAAGGGCTGACCAGTTGGTCAGCCCTTAAAATATGATAATGATATCAGTCCTTCTTCTTTGCTACGAAAGCAACACCGAGCATAGCAACCAGAGCAACTACGGGAGCAGCGACGATAGCGCCACAGCCCTTCTTCTCTGCAGGAGCATCGGTAGTAGCTTCGGTCTGAGCATCGGTCTCGGGAGCGCCGGTCTCGGGATCGTTATTCTCAGGTGCCTCAGTGGTAGGTTCCTCAGTTGTGGGAGCATCAGTCTCGGGCAGCTTACCAAGCAGCGCGATCAGATAATCATTTGCATATTGCTTTGCATCTTCTTCGGAGCGGAATGCACCAAAGTATGCAACGTCAAACTTTTTGTACGTCTCATCTGTGTAATCAACGTCATGGAAGTCGCAACGAATACCGTTGATTCTGCCTTCCCATTCGGGATCATCGGTCAAATCAACCAGCGAC
>JAZOLE010000132.1:0-19438 GCA_045652835.1 Eubacteriales bacterium | reverse complement strand
GTAATCGCGCGCGCCCATGTTGATAAATTCATACACCTGCGCCTCGCTGATCTCGGGATACCCAAGCTCGGCAAGCGCCAGATTCATACCCTCGGCAATAGCAGGCAGCGTGTGCGCCAGCGTGCCGTCCAAGTCAAATATGAGTGCTTTTAACATATCCTTCTCCTTTACAGCAGTGTATCCGAACGCTGATCATAGACTTCGCAAGGCTTGATGGGCAGCTCGCAGATCATGGCGGTCACCGCGCCCTCCAGCTCGGCAAGGTTTTTGCTTTGCTGCAAGCGCTTGATATACTTTTTATCCGCCTCAAACACGCCGCTCATAAGCAGCCAGATCTCCTTGAGTCGTCCTGCTGTGGCGTGCTCGCTGCCAAGCACAACAATATAACGATCGGCAAGCTCCCTGTGAAATTCCATCATGCTGCCACGCGTGATCTTGTTATCCGAGAACAGCGCGGGGTATGCCAAAAGTCCCCTGCCCAGCATGATCGCCCGGGTTTTGGGAAAACGCTCGGCAATATACGCAGCATCGGCACGCGTGCATACGTTGCCGTTATAGCACAGAGGGATCTCTGTGTTCTGTGTAACGTATTCGTAAGCATCAAGATGCGGCACACCGCGGTACATTTCCTTACCTGTACGCGGATGCACGGTCAGCTCTCGCACGGGATAGCGATTGTAAATCTCCAAAAGCGCGGGCAGCTCGTCCGTGTCCTGATAGCCAATGCGCGTCTTGATCGAAATATCGATCGGGCACGCATCAAACACGCGGTCAAGGAAAAACTCCAGCGCATCGGTATCCGAAAGCATACCCGCTCCCTTTTTCTTTGCCGTAACCGTGCCCGAGGGGCAGCCGAGATTGAGATTGACCTCGGCATATCCTCGCGCTGCAATCTCTCCCGCCATCCACAAAAAGTCGGCAGCGTTTTTGCAAAGCAGCTGCGGCACGGTGCCCTCGGGATTATTTTCGGGAGCAAGCTCGCGAATTTCGCGCGGTGTCAGCCTGTGCACCTCGGTGGGCGAGAAAAATGGGGTATAGTAGCGGTCAACACCGCCAAAATATTTATGGTGCAGCGTACGGTACACGCTGTCTGTCAGCCCCTCCATGGGGGCAAGGTAGTATTTCATGTGCAATCCTTTTTTTCTTTTATTGTAGCATAAATCATGCGAATTTGCAACAGCATATCACATTTTTCGACCTCTTTTTCATCCCAACAATAAACAATTTGTGAATTTACAGAAAAACCCATTGCGCTTTTGCCTGTTTTGTGATATATTATTAAAGTATCATCATTCCCCTTGCACGCCAAGGGATGAAAGGAGATTATTATGGAAAACAACAACAGCACCCGCACAATCGTCCTGACCGCTATCATCAGCGCAGTTTCCGCTGCAGCTCTGACCGCTGCTATCATCTTTGCTATTCAGAACAGACACAAGATCAAGGCAGCTGCTATCCGCGTAAAGGAAAAGAGTGTAACCGTTGCAAATAACCTCAAGGCAAAGTTCAAGAGAAAGAAGAACGTTGACATCAGCCTGGACGAGAACTACGACATTCCTGAGGAGCTCAGCTTCGAAGAGAACGACTCTGATCTTGAGATCCTGACCGCTGAAGACTAATTACAAAATAAAAGAAGCTGCCTGACGGCAGCTTCTTTTATTTTTTGTAAGCATTATTCCCCTCTGCCAAAAAGTCCTTGCACCGTTTCAAGCAGCTTGAAGCGTATGCGATATTTGACGTTATCAGTTTGGGTGATAACCTTGTATTGCTCCCCCGTCAAGCCAACAGAGATAAAGGCGTCCTCGTTGCTTTGTTCATCGTCTGCGCTTGCGGCTGACAGGCAGAGCGGCGGAAACAGCACACACCACCAATTCTGCCCCTCGGCATCACCGATGCACACGCGCAAGGACACGTACGTGCCGCTGGGGAAGCAGCAGTTCTCATAGGTGCGCGTGGGGTATTGCTCCTTGCCCAGCAGTACGCTGACGGGATATTCATATCCCTGCTCTTTCACTACCTCCTGCGCCGCAGCCGTGATTTCTTGCGTATTCTCACCAAGAATGCGCTCTGCCTGTTCCCTGCTCTCGCACCCCTCTAACAAAGGAGCGGTGACGCGCAACACCTCATCGCGCACCAAAAGCTTAAGTGCCTGATCCTGCTTTGAATCCGAATTGGCAAGCACGTGCAGCCTGACCACGCTATCATAGATCTCCTGCTCCCCATGAATGGGCAACACCGAAAAAAGCCCCAACAAAAACAATAAAATAATGCCACCCGTAAGTATTCTTTGATACCTGCACATAAAAATATCCTTCCCTTGTTCTGTAGATTTATCCTTTGGACAAGTCTATAGTTCCCATGGGAAGGATATTTTATTCAGTTTGGAAAGCGAAAATTATTCGTCCTCGCCGTCCTCGAGCACTTCATCGTGGAACTCGATATTCTCCAAGATCTTGGCAATGCGTGCGCCGTGCTCAACCGATGCATCCTCAATAAAGGTCAGCTCGGGTGTCATACGCAAATTCAGCGTTCTTGCCAGCTGGGTACGCATATAGCCGCTTGCCTGACGCAGACCCTTTGCCACGTCCTTTTTATTGCCCGAAAGACAGGAATAATATACCTTTGCAAACTTGAGATCGGGGGTGACGTCCACCGCGGTGACGCTGACAAACGCATCGCTGACGCGAGGGTCCTTGACGCCGCGCAGAATGACCATCAGCTCCTTTTGCATCTCATCGTTGATTCTGCCTCTTCTGTAATTCGCCATAATTTCTCCTTATATTTACGTGCTTATTTACGTGCTTACGTTGATTTCAAGGTATTGTACCACAAAAGCACGCGCTTGTCAATCACTTTTTTACTCAGTACGCATGCAGAAAGCAAGTGCAGGCAGATTGTTGCCGTTACGCAGGTCGGCATGCTCAACCGATGCACGAATGGCATACGCATACGACACCGTGCCCGCATCCGCGCCCTCGGGCACGTCTACCAGAACACAGCCGCGCGTTTCAATGATGGCGCGTGCGGGTAAATCCGCCCCCTTGGGGCCGACACGGAAGCCCTTAACCTCGGCACCGATGCTGTCGCGCGGAGATTGACCAAGCACACAAAGTCCGTCACCGATATCCATAAAGGCAACCGTAATTTGCTTTCCGTCAGCCGATTTTTGTGCCACGGTCGCCTTGGGCGCGCGTGCCTCATACTCGCTGCCGATGCGGTATTCACGCGCAAGAGCAAGCTTGGCAAGGCGCATGGCAAGCTCGTACTTACGGGGAGAGTGCGCAAAATCGGGATGATCGTCGGGGGCACCGAGATCCATTGCGGGGGTCAGGGTGCTGTTCGGGATCAAGGCAAGCGCATCGGTCTGCTTGATTCGTACCGTGTCAAGGCTTGCAAAGTAGGTGGCACACTCGTCGCGGTAGTCGGAAAGCTGTACGTTATAGAACGGGAACTCCTGCCCAAAGCGTGCGCGCTCATCCTGTACGAAGCGTGCAAGCTCCTTATCATACACAGGGGCGCGATCCGGGAAGCAGCCCTCGCTCTCCCCTTGGAAAAAGATCTGTCCCTTGAACTGCAGCGGCACGAAGGGGTGGATGAGCGAATTGTAAAAGCCTCCGAGCGGTACTGCTACCGTTGTGGTATAGCCAAGCTCGGCAGCAAGCTCCGCAGGCATCAGCTCGCGAATGCAAGCACCGCCTGCAGCCATCATAATAAGTCCCACGGGCGCGTCGATATAGCGAAGCAGTTCCTTGCCAAAGAACCAACCAACTGCAGAGAAGGCGTGCGCTGCCTGCTCCAAGGGCAGCTTCCAGCACCAATCGGGATTGATGACGTCAGGCTGCGGTGCGGCACACTGCTCCTGATGCTCAAAGGCATACTGGCGCGTTTGTGCGAACAGGCGCAGCGGTTCGTCCTTATCGTACCACTGCTCGGGCGCCCAATCAAGGCAGCTCGACAGATTATGCTCGGCGTTGGATTGACCGCCGATCAGCCAAACGTCACCCACAAGCACGTCCTCGAGCACCGCGCTGTGTCCGCGGTCATCGTAAATGACCATCTGCTTGCCCTCCCATACCGCGCTGTGCGGCACGAAGGTCAGCGTCCATTTATTTTGCGCGGTTACGGTGGCGTTTACACGCTCGCCCATAAATTCGCCTGTGACGGTCGAACCGGGGGTATCCGAAAAGCCCCAGATGCGGATGGGACGCTCACGCTGCAGCACCATATGCGAGCCAAACACGCCCGAAACCTTGAATTCCGGGCAATTCCAGTTGGTTGCAGCAACCTGCAACTCCTTTTCCTCTTGTCCGGGTAAAGCCATTTTATTTTCTTCCATAATAAACCTCCAAACTCGTTTTGAAACCTCACCGTGGAGCTGTGCTCCAAAAATAGGTTATGACCCATTTTTAGGTGAGGTTTATGTGTGAACAGTAGACAAAACAGATAGGCAGCGTGATATTTCACGCAATCCTCACTTATCCCCTGCTACCTCTGCATAGCAGGCATATATCTCACTTGCAAGCGCAGCCATGGCGGCAGCGTCTGCCTTTTCTACTTGTCTGTCATAGGTCACAAGACCGTTGGTTTCGTCCTCCACGTCCGAGATTTGCGTCAGCACGGCTGCGCAAAGACCGCTCTCCCTAATGGCAGGCAGGATCTGCTCGCGGTAGAGCGCCTCAGTCGCCTTTTGCCACGCATCGGGCGTGGGATAGGTGCTGTAGCCGTAGTTGTTGTCGGGGTTAAAGATGTGCCCCTGGACGCGGCAAGCGTAGCCGCCAAACTCGGAAAGCACCACGGGGCGGTCGCCCCAAGGCTTGATTTCGATCTTTTTGAAATAGATGTGCTCACTCTGCACGTCGCTCTTGCTCTCCCAGAACCAACCCGAAGTGGTGTCCCAGATGCGAGTGGGATCAAGCGGACGCAGGGCGTCATAGGTCTCGTCTGCCCCAAACTGCCCCCAACCCTCGTTGAAGATGGTGTAATAGCACACGCTGGGGTGGTTGTAAAGCAGGTTGATTGTGGCTGCGCTATCTGCAAGGAAGGCCTGCTTGCGGCGCTTAGAAGCCTTGTGCGTAATGCCGCGCTTAAATCCTACGGTGGGCAGCGCGGTATCTACAAGGAAGCTGTAATCACCGCTGTTGACCATGTCCTGAAATACGATCATGCCCAGCTTGTCGCACAGGTAATAGAACACCTGCGGCTCGATCTTGATATGCTTGCGCAGCATGTTAAAGCCCATTTTCTTGGCGGTCAGGATATCGTTTTCATAGCCCTTGGGGCTGCCCGGCAGATAGATGCCGTCCGGGAAATACCCTTGGTCAAGCAGTCCGTGGAAGAAATACGGTTTACCGTTCAGACAAATGCGCGGCGTGTCGCCAACCTTGGCGATCTCCACCGTGCGCAGCGCGAAATAGGACTGCACTGTGTCCTTGCCCGATTTGAGTGTAAACTCGTACAAGTACGGGTTTTCGGGCGTCCAAAGCATGGCGGTTTTGGGCACGTAGGTGTAGCTGTTGCCCGTAAAGGTCACGGTATCCGCGCCGTCGGGCGTTTGCACGGTCATGGTATATTCACCCGTGCCGCCCGTGATATCAATTTTCACAGAATCAAGCGTAGGCGTCAGACGGATATTTTCAATATAGTGCTCGGGCACCTGCTCCAGCCATACCTGCTGCCAGATACCGCTGACGGGCGTATACCACATGCCGCCTCTGTCGCGGCGTTGCTTTCCCCAGCCAAGCTCGTGATCAAGCGTGTCGGACACTTGTACGGCAATGCTGTTTTTCCCGTTTTTGACCAACGCGGTGATATCCACGGTAAACGGAAGATATCCGCCCTCATGACAACTTATCTTTTCACCGTTGATAATCACGGTGCAAGCCTGATCCACCGCTCCAAAGTGCAAGAGCACCTTGCCTTCCTTTGACTGCAAGTCAAATTCACGCTCGTACAGCCACTCCTCATCATTGCCAAGCTCGCGCTCAATCCCCGAAAGTCTGCTTTCGGGCGGGAACGGCACACGGACGTTGCCAAGTGACTCGTTTCCCTCTTTGCCAATCACCGAAAGCTCCCATTCGCCACAAAGGCTTTGCCAGCTCTCGCGGCGCATCGAGGGTCTGGGGTATTCCCTCTCCCAAGCGTCAGGATCGTCCTCAAAGGGCGTATGCAGCTCTTGCAGGCGAGGTTGCTTTTTTTCCTTGATCAGCGCAACCAAAAGCAGCACCACGGCTGCCACCACCAGCGCAGCAAGGAAAATATCTGCAGACGGCACAAAGGATTCCGTACCGTCGCCGTTGACGATCTTTTCAGCATCGGCAAGCACCAGCTCACCGATCCAAGGTCCGATGACACCGGGCAGCAGCACCTGCGTAAAGATACGAATGCCCTGCAATCTGCCTGCCTTACCCGCGGGGGTCAGATCACGGATCTTTGCACCGAACACTGCCGCACCGCAAAGGTAACCGCACATCATGAGCAGCGAGCCCACAAATACAAGCGCCTTGCCGCGGCACAGATACAGTACCACAAAGCCCACGCACAGCCAGATCATTGCCAGTATGCCTGTCAACCGAAAGCCCTTTTTGTCATATACTCTGCCCCAAAACGCGGTTGCAACCGAGGCAAGGATGATGGCAGGTGCCATGACGAACACGTAATCCGCCATGCCAAGCGATACCTCGTAGTAAATGATGAGGTACGGCATAAAGATCTGAATGGCAATATTGAACAGCACGAACACGCCAAGCAGCACGTACAGCTGCGGATGCTGCCCCACGGTAGACGGACGGAAGCCGTACAGCACCGAGGAGAAATAGCCGTCCTTGGCAGGCTTGATTTCGGGGTCCTTGATCAAGAAGAAGCCCAGCACGCCCGCGATCAGCACAAGTCCACCGATCACGCAGAACATCAGCGTCCAATATGCGGGCATGTCCTGCGAGAGCGACGCGGGCACCAGCATCATACCGCCAAATACGAACAGGATCGCGATCAGCGGCATCATGGCGTTCAGACCCTCGGCAGCACCGCGATTTTTCTCGGTTGTGCTGTCGGTCAGCCACGCGTTAAACGCTGCGTCGTTGGCACTCGAGCCGAAGAAGGTCATCAAACAGTCCAGCGCAACGGTCAGCGAAATGCCCACGGTGGCAGCAGACACGGTCATGGGAATGATCGCGCTGATAAAATCCACACGCAAGGCGGCAAACGCAAAGATCGAAATGCCCCACAGGATATAGCCGCCCGAGATAAACAGGCGACGCTTGCCGATCTTATCCGAAAGCGCGCCCATAAAAATAGTCGTCAGCGTGGCAGCCACCGCTGAGGCACTGACCATCAGGCGGATATCCCCCGGCGACGCCGCAAACATTTTATAGATAAATACGTTGAGGTACATGTTCTCGACCACCCATGCGATCTGTCCAAGCAGACCGAACAGCACGAGCGCAAGATAAAATCTACCCTTTCCCTCTTGCTTCATAAGTCCTTCTCTCCTTACGCTGAAATGGGGTGACGGACATGCCCGCCACCCCTTATTTCGGTTATTTTACCGCGTTGATCACCGATACAATAAACAGCACTCCTGTTGCACTCGTGGCAAGCAGCAGCACGCCCTGTACCGCGATCACTGCGGCAGAGATCAATGCAATCCATGCAGGTTTCATAATGCAATCCTTTCTAAGCCAAAGGCTTACTCGCAAATCGCTTCGAGCAGCTTGATACGCGCTGCATCCAAATTCTCTGCGTTATCGGTAAAATCTTCAAACGTACGGGCTACCGAGCGGCTGATCGCCAATGCTGCGGCAGCATCCTTTTGTCCGAGCATATGCAAAAGCTCCCAATCGTAAAGTCCCTCGCGCGTTGCCACGCCTCTGGTTGAGTGCAGCACGTCAAAATGCTCGACATCGGGATACACGATATAGCCGTCACCCTTGTATCTTGCTGCAGGCTGGATACCGTAAATGGTCTTGTCGCCCCAGTAGTTAAAGCCCCAATGCAAAAAGCCTGTAATGCCCTGCGAATAGCACGCCCACTTGATCATTCTGCTGTAGGAATGCGGCAGATCGATAAACTTGTTAAGCCACCAATTTTCCTCGGGGAAGCAGCAGCTATAGCACCACACGGTATCCCCTGCCTTCTGTCTTTCCTGATAGAAATAGGGGTCACAGGCATACACCTCAAGTCTTGGCACGTACTGGTTGCACTCGCCTGCCAGCTGCACCGAAATGGAATGGGTATCCAACGGCTCACCGCAAGGAATGCCGGGGCAAACCTCTTTTGCAATCTCTCTTGCCCAGAACCAATACTCGGTGGAGTGCGGCTCGTCCTGCAAGCGTAAATTCATCATGGAAAGCCAACCCTTTTCGGCAAAATGCTTGTACATACCGCCCCAATACGCCCTTGCCCAATGCTCGGCGTCGGGCGTTCCGATCTCGTACCAAACGATATCTCCGTGATCACCGCAGCCCAAAATGGTCTTGCCCCATACCGAGCCGACAGGCGCGCTCAGCGTCAGATAACGGAAACTGCCTTGCTGCAAAAACAGCTCGATAAAACGGTCAAGCAGCGTATAATCGAAGTGCCATTCGGTCTCGGAAATACGCTTAGTACCCGCATCGATCAGAAAATCGATGGGCGTGATATTCAGGCTGTTGACACGCAGCACCTTCATGGCGCGTGCGTAATTTGCCATCAGCTCCCACCACTTATCCGAATAGCGGTAGGTATCGTAAAACGGCTTGACGGGAGGCTCCCACGCTCTCCCCTCGGGCGGAAAATAGCCCGTGGCGCAAAAGAAATACTCATGCCCAAACGCGGAGTCTGCAGGCTCGGGAATGACCACGGGATAGATGCGCAGCATCACGTGTGCATCAAAATCACCGCGCGAGGTCTTGACCGAGCACACAATGCTCGCCTTTCCCTCGGCAGCCTCCTCGGACACCCACAAATGCAGCCAAAGTCCTTGCGTGGTATTGCCCGGTACGTGCACGCTCTTGCCCGGCTTTTGAATGTCCGGATAAGGCAGTCCGTCATGAAATACGGCATACTCCTGCACGCAGATCTCGGCGCACACACCCTCGGGAATGCCCGACAGCGTCACGTCGGTCACGTCAAAGTCACCCTCGACCTCGCGCAGCAGCATCTGCGCACTGACAAACATATTCTTACCCGAATGCAAGTACAGCCTTGCGCAATCGTTTTTTTGCTTGCGGGTATGCTTGAACACCCGCTCGGCAGACGGTTTACACCAAAAATCCATACAAGCTCCTCCGTGGGCTGAGCCCTACATGTCAGTCTTCGAATTTCTTAATCAGTTTATTGAGTGCCTTTTCGGATCTGCTCTGAGCTCTGTGGTAGGAAGACGCATAAGAATTGTTTTTGCTGTTTACAGCTCCCTGGAAGGTACCTGCCAGCGAAAGCTCACTATAGTAGTTAACAAGGTCATAAGTACGGTTGGAGAAAATGATATCCAGCATACCTGCGGACTCCTCGTCACGTACGGTCTTACGCTTAAGTACCAGATCATAGTAGGTGGGGATAACGTGCTTACCGGACAGAATTGCCATGCATTCCAGCACCTTGCTGACGTTTTCTGCGTTCTGCGGACCTACGGGAACAACCATGGTGGACGAAATGCTGTGTACCCAAGTGGTGTACTTTTCCTGTGCGGTATCATATTTCGGTACGGGAAGTACGCCGAAATCGTCCGACATATCCTTGAGGTTGACGATATAGCTTGCAACCTCACTGTAGAAAAGTCCCTGATTTGCAGCAAACATAATCTTTGCCGTGTTCTCTTCACCGGCTTTTACAATGAAGGTAGAATTGCCCGAATAGAAGATATCCAGTACCTTATCAAGCAGATCGGTCGCCTTGAGCAGGTCAGACTCGGTCATGCACAGGTAAGGATCTTCATCGGGAGGACATTCAACGTACTTCAAGCCCGAAGCATAGAACATGGTAGAGCCCATAGCAGAAGTACCGATCAGACCGAAGGTATCGTTGCTGTCGTACTTACCGTCACCGTTTGCATCCTGCGTAACCTTTTCTACGTAAGAACCGAATACGTCCAACGTCCATTCATGATTTTCAACAGTTTCATAAAGGTTGTCCAAGCCTTCCTTCTCGGCAAGAACCTTGGAGAACAGGATCAAGAAGGTAACGTCGTGCGCCAGGTAATTGATATCACTGTTCATCCAGAACACCTTGCCGCCAATATTCATAGAAGCCGTGCCCTGATCCCACCATTCTGCATCCAGATCGATATAGGGCAGATCGTTGAAATCGCGAATCAAGCCGCGCGTAGCCATCGTGCCTGCGCCAACCATATCGGGCATTGCAACACTGTACTCGCCCGAGCCACCCTTGATATCGTTTTCAATGGCGGAGACAACTTCACTGGTAGCAATAGGAGATACGATATAGTTAATATTGCACTTCTCCGCCAGTAACAGATTTCTGGTATATACTGCTGCCTCCAACGGGTCAGAGCTGGTTTCCTCGCGCAACATTTCGTTTTGCGAGTTGCCTGCGTCATTACGGCAAATGATTGCAAAATCATCGCCATCCATATCAATGTCGATCAGGTCAAGTGCTTCCTGATATGCATCAGTTTCCACTTCCGTATTTCCGGAGCCTTGCTCTTCGGGCTCCTGTGTATCCACACAGCCCACAAGGCACGCAAGCAGCGTCAAGATTGCAAGAAACGCACTTAAAATTTTTACTTTCATCGGTAACCTCCGTTTTATATGTATTATTTTTTATTTTTCAGTTTTAATCGGTGTCCTCAATCCTGCGTACGATTCTGATCAGTTCCTTTTCTGCCTTTTTAGCAGCCGAGCTGTATTTGGAGGAGTAGGAATTGGTTTTTGCATTGACCGCACCCTGGAAAATGTGCATCAGACCGATCTGCTCATAGAAGCAGGCAAGGTCATAGATACGGTTGGAGAAAATGATGTCCAGCATCTGTGCCGATTCCTCATCACGAATGGTTTTGCGCTTGAGAACCAATTCATAATAGGTCGGAATGACCGACTCGGAGGACAGGATGGCCATGGTTTCGATTGCCTTGCTCAGATCATCATAATTCTTGGGGCCTACCGGCACGACCATAGTGGAAGCTACGGGGTTGACGTAGGTTGCGTATCTCTCTTGCTCCTCGCTGTACTTGGGAAGCGGAAGCACGCCGAAATCATCCGACATATTACGCAAGCTGTTGATATAACCTGCGCACTCGAGGTAAAACAGACCCTGATTATTGATAAACATGTGCAACGCTTCCTGTTCCTTACCGGCGGCTACGATATAAGAGCTGTGACCGCTGTAAAGCAGATCCAGCACCTTGTCCAGAAGATCCGATGCCTTGAGCAGATCGGTCTGGGTCATTGCAAGGTAAGGCTCGCCGTCTTCATCACAAGCAACGTAACGCATCTCAGAGCCGTAGAACATAGCAAATCCCATGGTGGACGTGCCGATCAGACCGTATGCATCATTCTCATCATACTTTCCGTTACCGTCCAGATCCGAGGACACCTTCTTGGCAGTTGCACTGAACACGTCAATGGTCCACTCACCGTTATTTACCGTTTCGTACAAATCATCAAGTCCCTGCGATTGTGCCATAACCTTGGAAAACAGCGTCAGGAAGGTGACGTCATGCGCTAAGTAATTGATATCACTGTTCATCCAGAAGGTTTTGCCCACAACACTCATCTCAGCAGTGCCTTGATCCCACCATTCGGCATCCAGATCGATGTAGCTCAGATCATGGAAATCCTTAAGCATATTCTGGGTTGCCATACTGCCCGCCACACGCATATCCGGGAAGGCAATGGCATACTCTCCCGCGCCAGCCTTGATATCGTTGGAAAGCGTATCGGCAAGCGCATCGGAAGGCGTGAGCTTTGCTATATAGTTGAGTTTGCAGATTTCGGAGAGGTCGCGATTACGGTTATAGACCGCATTCTCCAGCGGGTCGGAGCTTGCCTCTTCACGCATGATCTCGGAAACCGAGCTACCCGCGTCGCCACGGCCAAGCACCACGAAATCCTCACCCTTCATATCCACGGTCAGAGTGGCAAGTGCTTGCTGGTACTTATCCCCCGTTTCACTTTCCAAGTTGACATCCGATCCCTGCTCACCCGTATCGGGCGTCGCACATGCAGCAAGCATACCAATCAGCATCACGCCTGCCAATAAAAGCGACAATACTTTGCGTTTCATGTCTTTGATTCCTTTCTCCATGCATAAAATAACGGTCGCGCCTCGTTGTCTTTATATTATATAATATCATATCACATTTCCGAGCTTTTTGCGAGGGGGTACGCCCACTTTTTGCATGCATTTACAACATTTCTGCGTTTTTCACAAAACCCATTTTACACAATCGGGCAGTTTGCCGAAAAAAACAACCCGTCATGCGCAAAAAGCGACACAGAACGGGTTGTTTTTCATTTATTTGAGCGCAAGATATGCCAGTTTTTCGCAAAGAGAATCGTAATCGATTCCCACCGCTTCTGCCATTTGCGGCAAAAGACTTGTAGGCGTCATGCCGGGCAGCGTGTTTGCCTCCAGGCACCAAAGCCCGCCGTCCGTATCCAGCATCCAGTCAAGGCGCGCGTAGCCGCCAAGACGCAAAGCGTCAAAGGCGCGGCTTGTCAGCTCTGCTGCCCTGTCGCTCGTGGCCTTCTCAATGGGCGCAGGACAAAGCTCGACTGTCTTGCCGCCCTGATACTTGTTGGCGTAATCGTAAAAGCCCTCTCCCGGAATGATCTCAATAGCAGGCAGCACCTGACCGTCCACAATTCCCACGGTCAGCTCTCTTCCCACAATGCGCTTTTCCACAAGCACGTATCTTTCGTACTTGGCAGCTGCCTGCAGGGCACTTGCAAGCTCACAGGCGTTATCCACCATGGAAACACCAACACTCGACCCACCCGAGCAAGGCTTTACTACGCAAGGATACCCAACCTCTGCGGGCACGTCACAGGGCAGCTCGTGCGCAAGATCCACCAAGGTCCATGCGGGAGTGGGAACACCCGCGCCAACCAGCATTTTCTTGGCAAGGTCCTTATCCATTGCCAAAAGGCTGCCTACGTAGCCCGAGCCGGTATAGCGGATGCCGAACGCATCCAGCGTTGCCTGCAGCTGTCCGTTCTCGCCCATGTCTCCATGCAGCGCCATAAACACCACGTCGGCATATTTGCAAAGCGGTATGACGTTTGCACCGATCTTTGCCTCGCCGTTGCCGCTCATCTCTTTGATTGCCGCAAGATCGGGCACCTGCTCGCTGACGCTGTAAGCCGGATAGGGCTGCACCGAGAAGCAATCGTCAAGTCCTTTTTCGGAAAGCTGTATACCAAGGTAAACGTCAAGCAAGCAGACGCGATGCCCTTTTCTGATCAGCGCATTTGCGACCAGCGAGCCTGAGGTCAGCGAAACGTCTCTTTCGGGCGAAAGTCCGCCCATCAAAACTACGATATTCAATGTATGTATCTCCTTTTTCGGGTTATGATCATTTATGTACGTAGGCAAGTCGGGGATTGGAGCCAAGATCCCGCTCTACCTGTGCGGTGTAGCCCAAGCGCTGTGCAAGCGAACGTATCGCGTCCTCCTGGTCGTAACCGATCCCAAACAGCCAAAAGCCGCCTTCTGCCAGCACGTGCTCCGATTGCATCAGAAAATGCTCGTAAAAACGCATGCCGTCCTCGCCGCCGTCCAAAGCGACCTGCGGCTCGTGCGCAAGCTCGGGAGCAAGACCTCTGACCACCTCGGTGGGTATATAGGGCGGATTGGACAGAATGCAATCAAACTTTTCGTCAAACGCATGCTCCAGCGGCTGCAACAGATCGCGTAGCATCAGCTGAGCACGCGCCTCTACGCCATTTTTCTGACAGTTTTTTCGTGCCATTTCCAGCGTTGGAACAAACGCATCCACCAAGGTCGCGCGCGTATCGGGTCTGTTTGCAAGTACGGCACAGGCAATGCAACCGCTGCCCGTACAAAAATCCGCGAAATGCGCTCCGTTTGGCAGCAGCTCTATGGCACGTTCAACCAACAGCTCGGTATCGGGTCTTGGAATCAGGCAATCGGGGCTGACCGAAAAAGGCATACCGTAAAACTCCCATTCTCCAAGCAGATACTGCAATGGCTCGTGCGTCTGTCTGCGCGCAACCGCCTTGGCAAGCGCGTCATCATCAAACTCCTCGTTCATGCGAAAGGGCAATTGCGCTGCCGACACGCCGCAAAAATGCGAAAGCAGCAGTCTTGCCTCATCGCGCGCATTTTCAATGCCCGCCTGACGCAAGGCTTCACAGATTTGTCTGTAAGTCATACACATTCCCTCTTCTTCTCTGCCGAGCCGTCAACACAAACGCGACCGCTTTGCCGTAATATATTTCGTCAACGTCACAATGCATTTTTCATAACATTTCAACTTACCGAATAGCATGCTTTTCGGCTGCTAATCATTATATCACAAATCGTGCAATCTGTCACTCGTTTTTGCGAGTTTTTTTAATTTTTTTCTTGCAAACCCGTCTAGTACAAAAAAATATGAATTGTTTGAAAATTTTATGTCGTTTTAGCAAAAATATTATCAAGAATTATCGAAAAGTACTTGATTTTCAGCGCGTTTTACTGTATACTGTACATGGATAATATTTTACGGAGGTAACATATATGGAACAGAACAACAAGTCTAACGTTTGGAAGATTATTTTGATCTCTTTGGCAGTAGCAGCCGTAGTTGCTGTAGGTGTAGTGATCGTGATCAAGATCATCAAGAAGAAGAAGGCCCTCAAAGAAATGGTCATCGAATGGGATGATGAGGATGCTTTTGAAAAGTGCATGAACGGTCACCATGACGGTGAGATCCTCGTGGTTTCCGCTGCTGAATAACAAATTATCGTCCAAAACTCGGGAACAACCCTTAGCGGTTGTTCCCTTTTTTCATTCTCATATTTTTTTGCGCAGCCTATTGACAGCGTAACATTGTTATGCTATAATAACAGCGTAACATTGTTACCGTGACATGCAAAGGAGGACCTATGGAGCAGGAATTATTATCAAAAAAGGAGCTGCTTGAGCGTTACGGCATCTCATACGGCGCACTGTACCGCTGGAAACGCAAGGGGCTGATCCCGGAGGATTGGTTTATCAAAAAAGCAACCGTGACAGGTCAGGAGACCTTCTTTCCCAAGGACCTGATTTGTGAGCGCGTGGAAATGATCATGGGACAAAAGGACGAGCTTTCCTTGGACGAGCTTGCGGGTCAACTCAATCAAGACGCCAAAAATCAGGCGGTGCTGACCATCAAAACAGCTTATGGCGACCGCACCTTTCCCCTTTCGGACGTACAAGGCATTGTAGTTGTTAAGGGCAACGGTGAGCAGGTCGATCTGACACATGTGATTAAGTAAACAGGAGGACACAAATATGGATATGAAAATTTCGGGCTCGGGTACAGTTCCGGCAGGTGAATACGACATAATCAAAATCAGTGGCAGCGGCAGCATTGAGGGCAATATCAAATGTACAGAGTTGCACGTATCCGGTTCTGCAAGCGCAGATTCCACGGTGGAATGCAGCGGAGAGATTCACGTTTCGGGTGCATGTAATTTTGACGGTGATATCGTTACAAGATCCTTGCACCTTTCGGGCGGATTCAATTGCGACGGCAGCATTACCGTAACCGACAAAGCACACATTTCTGGTGGCATAAACGTTGACGGAAGCCTGAAATGCGGTGTGCTCGAAGCACACGGAGGCTTGAACGTTGACGAGGATATTGAAGCAGAAAACGCAAGCATTCATGGCAGCGTTAGCTGCGGTGGCTTGCTTAATGCGGAGACGCTGGAGATCAACACCAAGGACGGATGCGTGATCGGCAGCATCGGCGGCAGCCGCATTACAATCAGATACACCAAGCGCAAGTTTTTCAAAAACTTTGTCACGATTCACGTTGGCAATAAGCGAGTAAACGGCATAGAAGTGCAGCAATCCGTAGAGGGGGACGAGATCGATATTGAACACGTCACCTGTCCCCGTGTATCCGGACGCACGGTCAAGATTGGCGAGGGCTGCGAGATCGACCTGCTCCAGTACAGCGAGAACTACGAGATCCACGAAAAAGCCAAGGTTGGAAAGATTGAAAAAATTTAACAGCAACAAAAAATCCGCGTGTTTTGCATGAACACGCTGATTTTTATGCGCAAATTTGTAATTTTTTGTTGTTTTCTAAACATTTATTTTACTTTTTTGTCGTACTTATGCTCCTCCAAGCAGCTCACGCAAGCGTTCCATGATCTTTTTCTCCTCGCGGGAGACCTTGACCTGTGAGAGCCCAAGCGTCAGCGCGACCTGCTGTTGGGTCATGTTTCGCCAGTATCGCAGCAGCACGATCTTGCGCCAAAGCGGATCAAGCTGATCAATCGCCTGCGAGAGTGCAAGCCTGTCCAGCATGCGCTCGGTTTCGTCCGCGCTGTCCTGATCGGGCAGCGTTCCCTCAAGGGTCAGCCCACCGTCATCATACACAGTCTCGGAAAGCGAGGAGACAGGCGCGACCGCGTCCAGCGCAACAGCTGCGTCCTCTACCGAAACGCCGCAGCGCTTGGCAAGCTCACCGATCGATGGCTCTCTCCCCGTTTGTGCGATCATGCGATTCCGCTCACCCAGCAAGGTAGCGCCCATGCGCTTATATTCCCTGCCAACCTTGATCGGGCCGTCATCACGCAAATGCTTGCGGATCTCGCCAACGATCAGCGGTACGGCATAGGTTGAAAATGCAGTACCGCGTTCCGTGTCAAAGCTGCGAATGGCTTTGAGCATACCGATCGTGCCGATCTGCACAAGATCCTCGTACTCTGTTCCTCTGTCCTTGAATTTGAGTGCCACGCTGCGCACCAGCGCCATATTGTCTATCACAAGCTGTTCAAGCGCCTGCTCGTTCCCTTGCCCCGCCAAGATCAGCAGCTCTCTGTTCTTTTCTATTCGCTCCTGCGCGATCGAATTTTCGATATCTATCACCTCTGCTATGCGTTATGTAGAGAGATCCAGCTCGGACAGCACCTTGATCATGGTGACGGTTGTTCCCTTACCCGGCTTGGAGGACACACGCACACCATCGGTGAAGCTTTCCATGACCGTAAAGCCCATGCCGCTGCGCTCACCGGCTGCATCGGTGGTGAAAAGAGGCTGCCGCGCTTGCTTGACATCAGCAATACCGCAGCCCTTGTCCGCGATTTCGATACGCACGATACGCCCTTGGCACAGCTTGACCGTCATACGCACCTGCCCCACCGTGTCACGATAGCCATGCACGATGCTGTTGGTGACCGCCTCGGATACCGCGCATTTGATATCCGCAAGCTCTGTGGCTGTGGGGTCAAGCTGAGAGACAAAAGCAGCAGCCGTTGCGCGCGCCATTCCCTCGTTGACAGAAAGAGAGGGCAGCTTGATCTGCATTTTGTTGACCACCTTGGCATTGAAATTGTTTTGCTTCATTTGAGCACCTCCTTTCTTGTGCGACGGGCGCGTGGCTTGTCCGCTGCCCCGGGGGCTGCTTGCACCGTTTTCGCGCGTTCGATGCGCACAACGCGCTCAAGTCCCGCAAGTCGCAGCATGCGCTCCACGGCTGGCGAAGGCTCGCACACAACCACGTCACCACCGATTTCTTTCATGAGCGCGTATCGCCCCATGATCAAGCCAAGACCGGATGAATCCATAAAATCCACACCCGACAAGTCAAGATAAAGTCGGCGCGGACGCTTTTGATAAAGCAGCGTATCCATCCCACTACGCACGGCAACTGCGCTGTGATGATCGATATCGCCCTTGAGTTTGATACGGAGGAACAGACCTGTTTCCTCGTAAGTAAATGATGCTTTGCCCATTGTCTTGCATCCTTTCGTAATTGATTGCACATATGATAGCATAAATCGCATAAAAAAAGCGTCGCACCCTGTCGGGAGCGACGAAAAAGTTTCAAAACTCGGCCAAGCAAACACGATGAAAAGTTTTTGCGTCGCTTTTTTCAAAAAGCGACCGCTCATCCAAGGGCGCGCAGCCCTTGGTCGCCTCCGCAGAGGCGAAACCCTTACTCGCCGTTCTTTAATTTGCGGAGCAAATATGTGCTTCGTTCTTGCGGCTACATAGCCAAGAAAAAGTACGGAATAAAATAGGATGCGTCACATTGAGAAAGAGGTCTCCGTTCTTTCTTTGGAGAAACAGGCCAAAGAAAGAACCAACGAAAGGCCGTAAAGAGAGTTTCGCGCCTGCGGGCGCGACTTGGGGCGCTGCCGGTTGCGTTTTAGATGTTGGACTTCGCAGATGTCCAACATCAGGGTGGCGTCAGAAACACTCGAAAGTATGATGACATTCACACGCCACCATGCTTTTCTGAAAAAGCTCGACCAAAACTTTCATTGATGGGGTTGTCCGTGGGGGAAAAGCTCGACCAAAACTTTCATTGATGGGGCGTCCGTGTGGTGAGGGTAAAAAAAGGGCTGTCGCTTTGGCGACAGCCCTTAAAATTTTTGAATTACTCAGCCTTCTTAGCCTCGTCGATAACCTTCTGAGCGATGTTCGCAGGAACTACGTCATAACCGGTTACTTCAAACTCGAAGGATGCTCTGCCCTGGCTCATTGCACGCAGGTCAATCGGGTAAGATACCAGCTCGGACTTGGGAGCAACTGCCTCAACTACCGTGTAGCCGGGCTTGTTCTCTGCAGGGTTCATACCCATAACGTTACCGCGACGCTTGGGAATGTCACTCATAACATCACCAACCATACCGTCCGGAACAGTGATGAACAGGCTGCCTACAGGCTCAAGCAGTACGGGAGCGGACATTTCAAGGCACTTCTTGTATGCCAGGTTTGCAGCGGTACGGAAGGAAAGTTCATCCGAGTCAACTGCGTGGTAAGAACCGTCGTACAGCTCAGCCTTCAGGTTAACCATAGGATAGCCGGCAATACCCTTTGCCATAGCATCCTGCAGACCCTTTTCAACTGCGGGGATAAAGTTCTTGGGAACAGAACCGCCAACGGTTGCATCGATAAAGGTCAGACCTTCCTCATCACCGGGAGCAAATCTTACCTTAACGTGACCGTACTGACCGGAACCACCGTTCTGCTTCTTATGCTTACCTTCAACGTCGACCTTCTTTGTGATCTTCTCACGGTAAGCGATCTTGGGTGTGTCATACTTAACGGTTACGCCGAAACGGCTCTTCATCTTTGCAGCGAGAACTGCAAGGTGAATGTCAGCAAGACCGTAAACGAGCATCTGCTTTGTCTCTGCGTTGTTTTCGTAGCGAATTGTGTAATCCTCTTCGCACATCTTTGTAATACTCTGGGAGATCTTGGATTCATCAGCCGCAGAAGCGGGGATCATAACCTGAGAGTAGTAGGGGGTAGGATACTCGATCTTCGCATAGCTGAAGTC
>JAZOLE010000131.1:0-11972 GCA_045652835.1 Eubacteriales bacterium | reverse complement strand
GGGAGGAGGGGTCGCGCCCGTGGGGGCGGGCGCCTTGGGGCGCTGCCCCACGAGCCCCGGTCGCTTTTTGCAAAAAGCGACGCAAAAACTCTCAAGAATGGAGTTGTCCAAGTGGGGAGGGCGGGCGAAAACTTTTGAGAGTGGGTCGTCCGTATGGGTAGGGCGACGCAAAAACTCTTAAGAATGGAGTTGTCCAAGTGGGGAGGGCGGGCGAAAACTTTTGAGAGTGGGTTATCCGTGTGGGTCAGTTCCCTTTAATTTTCTTCCAATACTCCGCTGCGGCTTGTTCGGTCTTATTCTCTGCCGGTGTGTAGTATTTTCTGTCCTTAATATCATTGGGCAAATACTGCTGTCTGACATAATGACCCGGGAAATCGTGCGGATACTTATATCCCTTATTCAAGGGACTCTGCAAATGCTCCGGTATGTCCGTTCCCTTCCCTGCTCTCACGTCCTCCAGCGCCATGTCCAATGCAATATGCGTGGAATTTGACTTTGGCGAGGTTGCCAGAATAATTGCCGCATTTCCAAGAGGAATTCTCGCCTCGGGCATGCCCAGCTCCTTTGCCGACTCGCAGCAGGCTCTTGTAATGACCGCTGCCATGGGGTACGCGGCGCCGATATCCTCGTTTGCAATGACCTGTAAGCGTCTGCAAACCGAGATCAACTCGCCTGCTTCCAGCAATTTCGCGGTATAAAACGCTGCTGCGTCGGGATCGGACCCTCTGATCGACTTTTGCAAGCAAGAAAGCAGGTCATAATGCGCATCGTCACCGTAATTGCCGATGCCGCTCTTGAACGCGTCCGCATGCTCGCGCAAAATCTCATCGTCTGCCGAGAAAAACGCGTTCTCAAACAGCCCGATCGCGCGTCTGACGTCACCTCCCGCCGCCTTTGCAATATAGCAAAGCAGCTCGTCCGATGCCGTTTTACCCGTGCCGTGCTCCTCGTTGAGATAATTCAACGCGCGGCGCAGCATTTTCGCGCCGCTTTCGGGCGGTACAGGCTTAAATTCAAATAACGAAGAACGCGAAATAATAGCGTTATATACGTAAAAATGGGGATTTTCGGTTGTGGAGGCGATCAGCGTAATTCTGCCGTCCTCCATATATTCCAGCAGCGTTTGTTGCTGCTTGCGGTTAAAATACTGGATCTCGTCCAGATACAGAAGAATACCGCCTGAGCCGAACACGTTGTTGGTCTCGGCAATGATATCCTTAATGTCCTGCGTGGACGCGTGCGTGGCATTGAGCTTGCGAAATTGCATGCCCGACGCTGCCGCAATGGCAGATGCCGCTGTGGTCTTTCCTGTGCCGGGAGGGCCGAAAAAGATCATATTGGTGATTCTGCCGCCTGCCATCATGCGCCGTATCACGCCTCGTTCGCCAAACAAATGCTGCTGTCCGACGATATCATCCAGCGTTTTTGGGCGGAGAATGTCCGCCAGTTGCATATTTCTCATGGATTTACTCCTTGCAGGCGTTTATAAACGCGGCAAACACCTTTTGCATATCGGCAGAGCTTTGACGGTAGATCTCGGGATGCCATTGCACGGCAAAGAAAAACTTATGCCCGGGCATATGCGCTGCCTCGATATATCCGTCATCGCTGATTGCGTCAACGCACAGCGAGGGTGCTATATCCTTGATATTTTGGTGATGGAAGCTGTTGACAAAAATCTCATGCTTATCAATCAGCGCATGCAACATGCTTCCCTCTTGCACAAGCATTTTTTGCTCGGTTTCTGTTCCCGGTTTATTCTGTCTGTGACCCTCAATATGCTGATACAGCGTGCCGCCTTCGGCAACGTTGAGCAGCTGAATGCCGCGACAAATGCCTAAAATCGGCTTGCCGGTTTGTTTGACCTGCTCGTAAAGTCCCAGCTCGAACGCATCGCGGTCAGCGTCGATCTCCACGCTGTCAAACATTTTGACCTCACCGTAACGCACGGGATCCATATCGTCACCACCCGCAAACAGAAAGCCGTCAAATACCTGTGCATATTCCGCAAGCTTGCATTCGTCCTGCGTGTATGCCAAAAAGACGCCGACAGCACCCGCTTCCCAAATGGAATTGAGATAATTCTGACTCATGGCGATCTTTCCTTCGGCAGTTTTAGAGCATGTGATGCCGATCAAGGGTCTTTTCATAGCGTTCTCCTTTGCGTTTTTGAGGTGAGATTAGTGGTAATTGGCTTCAGGACGCATCAGCCCGACAAAATTATCCAGCATTTGCAGCATATCGGGCAGAATGAAGATAACAAACAATGCCAGCAGCAGCGCAACAACTACCGAAATGACAACCGTAGCAAATCCCGAGCCTCTTTTGTCATAGCGCACGTCGGCTGCATAAGAGGCATCCTTGGGAATATAGAACGTGTCCTTTTCATAATTGATCTTATAGGGCACGCTCTTGAATTTTGGGCTGTCCTTGGTGGCATATTGCTCGTATTCTTGCTTTTTTTGCGCAATTTGCGCGTCATATGCCTGCTTTTGGGTGCAAATGACAACCTTGGAGAGAGATCCGTGCTTGAGTGCACTGCGTACGGCGGCATTTTTGCGGTAGCCAAGCTGATAAAGCGTCTTTGCACTCTCGGGTGTGTAGCATTCCTCGTCCAAAAGCTTGCGCACAAACTCGCCAAGACCTCGTTTTTCGTAAACGCCCATAATGGCAGCCAGCACAATGCCAAAGCAAAGCGCTACGATTGCCCAGGACATGTTAATCACACCGCCACTGCC
The DNA here is from genome assembly GCA_045652835.1 of Eubacteriales bacterium. Lineage (GTDB taxonomy): Bacteria > Bacillota > Clostridia > Oscillospirales > CAG-272 > SVQP01. Next base: position 9,234 of record JAZOLE010000131.1, on the reverse strand, counting down.
GCCAATTGTAAGATCAAGATTGTCATATTGCGAGATGTCCAGCGTGAAATACTTTTCGGTAAAGTAATCCCACAGCTCTTTTATCAAAGAGGGCTGCGCGGAGGCGTCTTTGCTCAGACCCAAGATGAAATTGTGAAATCCGGACACAGATGTCCTCCTTTCTTAAAATAGAACAGATGTTCTAAAATGGCTCGATTTCCTTGGAAAAATTACTTAATTACGTCAAGACCAATGTACTTGCGCAGGCAATCCGGTACGTTAACAGAGCCGTCAGCGTTCTGATTCTGCTCAACCAGTGCGGGGAAAATACGGCTGGTAGCCAAGCCGGAGCCGTTGAGCGTGTGTACGTATTCGATCTTACCGTCTGCGCGTCTGACACGCATCATACCTCTGCGTGCCTGATAGTCACGCGCGTTGGATACAGAGGAAACCTCCTTATAGCCGTTCATGGAAGGAATGTTGATCTCAATATCGTAGGTTCTTGCCATGGATGCGGAGCAGTCCTCTGCAGCCAGCTTAACGGTTCTGAAGTGGAAGCCCAGACCCTTTACAAGGTTCTCAGCGTTTGCAACCAGCTCGTCAAATGCCTCGTCGCTCTTTTCGGGCAGCGTGTACTGTACCATTTCAACCTTGTTGAACTGGTGACCGCGTACCATGCGGCGCTCGTCAGCACGGTAAGAGCCTGCCTCGCGGCGGAAGCAAGGCGTGTAGGAAATATACTTACGGGGCAGATCTGCCTCGGTCAGAATCTCATCACGGTGCAGAGATACCAGCGCGGTCTCTGCGGTAGGCAGCATGAAGCGGCGACGCTCATCGTCATCCTGCTGCTCCAGCCAATATACCTCGTCCTTGAACTTGGGGAACTGACCTGCAGTCAGACCGCACTCGTAGCCGAGCATATGAGGTACCAGCATCAGCTCGTAGCCGTTGCCGAGGTGGAAATCAATAAAGTAGTTGAGCAGCGCCCACTCAAGGCGTGCGCCAACACCGGAATAGATCCAAAAGCCTGCGCCGGACAGCTTTGTGCCACGCTTGTAGTCAATAAGACCCAGATCGGTGCACAGATCTACGTGGTTCTTAGGCTCAAAATCAAAGGTTCTGGGCTCACCGTAGTAGCGCAGAGGCTGGTTGTTCTCCTTACCGCCGGGCAGCAGATCCTCGTCGGGCAGGTTGGGCAGGCAGAGAAGCAGACCCTGGTACTGTACCTCGATCTCCTTCTTCTTTTCGTCGATTTCCTTGACGCGTGCGCCCATTTCCTTCATCTGTGCAAAGATGGGGGCAACGTCCACACCCTGCTTCTTGAGCTGGGGAATTTGCTTGTTGATCTTGTTCTGCTCAGCCTTGATAGCCTCGCCCTCAACGATCAGAGCACGTCTTTCGGTGTCAAGTGCCAAAATCTGCTCGATCTCCTGCTTTGCGTCCTTACCCTTCTTGGCAAGTCTTGCGATTACTTCTTCGGGGTTATTTTTGATGTAATTGATATCGATCATGATGTTTTCTCCTTAAATTTCTGCGAAAAAGTCGCTTCCGCAGAGGATTTTGATAATTTCTTCTAAGTCTTGATCGTCCTCGTAAGACAATTCAACGATCTTCTTCTTTGCTACGCGAGCAATGCGTACCTTTCTGCCCAGCGAGTGCATCACGCGGCGCTCCAGGTCCTTCATGTATACCTTGCGCTGTGCATCGGATTCATCAAGCTCTTCAGGCTGCTCGTCAGCCTGCGCTCTTGCCTTGAACAAGCGCACAATGCGCTCGGTTTCGCGTACGGAATAGTCCTTTTCAACGATTTTCTGTGCAAGATCCACGATCTGTGCCTCGTCGTCAAGTCCGAGCAGTGCTCTTGCATGACCGCCCGAAATGTCGCCCTTCTTGAGCAGCTCAAGTGCACCCTCGGGAAGCTCGAGCAAGCGCAGCATGTTGGTGACGGTAGAACGGTTTTTGCCGACCTTTTTTGCAACCTCTTCCTGCGTAAGACCAAATCTGTCGATCAATGCCTGATATGCAAATGCTTCTTCTACAGGGTTGAGATCCTGTCTTTGCACGTTTTCGATCAGCGCGATCTCGCTGGTCTTCATATCGTCGCTGTCCATAATGACAACGGGAACCTCGGAAATGCCTGCCATTTTAGCAGCTCTCCAGCGGCGTTCACCTGCGATAATCTCATAAGTGCCGGCAGCAACGGGGTTTTCGCGTACGATCAGCGGCACAAGCACGCCGTAATCACGTACGGAATCTGCCAAAGCCTGCAAAGGTTCAAGGTCAAAATCCTTTCTGGGCTGGTCGCGTCTGGGCTCAATATCTGCTACTCTGAGTCTGGTAACAGAGTCTTTTTTGGTTTCAAGCATGTTATCGTCCAGAATTTCGTAGAAATTTCTGCCAAGTCCGCCTTGTTTTCTTGCCATAATCCTTGTTCCTCCTTAAATTCTGGATGCGAGATCCTTGGCACATTCCAAGTACTCGGTAGCACCCTTGTTGCGCTTATCGTGATAATATACGGGCATACCAAAGCCGGGAGCCTCGGATACCTTAACGCTTCTGGAAATGGGCGGGGTCAGCAGCTTGTCTGCATAATGGCGACGCAATTCGCTCATAACCTGCTGAGAAAGCAGCAATCTCTGATTATACATGGTAATCAGGATACCGGTTACAGTCAGCGCGTTGTTATAGTGCGACTTGATGCGGCCTACAGTAATCATAAGCTGGGAAAGACCCTCAAGTGCGTAAAATTCGCACTGCATGGGGATAACGACACCGTCACTTGCTGCCATTGCGTTTACGGTCAGCATGCCCAGAGAAGGAGGGCAGTCGATAATGACGTAATTATAGTCATCCAAAATGGGCTTGAGAGCTTCTTTGAGACGGTATTCGCTGTTTTCATGCTGGAAAAGCTCAAATTCAGCGCCTGCGAGTGCAATGTTCGTGGGAACAAGGTGCAGGTTATCAAACTCGGTTTCGATTACTACGTCCTTGATCGGCACATCGGCTGTCAGCACGTCATTGATGGTGAGTTTGAGCGATTTTTTGGGAATGCCTGCGCCACTGGTTGCATTGCCCTGGGGGTCAAGGTCGATCATGAGAACCTTGTAGCCGAGGATGCCGAGCGAGGCAGCAATGTTGACGGCAGAGGTAGTTTTACCAACACCGCCTTTCTGATTGCAAAAAGAAATGATTTTTGCCATGTATATATGTACCTCCAATAATAATCCGCATCCATTATATCATGAAATCCTTTGAAATGCAATAGTTTTGTGAACATTTTTGAGTGTTTTTGCAAAATGTTAATATGAATTTTGTATGTTTCACGTGAAACAATGCTGACCGAATTTTATGTTTCACGTGAAACGTTATTGACTTGCGTTGGAACGTTCCACGTGGAACATCAGCGGTCGGTGACGCAACGTTCCACGTGAAACATTAGCGGTCGGGGACGCAACGTTCCACGTGAAACATTAGCGGTCGGTGACGCAACGTTCCACGTGAAACATCAGAGGTCGGTACAAAACGTTCCACGTGAAACATTAAGGTGGGTGTTGGAACGTTCCACGTGAAACATTCTAAGGTTTTAAAATTGATGTTCCACGTGGAACATCACTCGAGGATGGTAACCGTGATTCTGTGCCACCCGTCACTTGATTCTGTCATACAAGTGGTCTTATATCCCAGAGTGCGTAATTTTTCTGCGCTGATCTGCATATGCTGCAAAAATGTTTCCGCAGTAGTAATAGATAAGGAAGATTGATTGTGTTCTTCGGCGTCCTGCGTGGGATTTGCGTATTTTTCGACAAGCTCTTCTGTTTGGTGCACGGTTAAGTGCATTTTTCCCACTGTTGCGATCAGTTTCTCTCTTTTTGGTGACTGTATGCGTAAGAGTGCACGCGCATGCCTTTCGGATAACCCGTATTCAAGTATTTGAGCCTGCTCCCACGTGGAAAATCGCAATAATCTGATCTTGTTGCCTACGCACGATTGGCTGACACCGAGAAGCGACGCAAGCGCAGATTGGCTGTAGTTGTATTGCGTGCACAGTTCTTGCATCGCTTTTGCTTGCTCAAATATAGTGCCCTCGCGCATTTTCAGCCGCAATAAGAGCTGTGATTCGTCTATTCTATCTGTCATCTGTTTATATTGCTCCTTGATTTTTTCTGCATTATAACATGCGCGAGCATAGGATTTTGTAGAAGCGTACTGCGTCGGGCTTGGGCATATGCCGCAGTAAAACTTCGTTAAAGATGCCGTTTGGTCGTGATATGTTTGGTAAACAAAGAAAAAACCGCTGAATTACAGCGGTTTTTTGAGGATCTGCGCATATTGGCGCGGAAAATTATTGGGTGTGGGTGATGTTTTGCGAATGACGATGATGCAACGCTCCTCTTGATTCTCATCCGCATCCTTGAGGGTGAATTTGTGTACGTTCGCAAGTGTTGCACCCAGCTTTGCAATAGCAGCTTTGGCATCGGATAATTCCTTGTCACCAGAAGCGCCCTTCATGGCAAGCAGCATGCCGCCTACCTTGACAAAGGGCAGCGTGATCTCACAGAGAATACGAAGCTCGGAAACGGCACGCGCGGTGGCAATATCAAAGCTTTCACGCATTTTGGTCTGTGCCATATCTTCGGCGCGTCCTGCAATGGCTGTCACGTTGTCAAGTCCGAACAGATGTGCGGTATTTTGCACATGGGTGATCTTTTTTGCGGTACTGTCGATTGCTGTGATGCGCAGGTCTGGACGCGCTACTGCAAGCGGCAATGTGGGAAAACCACCGCCTGTACCGACGTCAATGACGGTCAATCCTTCCGGAATATGTGGCGCTACAGTCAGACTGTCGGCAAAATGCTTGGTGATTACACCGGGCACGTCACGAATGGCGGTCAGGTTATGCACCTTGTTGACCTCTAAAATGTGCGTACAAAGACGCTCAAAAGTGTCTGTATTGTGCTCGTTTGTGTATGTTTCAAGCCCGTTTAGCGTCATTATACGCTGAAATAGTGTATCAAAACGTTCCATAAAATCTCCTTATTTGATGCCAAGCCAGATCAGCAGCACCGAAATGTCGGCAGGATTGACACCGCTGATGCGTGATGCCTGTCCGATGGTCAAGGGCTTGATGGCACCCAGCTTTTGCGCAGCTTCAAGGCGTAAGCCTCTGATGGCGGTGTAATCTATGTCGGGCGAGAGATGCTTGTCCTCAAGCTTTTGCTGTCTTTGCGCTTCGGCAAAGGCGCGCTTGATGTAGCCCTCGTATTTGACGTCAATCTCCACAGTTTCAAGAATGCGGCGCGAAAGAGGCGCGCGTGCATCATCCACGGGGGCGAGATCGGCATAGGTCAGCTCGGGACGACGTACAAGATCTGCCAGCGAACAGCCCGACTTGATGGGGGGCAGATTGAAAGATGCGAGAAATTCGTTGGCTCTTTGCATCGAAAGATGTGTGTTTTCCAAGCGTTCCTTCTCATTTTGTACGCTTTGCAGCTTGTTTTGCAGCATTTGGTAGCGTTCTTGGGAAATTAAGCCACATTCGTAGCCGATGGGGGTCAGACGCTCGTCTGCGTTGTCCTGACGCAAAAGTAAGCGATATTCGCTGCGCGAGGTCATCATGCGGTAAGGCTCGTGCGTGCCCTTGGTCACCAGATCGTCGATCAGCGTGCCGATGTAGCTTTGCGAGCGCGTGAGAATGACGGGATCTTCACCCTTGACGCGGCGCGCCGCATTGATGCCTGCCACAAGACCCTGTGCAGCCGCTTCTTCATAACCGGATGTACCGTTGAACTGGCCGGCACCGAACAGACCACCGATTTCTTTGAATTCCAGCGTAGGCAGCATTTGTAAGGGGTCGGCGCAGTCATATTCAATGGCGTATGCGTAGCGCATGATCTCTGCGTTCTCAAAGCCGTCCAAGGTTCTCAGCATTTCGTACTGCACGTCTGGGGGGAGAGAGGTGGAAAAGCCCTGAATGTACATCTCCTCGTTTTCCTCACCCATGGGCTCTACGAATAGTTGATGGCGCGGTTTGTCGGCAAAACGAACCAGTTTGTCCTCAATAGAGGGGCAGTAACGAGGCCCTGTACCGTGAATTTGACCCGAATACAGCGCAGATCGCTTGATATTGGAGAGAATGACATTGTGCGTTTTCTCGTTTGTATAGACGATATGACAGGGTGTTTGCTGCATATCATAGAACATATGTTCCGTATTGTCATGGCTGTAGGGCAGGGGATTGTCCTCGCCTGGTTGCAGCTCAAGCACCGAAAAATCGATGGTGGAACGCTTGACGCGCGCGGGCGTGCCGGTCTTAAAGCGCATCATTTTGACACCGTGAGAGAGCAGCGACTCGGTCAAAGCGTTTGCAGGCAGCATGCCGTCAGGGCCTGCTGCATAGTTGACGTCACCCACGAAAATGCGACCGCCCAGATGCGTGCCCGTGGCGATAATGACCGCGGAGCACTCCCAAATCTCGCCAAGATGGGTGCGCACACCTAAAATTTGAGGGTGATTGGGCGCGTTGTCGGTGAGAATTTCAACAATTTCGGCTTGAATCAGGCGCAAATTCGGCGTCAGCTCCAGCGTGTGCTTCATGATATTCTGATATTTGCGACGATCGGCTTGGATGCGCTTGGAGTAAACGGCAGCACCCTTACCGAGATTGAGCGTGCGGGATTGCAGCGTCACGCGGTCGGCAGCGCGACCCATTTCGCCACCCAAAGCATCGATCTCATAGACAAGGTGACCCTTGGCAGTACCACCGATCGAGGGGTTACAGGGCATATTGGCAATGGCATCGAGAGAGAGGGTGAAAAGAACGGTATCGACACCCATGCGTGCAGATGCAAGCGCGGCTTCAACACCGGCATGACCCGCCCCGATGACGGCAATTTTGGTAGAAAGCTTCATAAAAATACTCCTTTTTACAAAGAGTGCATAATATTTCATGATAATTATAGCACGAAAAAGCCAAACAGTCAAGAGGATAACCTCATCATGCGGATAACCCACTCACGAAAGTTTTTGTGTCGCTTTTTTCAAAAGGCGACTGGGGTTCGGGGCAACGCCCCGCAAAACGCCGTTTTTTGGTTCTTTTTTGCGGCTACTCCGTCAAAAAAGAACGGAGAGAGGTTGATCAATGTAAAAAACGAACATAATCACCCGTGAAAGAGCGTCCGCGTGGTGAATCTCACCCACCGCGCCGCGGTCCCCCCTCTCCCGCGGAGAGGGCTTTTGGTAAGTTGCAGTCGGAAAGGTGATACCCGAGCGCGGATGCCAAGGATGAAAAGTTTTCGCCCGCCTTTTTCAAAAGGCGGCAGGGTCTTGGGGCAGCGCCCCGAGTCGCGCCCGCAGGCGCGAAACATCCTAAAACGGCCTTTTTGGTTCTTTTTGGGCCTCTTTGCTCAAAAAGAACGGAGAGGATTTGCTCAACGTAACACCACAACCGCCCCCACGTGAAAGAGCGTCCACGTGATGAATCTCACCCACCGCTCCGCGGTCCCCCCTCTCCCGCGGAGAGGGCTTTTTGTAAGTTGCAGCCGGAAAGTTGATATCCGAGTGCGGATGCGGGCGGATATGCAAATCCGCCCCTACGGTAAAAAAGCAAAATGAACGAAAACGTTTTTTTATATTTCGCCCCTACGGGCAACTGCCCCGAATGTTTGTAGGGGAGGATATCATCCTCCCGCCAGCTTTGAATTTGGTTTACCGACATCCAAACAGACAACCGATCTCCCTACATGCGGGAGGATACTATCCTCCCCTACAAGGAATGGGGTGCGGTTATCCGTTTAGGTGTTGGACAACCAACCTTTTTACTTGCGGGCGATTCGTGAATCGCCCATACGAATGTTTGTTTATGCAGGCGGGCGATTCGTGAATCGCCCCTACGGGCGTATGAAATTGATTTGCGGCGGAGCAAGCGTTTGCCCTACAAATGGAAATTTGGGCGGATGAAAGAGGGTAGAAAACGCAAAAAATGCCCTCAGCCTGCATCGAAAGTGCAAAAAATGCAGAAAACAGCACTTTTTCCACGATAAAAGTTCGCAATACCTCTTTACAATTCGCAAAAGTTGTGCTATTATATAAGGTGAGAAATTTTGCGGAGTGTTTTGCGAGTGGTTTGCAAGCGATTTGCCAAGTTCTCACAATTTTCGTTTAATAAAAAATTTTAATAAACGCAGGAGGAAAAAACAACATGGCTATCCCGAGAAAAAAGCTTTCTATGGACGGCAACCAGGCTGCTGCGCACGTGTCTTACGCGTTCACCGAAGTAGCAGGTATTTACCCCATTACCCCTTCCAGCCCCATGGCGGACTACACCGACCAGTGGGCAGCACAGGGTCTTAAGAACATTTTCGGCACTACCGTTAAGGTAACCGAAATGGAATCCGAGGCAGGCGCAGCAGGTACTGTGCACGGTTCTCTGGCAGCAGGTGCTCTGACCACCACCTACACCGCTTCCCAGGGTCTGCTTCTGATGATCCCCAACATGTACAAGATCGCAGGCGAGCTTCTGCCTTGCGTATTCCACGTTTCCGCTCGTACTGTAGCAAGCCACGCGCTCAACATTTTCGGTGACCACTCCGACGTTTACGCTTGCCGTCAGACCGGTTTTGCTATGCTGGCTGAGACCAATCCCCAGGAAATCATGGACCTCGGTGCAGTTGCACACCTGGCTTCCATCAAGGGTCGCGTTCCTTTCATCAGCTTCTTTGACGGTTTCCGTACCTCTCACGAGATCCAGAAGATCGAGGCTTGGGACTACGAGGATCTGGCTGAGCTGACCGATATGGATGCTGTTAAGGCATTCCGCGCTCGCTCCCTGAACCCCGAGCACCCCGTTCTCCGCGGCTCCGCAGAAAACGGCGACATCTTCTTCCAGCACAGAGAGGCTTGCAACAAGTACTATGATGCACTGCCCGCTATCGTAGAAGAGTACATGGATAAGATCAACGCTAAGATCGGCACCAACTACAAGCTGTTCAACTACTACGGCGCAGAGGATGCTGAGAGAGTTATCATCGCTATGGGCTCTATCTGTGACGTTGCAGAAGAGGTTATCGACTACATGAACGCTAACGGCGAAAAGGTTGGTCTGGTTAAGGTAAGACTGTACAGACCCTTCCGCGCTGACAAGCTGATTGCTGCTATCCCCGCAACTGCTAAGAAGATCGCAGTTCTTGACAGAACCAAGGAGCCCGGCTCTCTTGGTGAGCCTCTGTACCTGGACGTTGTAACCGCTCTGGCACAGGC
>JAZOLE010000130.1:0-8200 GCA_045652835.1 Eubacteriales bacterium | reverse complement strand
AATTCTTTTCTTAAGTCTTCCACAGTTCGTTCCTTCCAAGGCATCTGTTTCTTCTCCTTTGGATCTTGATGCCTTATTATACCATATAACTGTATACTATGTCTTTACACTACCTGTATACTATCTTATTACACTGTACATCAAGAATCGCCCGTCCTTATCATTTCAATCATTTTTCAAAAAAATCATTGACAAACTTCCCGTTTCGTGTTATACTTTATCCGTATATGTCAAACGCTTGGAACGGAAGTAGTAGGCAGTCCCCTTTCGCACAGAGATCGAACGGTTGGTGAGAGTTCGAGGAAAGCATTGCCCAAGTCGTCCGGGAGCGGTGCGGGTGAAACACAGTAGTCCGCAACGGTGGCTTTAGCCGACACACCGTTATCGTGTTTTGAGTGCATGCCCGTATTGGGTGTGAAATCAGGTGGTACCGCGTTATCTCCACGTCCTGATACAAGTCAGCGACGGTGGAGTTTTTTTATTTCAATCTGAAAATTATTACAAGGAGAAAGATAGATATGAATTCCTATCACGAATTACCGAAAACCTATTCCCCCGGTGAATTTGAGGATAAGATCTATGCCAACTGGTGCGAAAAGGGCTACTTTACCCCCACCATTGACAAGACCAAGCCCTCGTACACCATTGTTATTCCCCCTCCAAACATTACAGGTCAGCTACACATGGGTCACGCGCTGGACAACACCCTGCAGGATATTCTGATCCGCTATAAGCGCATGGCAGGCTTTTGCACGCTGTGGCTGCCCGGCACCGACCACGCATCCATCGCAACCGAGGCAAAGATCGTTGAGGCAATGCGCAAGGAAGGCATTACCAAGGAAGACCTTGGCAGAGACGGTTTCCTTGAGCGCGCTTGGGCTTGGAAGGAGCAGTACGGCGGCAGAATCATTTCGCAGCTGAAAAAGATGGGCTCCTCCTGCGACTGGACGCGCGAGCGTTTCACCATGGATGAGGGCTGCTCCGAGGCAGTTAAGACCGTTTTCGTCAAGCTGTATGACAAGGGCTTGATCTACCGCGGCAACCGCATTATCAACTGGTGCCCCAAATGCTTGACCTCTATTTCCGACGCTGAGGTAGAATATGAGGATCAGGCAGGCCATTTCTGGCACATTCGCTATCCTTTCAAGGACGGCAGCGGTCACCTTGAGGTGGCTACCACCCGTCCCGAGACCCTCTTGGGCGATACTGCCGTTGCGGTAAACCCCAACGATGAGAGATACAAGGACATGATCGGCAAGATGCTGGTGCTGCCCTTGGTTGGCAGAGAGATCCCCGTGATCGCCGATGACTACGTTGAGGCTGATTTCGGTACCGGCTGCGTAAAGATCACCCCTGCGCACGACCCCAACGACTTTGAGGTTGGTGCACGCCACGATCTGCCCGTGATCAACGTTATGACCGACGATGCAAAGATCACCGAGGACTACCCCGCTTACGCAGGCATGGACAGATTTGTTGCAAGAAAGCAGATCGTTAAGGATCTGGAAGAGGGCGGTTTCCTGATTAAGGTAGACAACTACGCGCACAACGTTGGCACCTGCTACCGTTGCGGCTCTACCATTGAGCCTCGCGTTTCTCTGCAGTGGTTTGTTAAGATGGAGCCTCTTGCAAAGCCCGCTATCGATGCGGTTCGCAACGATGACATTCGTTTCGTTCCCGAAAGATTTGAAAAGAACTACTTCCACTGGATGGAAAACATCCGTGACTGGTGCATCTCCCGTCAGCTTTGGTGGGGTCACCGCATTCCCGCATTCTACTGCGACGATTGCGGCGAGACCGTAGTTACCAAGGATTCCTCGGCTGTCTGCCCCAAGTGCGGCAAGGCAATGCGCCAAGACCCCGACACGCTGGATGCCTGGTTCTCCTCCGCGCTCTGGCCCTTCTCTACGCTGGGCTGGCCCGAAGAGACCGAGGATCTGAAGTACTTCTATCCTACAAGCACCTTGGTTACCGGCTACGATATCATCACCTTCTGGGTTTCCAGAATGATCTTCTCCGCGCTGGCATACACCGATCAGGCGCCCTTTGATACTGTGCTGATTCACGGCTTGGTACGTGACGCGCAGGGTCGCAAGATGTCCAAGTCCTTGGGTAACGGTATCGATCCTCTGGAGATCATTGAAAAGTACGGTGCAGACGCGCTGCGCTTTGCGCTGGCAACCGGTAACTCGCCCGGAAACGACATGCGCTTCTCGGACGAAAAGATCGAGGCTGCACGTAACTTTGCAAACAAGCTTTGGAACGCGTCCAGATTCGTTCGTATGAACCTGACCATTGACGAGATTCATCTGCCTGCGGAGAGCGAGCTTGCAACCGAGGACAAGTGGATTCTGACCGAGCTTTCCAAGACCGCACAGGGCGTACGCGCAAACCTTGACAAGTACGAGCTGGGTATTGCACTCTCCATGCTCTACGACTTTATCTGGGATATTTTCTGTGACTGGTACATTGAGCTTGCCAAGACCAGACTTTCCGATAAGGAAAACGCAGGCAACACGGTTTGCCAGAACGTCATTGCGTACGTGCTGACCGAAACGCTCAAGCTGCTGCATCCCTTTATGCCCTTCATTACCGAGGAAATTTACCAGTCGCTGCCGCATGACTCTGAGAGCATTATGATCTCCGAGTACCCCGATCCTGCGACCATTCCTGCATTTGCAAAGGAATCCGAGGATATGGCACGCGTCATTGACGCCATCAGCGCAATCCGCGCTCGTCGCGCAGAAATGAACGTTGCTCCCTCCCGTAAGGCAAAGGTATATATCGCTACCAAGCACGATGCTTGCTTTACCGCTGCTGCCGGCTTCTTTGGCAGACTCGCATCCGCTTCCGAGGTCATCGTAGCAGACGCGTTTGACGCAGAGACCGTTTCGGGCGACAACGCCGTACAGATCATCACCGACTCTGCCGCCATCTTCCTGCCCATGGCTGATATCATCGACTTTGAAAAGGAAAAGGCAAGACTTGCCGCTGAGCAGAAGAAGCTGGAGGACGAGATCTCTCGTATTGAGAAGAAGCTCTCCAATCAGGGCTTTGTTTCCAAGGCACCCGCTGCTGTCGTCGAGGGCGAGAAGGCAAAGATGGAAAAGTACCGCGAAAACCTCGCAGGTGTTGTTGCAGCACTTGCTAAGCTGGGCTGATCCGCTAGACAATCCCAATAAAAAACCATCCGCCAACGGCTTGTGCCGTTGGCGGATTTCTTTTTTATTCCTCGGTTTTGACCGTAAACGTAATGCTCTGCGCGCCGCTGTCGATCAGCACGTATTCATCCGTCCAGTTAGCGCCGCCGGTTACAAAGTTTCCGGGGCCGCAAGCGCCTGCGATAGCGGGCAGCTGGTGAAGCGGTCCGAACACGTTCTTACGCGTGCCGACCACGCAAAGGTCAATGCTCTGCCCCGCCTTGACAGCCTCGGTCACGTCTGCCTCGTAAGGATCCCAGCCTACAACCTGCGTGCAGCCGTCAGCCGTGGTCACCTTGAAGCAACCGCCCGTGAACTTAGCGGACAGGGTCACGCGATCACCCTCGCCAACCTCAAGTCCTGCATACATTTCGGGCAGGATGCGATAGGTCATGCCGCCCGTATAGAAAGGCAGCGCGTAATTTGCGTAGTTGCCAAGACCCATCTGCGCAGGAGCTGCTACCAGCGTGCGCTTATTGATCTCGGACAGCTTGACGCCAAAGTCACCGATCAGGTAGATCGCCTCGATATTGGTGGTGCGCATGAAGTTGACCTTGATGGTTACCACGTTTCTGCCAAGGCGCAAAGCACCTTCGGGAATATACATCTTCTTAAAGCAATCGTCTACCCAGAAATCGTTGATATCCTTGCTCTCCAGAGGCGTGCCGTTGATGTAGTACGCGTTGGTTTCGGGTCTCTCACCCGCCAAAGCGACCGTGCCCTTGGGCATTTCGTCTATAAAGAACTCGTATTCCAGCTCGATCTCACCGTACTTCTGCTTGTGATGCAGCTTGGCAAACCAAGGCTGCAGCATCTCACCGCCGCGGCGCTCAATACCAACCGCGTCGCGTACCGCTCCGTCAATGCGCAACACTTCAGCCGCGTCACTCCATGCACCGTCCGCCCATCTCCAGCGGCACCAGTCCAGCACGCAAACGTTTTGCTCGTCAAGCACGGGAGCAAAGTCCGCCTCGGTGATATCCAAGGTCTGCTTGGCCACATAGCAAGGCTGTGTGAAAAGCTCCTCTTTTTCGGTTGTTACCACAAAGCAGCGCGTGCCTGCGGCATCCAGATCAAAGTCGATATACGCCATGCCGTCCTCGCACTTGGCTCTTGCGGCATAACGCGCTCCGCTCTCAAGATCCCATTCCTCTACGCTCGCACCCTCAGGAGCGGCAAGCTGCAGCATCAAATTCTTGCGACCGTTTTCGCGGTCGGTGTTGAGTACCACGGCTGCGACACTACCATCGGCATCCACGTCGCGGCGCACCTGTACGAATACGGCGCGCTCTGCATTGCCCTCGGCATTCTTGATGCTTACGCAGCACTGCGATCCCGCACGAATGGCTGCCAGAATTTCCTTTTCGTCATAGCCCACGCGGCAGCACTGCTCTGCCAGCGTTGCGGGTGCATCGGATGCAACCGCATCCACGTATGCAGGCAAGTCGCCTGCGAAAATGACCTGTCCGCCCGCCTTTTGGAACTCGGCAAGAATTGCCAGCGTGGTGGGTCTGATGGTCAGCATATTGGTCACAAGCACGGTGCGGTAGGTCGCATTGCCGATTTTGAGCAGCGCCTTGCCCTGTGCATCGGTGGTCAGCGACCACTTGTCGCGCATGATCTGCTCCTCACCGTAGTCGAAATCCACGTGATTGTCGGTCAGCATGTGGAACAGCTGCTGATATCTCTGCTCATAGGGGGCTACGTCGGGGGAGGCGTTCATGATCCAACGCGCCCAGCCGAGGTATGCCTGACACCAAAGGGATTCAATGGGATTGATGACCAGCACGTCGCAGTCGGCTTTACCTGCAGCCAGTACCACGCCCATACGGGCAAAGTGATCCTCCACCGCTGCGTAATCCTTATACCAAGGCGACTGATGCAGAATGGATGCAGGGTAATCACGCTTGGATTCACCCTCCATGGTGTACCAAGACAGGTGCTGGCAGCGCAGATTGATGCCGAACAGCGCCTGCCAATCGCCCACCGTCTTGTGCGATTTGAAATCAAACTGCCAGCCGGTGCAGCCATACAGCTCGGAAAGCAGCCACTTTTTATCCAACTGACGCGCAGCGCTGCTGAGCTGCTTGACGATCCAATAGCAGCGGTTGTGCTCGGTCAGCACGTCCACACCGGGATAGCCCATGTGCTCGTAAAAGCGCATGAGCGAGCCGTGGGGTACGGTCTGATTCATCAGAGAATCCTCGTGCAGCACGTGACCTGTAAACTCAATGCCGTTGGCTTTGCACCACTGGTTGATGGGCATGGCAAAGCGCTCCAGGAACAAATTGTCGGCAAGATCAATGTAATGCAGCTTGACGGGAGCTACATGGTTGCCGCCCAATCTGTAAAACAGCTCGGGCAGAATGGGGCGCGCGTCATAGCCGTATCTCTTTTGGAATTCGTCAAAAATATCGTCTGTCCACGCGGTCGCGCAAGAGATCACGCCGTCATGCTCGCGCAGATTGTCAAAGCAATGACCGCGGTGCGGCTCATCGGTGAAAATGCCCTTGATCGACTTGCCAAGGCGATCGCCGCAGCGACGCTTGTACTCCTCGTGGGTCATATCGATGAACTTATAGACAGCCTTATAGGACATGGTATCGATGTAGGTAGTACCGTTATAGTTAGAGTTGGGAGCATCGGGCACAATGGCAAAGCGCAGCACCTTCCACGCCCCCGGCTTATCCTCTACCGTGGGTGCGAGCTTGTCAATGGCTTGCTTTACAGCCTCGGCATTCGGAGAAACCTCCTCATACGCCCACAGATTGATGCCGTCCAGCTTTGCGACAAACAGAGCGATGCTCTGCTCATCCCAAGTCATACGGTCGGGGGCGGACTCATACACGTACAGCGATTTCATGCGGTACTGCTCGTCAATCGTGACCTTGCCGCCTGCAGAGCCTGACGGCCAGCGGTCCTCGTCATACAGCCAAGCCTCCATGCCGACCTTCTCGCCCGCATCTGCTACCGCATTGATCAGATCAAACCATTCCTCTCCCAGGTATTCTGTGATCAGGCCCGCACGCGAATGCATGAAATAACCGCCAAGACCCATCTCTTTCATGACCTCGACCTGTCTTGTCAGCTCCTCTTCTCTCAGCTCACCGTTCCACGACCAGAAGGGCTTTCCGCGCCATTCCGCGCCGGGGGCAGCAAACGTGCTATACAATTGCTTTTTACTCATGGTGCACCTCCGCATCAAGTTATTAAATCCATTATACCAAAAAGCTTTTGGCATTGCAAGGGTTTGGAAAAATAAAGCGTTTGCCACAAATACGCGCGTATGATTTTAGACATTTTGACAAATACTGAATGCAAGGCTTTTGGGCTGTGCATAACATAATAACAGCACTTTTTTGACGAAAGGAAACAACTTTATGCCAAAATATTTCGGAACGGACGGCTTTCGCGGCAAGGCGGGAGAGAGCTTGCGCGCAGATCACGCTTACAAGATCGGGCGTTTTTTGGGGTGGTACTACGCACAAAGCGGACACAAGCCGCGTGTTGCCATCGGCAAGGATACCCGTCTTTCCTGCTACAGCCTTGAATATGCAGTTGCTGCGGGGCTGACAGCCTCGGGCGCGGACGCTTATATGCTGCACGTCATTCCAACGCCCGGCGTATCCTTTGCGGTGCGGCAGGGCGGCTTTGATTGCGGCGTGATGATCTCTGCCAGCCACAACCCTTTTGATGACAACGGCATCAAGCTTTTGGATGCGGGTGGCGAAAAAACCGATGATGCAACGCTGACGCTTGTGGAGCAATATCTTGACAAGCAAGCGGACGATCTTCCCTTTGCATGCGGCGCGGACATCGGAAAGATTGTGGATTATGCCGCAGGCAGAAACCGCTATACTGGCTATCTGCTCTCGCTTGCGACCAAATCGTACAAATCGCTGAAAATAGGACTGGATTGCGCGAACGGGGCTGCTTGGATGATTGCGCCAGCCGTTTTTGAGGCTTTGGGCGCAAAGGTCAGCGTAATCGGCAACACCCCCGACGGCACAAACGAAAACGCAGGCTGCGGATCGACGCACATTGAGCGTCTTTGCGCGCACGTGCGCGACAACGGGCTTGACTTAGGTCTTGCCTTTGACGGCGACGCGGACAGATGCTTGGCGGTTGATGAGAAAGGCGAGGTGGTCAACGGCGACCATATTCTGTTCATCCTTGCCAAAGCCTTGCGCGAACAGGGTGCGCTTGCGCATAATACCGCGGTGGTGACCGTCATGTCAAACCTCGGTCTGTTTCGCGCGCTGGAGGCGGCAGGCATTGGTTACGAGATCACGCCCGTGGGTGACCGATTTATTTGGGAGTGCATGGCGGCAAAGGGCTACAGCATTGGGGCGGAGCAATCGGGGCACCTGATCCTTTCCAAGTACGCTACCACGGGCGACGGAATACTGACCGCTATTATGCTGACCGAGACTCTGCTTGCCAAGAAATGTCCGCTTTCAAGACTGGCGGCAGACGTGCAAATGCTGCCGCAGGTGACCAAAAATCTGCGCGTGGCAGACAAGAAAAAGGTCATGGAAAACGCCGAGATCGCTGCGCTTGTCAAGCACCTTTCGGAGCACGAATTGGCATCGGGGCGCATTCTTTTGCGTCAAAGCGGTACCGAGCCCGTGGTGCGCGTGATGGTAGAGGCGGACACGCAAGCCGAGTGTGACGCGCACGCAGACGCGGTCATTGCACGTATTAAGGAGCTTGGATTGCATGAATAATACGCATTTTTGTTTATTTTCCAACAATTTGTTTGATTTTTCGCACACAATCGCCGCACCGTTGCTGCAAAAAGCCACGTATCCATGGGAAGCACTTCCCTTGCTTGCCGACTTTATTCGAGAGGTTGGCGCGACGCTTGACCCGGAGGACTACACCGATATGGGTGGTCACGCCTACGTTGCCTCGGATGCATAAATCGCGCCGAGTGCACCCATGCAAGGGCCTTGCATCATCGGCAGCGGTGCGGAGATTCGACCCTGCGCCTTTATCCG